>CAZNKI010000011.1:0-76890 GCA_964573665.1 uncultured Candidatus Cloacimonadota bacterium | reverse complement strand
AAAGTCGATGCCCTATTTATCAGAGTTTCAGACTTATTTGACGAAAGTTGGGCTATACCTTTACAGATTCGGGAAGCCCTACAAATCAAACCCACTATTACTGGATTGAAGGTCTTGAAATGGATAATAGTTTGCATCTTTCTGATGTGATTGTGCTTCAGGAATTGAGTAATGATCAACCAGAACTAAGTATTAAAAACTTAAAAGTAAAGAATTATCCCAATCCATTTAATCCCATTACCCAGATTGCCTATGAAATACCTTTAGATGATCAGATAGAACTAAATATTTACAACTCAAAGGGTCAGTTAGTGAAAACACTTTATAAAGGATATAAAACTAAAGGGGCATACCGTGATTTAGTATGGGATGGAAATGATTATTTAGGAAATGCCGTGTCTTCAGGAATTTATATTTTAATCCTTAAATCTTCCTATTCTCATTCAGGAAATAAACTCATCCTCCTCAAATAATATCCACAAAAATAGAACACACAGGAAATTTATAAAAGTCCTGTGTGTTTTTTTATTGATAGATATCTTAATCGATTACGATCGATCGATCCTCTTCATAAGCATGCATCGAATTGAAGTTGTCTGAACTATTCGGACCATAAGCAAATATGATGTCTATTTCATTTCCTGGAATGATCGCACGATCATACAAATCTCCCGAATCTAATGGAATAGTAAAGTGAATTTCGCTTACATTTCCAGTTTCTCTTCCAAAGACTCGTGTGACATGGTTTTCCCCACCCAGAGATAGGTCGGAGGCATGTGTAGTTTCTGAATCACCAAAATCATCTCTCAGATAAGCAACACCGTTACTTACATAGCCGATAATCAAATTGGCATTCTGCATTTCCTCTGTTGGTCGAAAACCAACGGCTACCCATCCTGAAGTCGGCATGATCAAATGTACTCGAAGAGAATCACCAACGATTTTCCATTTAAAAGTTACATTATCAAATGACTCTGACTGAAATCCTGTAATGTCATTGTCAAGAGCAATATCAGGTCCAGTACTAATCCCTTGTGTGACACCTGTTCCAGAAAGATTGAGGTTAATAACTGCTGTACCAGTATGCATCGAAGAAAAATCATCAGATTGACCCTTTGCAAATATAATTGGATATGAATTTTGTGGATTGAGAGCTTTATCATAAGCATCACCGGAATTCAAAGGCATCGAGAAGCTTATAGTCGTTATTCCATTGAGCTCTTTTCCCGCTTTTTGATATAGATGATCATTTCCTCCTAAAGAAACATCAGAAACATGATCAGTTTGAGAAATACCAAAATCATCTCGAATATTGACAATATTATTGCTGACATACCCTATTATAAAATTCGCATTCTGCATACGTGCTGTTGGATCAAATCCGACAGCTACCCAGCCGGCTGTATTTGCAGAAAGGATACATTTAATTGAGTCATTTTCGATTTTCCAATGAAAATTGTAATCTGCTGAACTGACATGATTGTAGCCAACCGTATCAGGTACCACACCTGTTGAATCTGGATCAACTGTTCCTAAAGTGATAGATGAAAAAGCAACTCCCGTATGCAATGATGTGTAATCATCTGAGCTCCCTTTGGCAAAGATAATGGGATAGGATTGATTCAAAGCCAATGCTCTGTCTTTTGGATCTCCTGAGTTAAGAGGAATTTTAAACTCAAGAAGTGTCGTCCCATTGCTTTCTGACCCTGAAATAAGTGTGACATTACTCGTGCCACCGATTGAAATGTCTGCAGAGTGTTCTGTATTGCTGACACCAAAATCGTCTCTGATATTCGCTGTATTATTGCTCACATAACCGATAATCAGATTGGCATCCTTCATCATTGAACTGGGATTAAATCCTACAGCGACCCATCCACTGGTGGAAGTACTGAGTTTGCAATGAAGATCTGCACCATCTACTTTGTATTTTAGAGAGAATCCGTTGGTATTCACAACACTAAAGCCCTGGTCGTCAATAGTTGTACCAGGTCCTAAAGTTTCTTCTGATACCTTACTACAGGAACTTAAACTAAATATTACAATAAATGCGATCGTGATTAAAATGATGTTTTTCATGAATCCCCCTATAATCCCAATCGTCTTTCAATATTGAATCCAAACATCAATGGAGCACTTTTATCTGCACCCATCGTCAATCGATGTAAGGTCATGTGTTCTGAATTGGATACCTGAAATTTAAAATGATGCCCGTATGTATCGAGTTTAATACCTATAGAAAATGCATCAGCTTCTTTAAGATATCTTTCTAACTGTTCGATATTTGTTGATCTGTCTAAAACAGGATAATACTCAGCCAGTAAATACACTTTATCAATGATCATAATATTTGTCCCAATACCCAATATTGGGCGTTCATAATACATATCATATCCGGCATTAAGCGTTGTAACCCATCGTTCCCAAAACGGTTCATTCTGAATGGAGAGTACAGTTTTAAAATTCCCTCTGCGATCGTCATTCATTAGCGGTTCTTTGAATGTCAGATAATCTAAATTAACTTGACCTATGATCGGGAAATCTTCTTTTTGAAGTTTGTATGACAATCCAAATTGAGTATCTTTTTTAAACTTGGAATAGTTAAAAGTCATTTCAGCTTTTGGGTAAAACTGATATCGAAGATCAATACCAATATTGACTCCTTTTAGCATTCCAAAAAATGAATCAAGAGGTTCTTCAGTGATATCGCCATAAAATCGGTGCTTCACTTGAAACTGACCTTGACCCTTTTCCAGATTTGTTGGAGTATAAAGACTCAGCATAGAGTGTTCGTAAGCAAATACACTGGCCACAGTCAATAGCAATAGCATTATTAAAAGATTTGTTCTCATAGTGTTTCCTTAATTAAAAAAGGCAGGTTTAAACCTGCCAAAAAGTTACTTAACGACGATCGTCTCTGATTTCTTTCCGCCCTTATTACAGTCAGTGATTATTTGAATCTTGTCACCTGCTTTTGCATCAGTCAATTTGTAAAGAACTGATCCTCCTTCTTTGTTTTCCTGCTTCCATAATTCCTGTTTCACTGCCTTTTTCCCATTCAGTTTTACTTCGACATCAAAAACAAAATGTGCACTTTCATTATCTACTTTATGAGTGAAATCTACTTTTAAAATTGATGTGTTTTTGTCAAAACTGGCTTTAACTTCACTTGCTGGATGTGCATTTAAAAGCATTACAAATAACATTGTTACAAAAAGGATGATTACTGATTTTTTCATTTTTACCTCCACTTTCTACTTTTTTTTCTTTGTAAAATAATTGAGTTTGACCCATTTGAAATTCAAACTAAAATGAATGATTACTAACAGTACAAAAATCATTCCTGATAATCCATGTAGCTGTGACATAGATTCACTGCCGTTTAAATCTCCTGGAATGATTTTGTAAAAAAGGACACTTGTTAATACGATTAAAAAATCGAGAAATAAAAAGAAATTGACGATCTTTAATGCTTTGAGTTGTTTCATTACTTACCTCCTGAACTATATTCATAACATATAGAAAAAAGAGTGTCAATGCAAAAAAATAATTTGTTTTAGTATTTTTAACTATTATCTTATGAGAAATGCATTGCATTTAGAAAAATTAAGGAGTTTAAGATGAAAGACATCAACATATATCTCAATTTTGCTGGTAACTGTGAAGCAGCTTTTACATTTTACAAATCTGTATTTGGTGGAGAATTCACCTACATCGGTCGTTTCAAAGAAATGCCAAAACAGGAAGGAATGCCCGATTTACCTAAAGATATGGAAGAAATGATTATGAATGTTGGTCTTCCTATCGGCAAGCATGCTGTATTGATGGGAAGTGATACTGGAGGAGAATGGGCTCCTACCTTTGTCCAAGGTAATAATTTTGCTATTTCCTTAAGCGTTGATACCAAAGAAGAAGCAGATCATTATTTCAAAGCTTTGTCAGCCAATGGGAAAGTGATTATGCCTATGGAAGACGCGTTTTGGGGTGATTACTTTGGTCAGTTTGTTGATCAGTTTGGTATCAGTTGGATGATCATGACAGAATCCAAAAAATAAAATCATTTAAGATTATCTATAGAGCTGTTTTCGGACAGCTCTTTTTTTTCGAAATTTTCTCAAAAAAGTAATTGACATAAAAATGATTGATAGCTCAAATTAAACTCATGATGAAATAGTAGTGTGTAAAGAATTTACCTCTGCCTGACAAACATAGTTATCTACGGTGTTATAGTTTGTTTAAAAAAATATCAAATAGTTAAATATAAAAAACAATCAGGAGAAAAAAATGAAAAAAATGACCCTAATCTTATTAGTTGTAATTATTGCTTTTAGCGTGATAAGTTGTAGCAAAAAGAACTTGCCATCAATTAATTCAGTGGCTGACATGGAAGGGCAAATTCTTGGAACAAATTCAACGAGTGCTTCAAAAGAAATTCTGAACCCAATTATCGAAAAAAGTCTTGGCGTTAAATTAAAAGAAATCCTGTATTATCCAAGATCATCTGATGTAGTTACAGCATTAAAAGCAGGCAAAGTGGATGCTTCATTGGAAATTAAGTTTGTTGCTGACTATTATGTAAAAAGAAACAATGACTTGAAAATTATAAATGTGACGGAAGACGCTGACGGCAGTGTCATTATGATCGTTAGAAATGAAAACCAGTCTTTAAGAGATTCTCTTGATCTTGCGCTTGCAACATTACAGGAAAACGGAACTTTAGCAGCTCTTGCAGACAAATGGATCACAAATTTACCCGCCTCAAATGAACCAGTCTCTGAAAAAATACCAGTGATTGAAGGAGCAAAAACTTATTACGTTGGCGTAACAGGTGATTATACACCACTTGATTATATTGCGGCTGATGGAAAACCTGCTGGATTCAATGTTGCTCTTATGTCAGAGTTGAGTAAAATGTTAAACATAAATATCGAATTTGTCCCACTTGAAGCGCAAGCGAAGTTCCCTTCTCTTTATAGCAAAAAAATTGATATAATTTTTAGTCAGTTCTATACACAACAAATTGCTTCTCTAATCAATTCAAGCAATGATAAATTTGTTTTTACCAAACCATATTATAGTTTTGAAGGATTGATTCTATTGGTTAGAAAATAGCATTCATCATTCAATCGATTATACAATATTTCAAGCGATTTTCTTATGATGATATCGTAAGAGAATCGCCTTTATAAATAAACGGGAGCGTCAATAAATGAATCTCTTTGAAAGTATTTCAATTACTTTTTATAAAAACTTAATTGCGGGCAACGCCTATTTAATTGTTTTAAAAGGCTTGTGGATCACCTTGTTAATCTCATTCTCTGGATTATTCTTGGGAACGATCTTTGGCGCTATTCTTTGTTTCTTCAAAATGTCAAAACTAACCTTGTTAAAAAAAACAGCTGCTATGTTTATCGCCATACTTCGTGGAAGTCCCGTTTTACTTCTACTCATGATTCTATACTATGTCGTATTTGCAAATTCAAGAATTGATGCTGTTTACATCGCGATTGTTGCATTTGCTTTAAATAGTGGAGCACATATTGCTGAAGTGATGCGTTCAGCCCTTGAAGCCGTTGATGCGAAACAATTAGAAGCCGCTAGAATGCTTGGTTTCTCAAAATTCAAAGCATTTATCAATATCACTTTACCCCAAGCAGGAAAGATTGCAAAGCCTGTCTATCAAAATACGATTATCAATTTAATCCAATGGACATCAGTAGTGGGTTACGTCTCAATCACCGATTTAACCCGAACTGTGAATAATATTGGTTCGCGAACTGGCGACCCTTTTTTTGCTTTATTCTTTGGTGTACTCGCTTATTTAGGACTTTCTTATCTGGTATATGCGATTTTCTCAATTAAATCGAAGCAGGAGAAATGTCATGATTAAAATAAACAATCTCTCATTAAAATTTGGTTCATTTACTGTATTCAACAATGTCAATCTTCATATCAAAAAAGGAGAATGTATTTCAGTTATTGGTCCCTCAGGTACAGGTAAAAGCATGCTCTTCCGATGTATTGCAATGTTGGAAAGACCAAGTAATGGAAGTATAATTCTTAATGGCTGTGATATCACTAAAAAAAGAGGTTAATCTAAACAAAATTAGAGAAAAAATGGGAATGGTGTATCAGGGTTTTCATTTGTTTTCCCATTTAAATGTGATTGATAATATAACATTAGCTCCTATTCAGGTAAAGAAAATGACCAAAACTGAAGCTGAAAAAAAAGCAAAAGAACTGCTTGCTTTAGTTGGTTTGTCTGATAAAGAAAAACACTTCCCGAATCAACTTTCAGGAGGGCAACAACAAAGAATTGCGATCGCTCGTTGTCTCGCTATGGAACCAGAAATTATGTTGTTTGATGAACCGACATCAGCTTTGGATCCAACAATGACTTGTGAAGTTTTAAGCATTATCAGAAAGTTAACAAAAATGGGTCTTACCATGCTCATCGTTACTCACGAAATGAAGTTTGCAAAAGACATCTCCAACAGAATTATCTATATGGATGAAGGTGGTGTTTATGAAGAAGGAACACCAGAAGAAATTTTTGATCATCCAAAGAAAGAAAAGACGATCGCATTTATTAAAAAACTTAGAATTCTAAACTATCAAATTCATTCAAAAAGTTTTGATTTGGTTACCTTAAATGCTCAAATCGAAGTATTCTGCCAAAAATACAATCTTATCGCCAAACAGATATACTATATTCAATTGATGATCGAAGAATTGATAACAGAAATCTTCGAACAGTGCTACCAGAATAGTCAGCCTCAAATTGAAATCTCTTTGGAATACTCCGATGAAAATAATGATATTTATCTAATGATCTCATATCTTGCTCAAGAATTTAATCCCTTTATAAGTCAGGATGAAGATTCAGAAAGCCTGAGTATGATGATTGTCAATAATATATCAAAGAGCTCTGAGCATCATTTCTCAAATGGAATAAATACAATCAGATTGAAAATTTAAAGCAATCAGATTTTAGGCGGTGCAGAGACTTTCTCCATTTCATAAGTCACAGTGACATTATTTTCTCTTAATCCTGTCCAAATCATCTTATTGTCTTTGATGCTAAAGTTCCATCCTTCAAATGCAAGTCCTTGACCTCCACTAAGTAAGTCATGAGAAAAGTTGGAGACCATCAATTGACCATAAAGGAAATAGCGACCTTGATTATCAGATTTCTTAATCCACTTGTTATCTTTGTCCTGATAATAGTAGTTAAAACTGCCATCTTCAAAATATTCCCAGTAGTGATACAAACTGTCAACAGCACCTGGAGTAGTGCATTTCCCATACCAAACCCCTGTAAAGGCTTCTTTGTGATCTGCTTTTACTTTGATCAGTGTATAGGTATTGTTATCAGGTATCAATTTGCCATTCGAAGAAAACTCTTCTACCGTGATCTTCAACACATTATCTGCAAGTGATTGAATTTTAAACTTTGACTGAATTTTATTTCCATCAATATCGGCACCACTGATGTGAATAATATCTCCCTTGATCGTATATTGATAAGCGCTGTTCTCTTTCCAAGTTTTATTGTTCTCATCCAAGCTGTATCCTGTGGCATACATCTCTGTACCATCTGATTTAAGTTCCATAATATAAGTTTTATCAGTCAATACAGCCTGATCATTGACCAATGTATTCACCCATGTGCCTTGTAAAAGCAATGAATAATCCACTTGCTTATCTTTATTACAAGCAGTAAAAAGAACGCCAAGTAGCGCAATACATACGATAATGTAGATTTTTTTCATGTTTTCTCCTTTTTATATTCTCTTCTATATTCACAATATTTTTTTAAACTTATTATGCCATGATCTTTTAGCATTTTTTTTATAGCAAAAGAACGATGCAACTATTATCAATATTTTAAATGAACTTTATTTTCGTCAAGGAAATTCATTATTATAAATGGCAATGAAATTAAAATAAAAATCTTCGACATATTTATTGACAAGTCAACAACTGAGCGTTTTACTAATAAAAAATGAATAAATGAGGAAAAAATGAGCGATACGAATGATTTGTTAAAAAGAGCAGCTGTATGCGGATTATTCTGTGATGCATGCTCTTTGTATATTGGAACAACTGAAGATGAAGCCCGTTTAACGATGATTGCCCAGAGATTTAATAAAAGCGTGGACGATATGAGATGTCTTGGGTGCAGATCTGATGTTTTAGTGGTTCATTGCCAAAAATGTGCGTTTAAAGATTGTGCAACCAAAAAAGGGATTAACTTTTGTTCAGAATGTGATGTTTTTCCTTGTGGTTTGATTAAAGATTTTCAACGGAAAGCACCTCATCTTATTGATTTGTGGAAAGATTTGGAATTAGCAAAAAATACTTCTATTGAAGATTGGACTGATCAAATGAAAGCAAAATATCAGTGTAATGCATGTCAAACCATCAATTCTGCTTATGATTTAAAATGCCGTAAATGTGGAGCTGAACCTTCAAATGAATTCGTACGTCAGCATCAGGACCTCATTAAAAAAACATTTAGCCCCCTCTCAAAAGGCTGATTCATGATTGCCTTCATCACTCTGTTTTCAGAAATAGATTCAAAAGATCGGGTCATTGAATGGCAAAAAGCATTCTTAAATCATCATCTTGATTTAAATCAATTTGATGTGTTTTTATATGCCAATCAGGAATCTCAAATCAAAGACTTACTTCAAGAAAATGACATCGATGCCTTTGTAGTACTGCTTGCAGGAGGTGGTGTAGAGCAACTGGCTGAAGTTCTAATTTGTGAAAGCGCTAAACCGGTATTACTATGGGTACATTCTGAGAAAAATTCTCTTGCAGCAGGTATGGAAATTATGGGACTTTATCGTCATGCATATCCACTAAAAATGATTTATGGAAACGCTTCTGATAAAAAAGTTCAGAATGATTTGCATCAGTATCTAAAGATTGCTCATTTATTAGCCTCTCTGAAGGGTTTATATGTTGCCTTGATTGGAGATCCCTCTGAATGGCTGATCTTGTCTCAAAAGACCGAAAATGAAGCTTTTGGTATAAATTTCATCAGCCTTGATACGGCTTTAGTTCACGAAGAATATTTAAAATTGAATAATGACAAAACATTTGATGATTTCACTGCTCAGAATAAGCATATTGAAATGAATAATATCTCTCAAGATGATCTTAAAAATGCTTTAAAAGTGCATCAAGCACTGCTCAATATCGTCAATCAATATCAAATTCAAGCTTTAACCTTAAGATGCTTTGATTTACTCAAACATAAATATACCGCTTGTCTGGCTCTGAGTTTACTCAATGATCAGGGGATTACTTCGGCTTGTGAAGGAGATAAACATGCGCTTGTTGGGATGCTGATTGCTCAAAGAATGACCCATCAAGCAGTGTGGATGGCAAATCCATCAAGCCTTGATTTTGATAAAAATCAAATGATCTTTGCTCATTGTTCTGTACCATTGTCGATGCTTGACCATCAAAAAGAACTTTGTTTTAAAACACACATGGAAAGCGATTTAAGTGTAGCTATTGAAGCACATCTGAAAAATGAAGAAGTCACAATCTTCCGACTGGGCGGTGCATTTGACCAGATGATTGCCTTTAAAGGCAAAATCATCGGAGAGAACGAAAAAAATCCAGAATTATGCCGAACTCAATCAAGAATTGAGATTAATGGAGATTTGCATCAATGGTTTGCTCACTCATTGGGGAATCATCATTTGATCGTCTATGGTGATATTCTTGAGGACTTAGACTTATTTTGCCATTTTACAGGGATAGAAATGCTAAAATTATAGTATAAACAGGAGGAAAAAAATGAAAAAAATCATGACCTTATTTCTGCTTGCTTTGCTGATTCTTGGTGCTTGTGCAAAGAAAGAAATGCCGATGACAGCTGAAGACCAAGCCCTTATCAAAAGTGAAATTGAAGCCAAAATGAATGACTTATTAAGTAGTGCAGAACAGTTAAAAACCGATGCAATGCAGAAATATTTAAGCGATGATGGAGATGCCCTATTTTATATGGGGAAAAAAGCTTTTAAAAAATCTGATTTAATGCCTGCTATTATGAAAGAATACGAAGGATTTTCAGGACAAAAATTAACGATTGAAAAGCAGAAATTTTTTGTTTTATCCAAAGAGGCTGTGCTTTGGAAAGGTGAGATAAAAAGTATTGCAACTTCAAAAGAAGGAAGCTCAGAAGAGTCATTATTACAAGAAACATGGCTCTGGCAAAAACAAAACGGTGAATGGAAAGTCACTCATTTTGATGAGTACTGGTAAAAATCAGATCAGTTTTATTTATCATTTGGGGCTCGTTTGAGCCCTTTTTCAATCCCAGTCCATATATTGATCTTCAACAAACTGAAGTGTATAGTTACAACAAATCGGACAAAAATAAAATCCGTCATTAATACCTTCTTTATCCTGATGCTGATCAAATAGGTATATATAGAATAATACTTTTGTCCCTTTTACCTTCTGTAAGTCAGAATGATCAAAGGGAATTACTTTTTTACTTCTGCATTTTGGACAGTTCTCTTGGGATTTTAGATAATTTCCTTCAAATATGATTGCACATTTTTGGCAATAAAAAGGGAAATAACAGGATTTACCCATAGAGAGCATCGCATAGCCGACTTTAAGCAATTTGTTATATCCACATTCACATCTCGCAGTAAGCACACTTCCCATTTTAATCCCCTTTTTCAATATGACCGAAATTCTTAAAGAAAGATAAAAGCCTGCATAACACAGGCTTTCTAATAACTATTTCATAATTTTTTTACTCATTGGAATAATAGCGGAAAGAATCATGATTTTTAATGCATCTCCAGGTAAAAAAGGAATCAAACCTAAATTGAAAATCTGATTAAAAGCAAAAAATCTTGATAAGTTGATTAATCCGCAAGAATAAATGATCAAATGAGCAAGAACCATCATCATGATCATCGACCAGAAATTTTTACTTAATCCCTTATCAGATAAAGTGCCCACCAAGTAAGAGGCAAAAAGAAATCCGATAAGGTATCCTCCTGATGGTCCTAAAAGGTGCATCATTCCAAATCCGCCACTTGAAAATACGGGTAATCCGCAAATTCCTTCTGTCAGATAAGCTGATACTGTGAACACGGCTCTTTTCCCCCCGAAAAGAACAGAAATTAACATGATCGCAAAAGTCTGGCCAGTGAATGGAACAGGTGTAAATGGCAATAAAATTGAAAGTTGAGACATTAGTGCAATAAATAATGATCCACCAATGATCAACCCTGTTTCTTTTGCTACTTTCATTGATTTTGAAGTTTCTGTCTTCCACCGCAAAGAATTAAGCGCGCTTAATTTTTGTAACATTTTTTAACTCCCTCTGTATTTTTGCTTCAATTTGAAGCTTAAATTTTACTTTTCCCACCCTTGTAGTTCAAATCTGCTTTAATGAGCATTTGCGTCAAGATTTTCTCTTTACTTTTGATTGATTCTTACCAATTTATGAAAAATATTTCATTTTGGCACGAAATTTGATATTGTTATATTAGCATGAAAAATAAGACTAAAACATTAATCCATTGTTGACAAATGATGAAATAATGTGAGACAAAATAAGTGATTGGAAAAAAATTGATCAAGATAAAGGGGAGGATCAGGTGAAAAACAGAGAACAAATTCGTGAAGAGATGAAAAAGGTATTATTTGCTCATAAGGATATTATTGCCGTTTGGGAAGGTGGTTCTGTCGCTACAGGTTTTGCAGATGAATATTCAGATCTGGATTTATCAGTGATTTGTTCTGATGATTCAGTAGAAGAAGTCTATGAAATGATTAGCGAATATTTGGAAAAAGAGTTTGGAATAATTCAAAAATACAGGGTTCCTGAACCGACCTGGCATGGTTTTAGCCAATGTTATTATCAAACTGGCAATGTGCCAGAGTTTTTCTACTTTGATATCGCCTTTATAAAAAAGAGTTTAGATGATAAATTTACAGAGTCAGATCGTCATGGTGAGGCTTATGTCTGGTTTCAAAAGGAAGAAATGCTCAATACTCAACCTGCTGATGCAGAAAAAATCACTAAATTGGGAAAAGCAATGTATCGCAGAGGAACTGAAACTTTCTTTTTATTTGATATTGCCATTATGAAGTACATAGCTCGTGGAATATTTTCTGAAGCTTTCCCGCCATATTATAGTTTTATTGCCAGAAACCTTGCCATTATGCTCAACCTCAAATACCGCCCAAGTAAAGCAGATTTCGGATTGCTCTATGGTTATCGGGATTATTCCAAAGAAGATCATCAGTTGGTGGAGAATCTCTTTAAAGTAAACAATACAGAAGAATTATCTCAAAAATATCTAATTGCGAAAAGCAGATATCTTCATCTTTGTGAAGAACTCAAAGAGAGATGGGGATAATCTGTAAATGAAATGATTCTTACTAAATTATTCCATGTAAGAGTTATGCATTTTTCCCTTAAAGCAGATTTATTAGATCAGGTGTCGCACTGATAGCACTAATTTTCTGATTATTTTTTCCCACTGGCTGACACCAGTGGTTATAGATATTTCGCACCTCTGGTGCTTTCTCAAATGAGTTCAATAGGAACGACATATATTTAACACAGGCTGTAAGGCCTGTGAGAAACATCACTTATGAATGAGCGCTGTAGGTGCGACACCCAATATTTTTGTAATCTGGTAAATTACGCTTTTTTTTCCATAACCCCCTCCGTCTGAAAATTAATTACAATATCAGAGGTTCAGTATCCAGGGGCGTTAGCCTTGATATCTTAATAGCAAATGTGTAATCAATGGCAATTTAATCCATCTGGGATATCGTATCTTGATAAACACAACATATAATAGATATCATCTTCTCAATATCTGTATCCTAATCGATTCATCACTTTTAACCTACAAAATGTTGTCTTTCTTGAAGTTTATTATCAAGATTAAAAAAAACTATTGACGGATTTTAATAATTGCTGATACGTTAGAATAAAATTATTTTGATAGAGAGAAGGATTATAAATAACCAGAACGATTAATAATTAACAATTAATTTCTCTACTTCATACAAATAAGTATAAAATTTAAAGGAGACAATTTGAAAAATCTCAATAAAGCCTTTAACAGAATATTTAAAACTAAGTTTCTTAATGAGATGAGCTTAATTAAAATTACTAATTCAATTAATATTTGTAGAGAATATGAAGATTCAAGGATTATCATCAAACGAGGATTATGGGCTTATGGTGAAAGCAATTATATAAACGAACCAAGAATTTATATTGATGAAGTAACTATTAGAAATCTTGGCTTATTACTTCTATACTATGTTTTTAATGAAGCAAATATTGACAATATTACCATCTATCTAAAAAGTAAATATTCAAGTATTAAAATGATTATTATCGACAAACCATCTGTTTCATCAAATATCAATTTAGATTTCTGTTCTAGCTATATTAGCAAAGTTTCAAATTATAGATATAAAAAGAAACATTATTTAAAAAAGTATGAAATTCTTAGAAATTATGAAAATAACAAAACAGATGCTTTAGTTCTAAATCTTTCAAATGAATCAAACGATTATAATATGCCACTTGACAGATTACTTATTTCAGGTTCAGAAGATGCTTACATTTTTATCGCAGATACCTTTTTAAATCTTTCACTAAACGAATCTAAGGTATCAGATATTACCTTTTGTCCAATATCTTCAGATCTTGTTAGTGCTGGAATAGAAAGTGATTATTTTTCTATATTTTTATCTAGAAGTGAACTTTACTTTACAGCGTATTTAGCAAATTAGCAAAGGAGAAAAAATGAATGATTTAAGTCTTTATTTTAACAATCTATTTGAAAAAGAGTACAGAAATAGTTATAATAATATTTATATCAGTCAATCGTTAAATATTCCAGAGAATTATTCTGATAATAATATAATAATAAAAAAAGAAGTCGTGCCATTTGGTAAATGTTCATCTAATGATTTAATAAAACTTTTCTTAACTATGGATTTGATGAGATCTTTAGGATTATTGCTCATTTCAATTGCTTTTAATAAAAAGCATAAGAATTTTGCAGTATTACTAAACAATAACAACTCTGAATTGAATAAAATATTAATTGAAAAGCCAGTAAAAATAAAATACCTTATTAATAATTCGAAGTATGAAAAAAAGTATGAATATAAATTCTCAAAAACAACGATAAATAAGGATATTTATAAGAATGATATTAGACATTCCGATGAATGTATATCCATACAGTTAACTAACAATAATAATAATCATATAGATAACAAAACGATTTTAAATATTAGCGGATCAACAATAGCATATATCATATTTGCTGATTTGTTATTAAATCTATCTATGCCTAGCAACCATACAAAAAGATTACACTTAACTCCATTTTTTTATGAGCCAAGAGGACTAGATATGTATAGCAGTCAGTTAGAGCTGATAAAATCTGATTTTAGCTTCAAATAAACTCATATTTATAAGCAATTTCAAATATACATGGGAGTTCCTATGGAAAATTTTAAAAGTTATTTTAATGATGTTTTTTCAGACTTCTTCAAAAGCAATTATAAAAATATTGTTGTAACAAAAAATATCATAATTGTAGATAGATTTATTGATAATGAATTAATGGTCACTTTTGATGAAGTTAAATATGGGAAATGTGACTTTATAAACAGAGTTAATTTACATGTTGATAAAAATCTATGTAGATGCCTTGGGCTATTGTTTATTTTTTTAACATTCTCAAATGTAAAAGATAGTAAAACAACCATCTATTTAGAAAACAATAAATCTAAAGCAAAAAAGATTATTGTAACAAATCCTTATAACGTCAAAGATTACAATAATTTAGTCGAATCAGAATGCTATTCCAAAATTACTTCATATAATTACATTCATACAGAGAGAAAAAAATATAAATATTATTCTAATGGTTTTTTAAAATCTGAAGAATTTTTAACCTTTTATGGAGTTAATGAGCATAATTTTGGATCAGCATATAATAAAGAAATTATAAGAAGAGATGAACTTCATATTAAAGGATCACAGTTGGCTTTTTTAAAATTTGCTGATTTTTTACTTCATTTATCAATATCTGAAAATATTCCTCAAAGCATATTTTTAGGTTATTTTGGGTCAGATTCAACAGGTGTTTCTAAAGAGAGTGATTGTTTGGCTTTAATATTTTAAACAATAATATGCTAATTGATAATTTTTAATAATGTTACTTCATGCGGCTCTTGATGATTTATTGATTATTTCCGTAAACTACTCTTCGATTGCATTCAGTTACTGAAATATTGTCCAAGTAGAATAGTATTAATAAGATGTTTCAATGATTCTTTTTAAAAACAACATATCTTTTGGGGTCCCCAATCAATCATAATAGCAGATCTGTATGTCTACCAAAACAATAAACCCAGCAGATGATACGATGATCACAAGACCTTGCAATCAAGGAAGCTTTCTTATTAATAGTTGATAGTTTTTGCTTCAATAATTAGATAAGCAATATAAAGCAAATAGCTGAACCGAGCGTGAACCGAGGCGAAACGGAGCGTGAACCAGAGAGGAATCATCAATATCCATTGTTTTTTGACCCAAAAACCACCTCTGGAGATATTTGATATCAAATATTTTCAGATCAATCGATCTTGAAACTCCATTCTGTTCATTTAAAAATCTTTAGTATCAAACTGACCGTTTCAAAGAAAACGGATTAACTTTCTTCAATTTTAAACAAAAACTCGCAAGGTAACTGACCTTTACTGAATAGAGGAGATGAGATGATTTTATGAATACTCAGCTTTATTCCTAACATTTTCTGATAATGATAACGAAAATGACCAGCACAGCACTGACAATATGTAAGTGGAATTTGAGGTATGTCTTTTAAACCATTAAAATTGGGACAAGGACATTTGAATAAGTCCCCTTCTTGCCAGTAAATACCTGTTTTTATCGTCTTTTCGTCCAGTAGAACAGGCTTTCCCATGTTTGCAACATTAGCGATCAGCGCTATCTTTTCAGACAACTCCAGTGCTTGATGTTGTTTCGCAAATTCTTTAGAAGCTTTATCTCTTGAACCACCCTTGCAACAGGCATTATAGTCCATAATCTGAGTGACCTGTAAGGGATCAAGCTTTTCATCCAAAATCTGTTGTGCTCTCATGAAGAAATCAGCCTTTTCCTTTTTTGAAGAACTGCTCTTTAACGATTGATAATCTTTATAGATAAGCTCAATTATTTCGTGATCAACATGAAAAACCGCTAAGGATTCCTTAAATTTCTCTATAGATGGCATCTTCAACCTAGAATATTTTTTTATTGCGGATGATATAAGGTATTGATTTTTTCTTTTTATAATAAATACTACCGACCATAACACAGGCAATGGTAATTACACGGAAGATATTAGACAACCATCCGCCCAACGCATCATTACCTGCAGAGAACAACATCCAGTAAAAATTCATGAGGAGATGCAGAAAAACAGGAATCCAGAGATTGTAATTCCATTCAACATAAAGCCAGGCAAACCATGCTGATCCGATAAAGGTAGTGATAAAAATACCAATAAGTTGAGAAAATCCTTGACCCTGATACAGATGTAATGAGGCAAAAATAACAGAAGGAATCGCAATTGCAGTGATAAAACCAAAACGCGTTTTTCTAAATATCTGACCAAAGAAAAAGGCTCTGAAATACAGCTCTTCAAAAAATGCAGCACCGACAGCGCCCATAATGATCATTCTCGCATCCAGTTCCTTATTCAATGGATATAAAATCGCTTAAGCAATCAGCATGGGTAGTGTGGTAAGAAAGGCAAAGATAAAGCCTGTCAATGGAGTGCGATTTAAACCAAGCCCTGAGAAAAAGCCACTTTTCCCATGAAGATAAAGCACACTGGCAAATACAGGAATGCCGATAAGGATATAAGCAATCAGATAAGCTAAAGAATTATTGGGCATGACCTGATAAATGGCTTTGATAATCTTACCCAGCAGATATCTTTGAGCAAAGAAATACAAGGCAAATCCAATAAAAGTAATTAATAAGGTTTTCAATGTTTCTTTCATTTTGTCCTCTTAGGGATTTAATACCTTTTTTGCTTCATCATCAATAAAATAGGGATCAAC
Source organism: uncultured Candidatus Cloacimonadota bacterium (assembly GCA_964573665.1). Classification (GTDB taxonomy): domain Bacteria; phylum Cloacimonadota; class Cloacimonadia; order Cloacimonadales; family WRIO01; genus JAGOCT01. The sequence continues at coordinate 59,727 of CAZNKI010000011.1, read as the reverse complement.
GTATTTTTCGATATCTCTAAAAATGATCTCATAGTCCTTCATATAAGAAGAGATAACAAACCTCTCTTCCTTTTTATCAATTTTCATTACAACAATAATGGATTTTCTTAACCATTGATAGCCAGCTTCAACTCTTTTAATATGTGTCCATGGATATTCAATATTATCAATCAGACTGCTGGTTTTTAAAACATGAAATAAAAAGATCTGGGAGATTATTCTTGCTTCTTTTGAAATCCCATGTTCATCGATCTTTAAACGATATACAAAGTAATAATGAACTAAGAAGAGTAAAACAATGCTAATCGCACCAATAAAAATTCTAAAAGCAGAGATTATTCCTAAACTAACAAAAGCAGGTCGAAGAATTAATGAAAGCAGATCTATCCCCACATAAGAGATTAAGATAAATCCAAGAATAAAAGGATATTTGTACCGAAAAATCATATTCCCTCCATTTTATGCCATAAGTATATATAATGAAACATTTCGTCAAGAAAAAAGATACTTAAGCAGGATATTCATTATCTCTTGACAAAAGGATATTTATTATTATAATCAGTTTGATTGAAAAATCGGAGGAATGATGAAAAAAATCATACTACTAATAATTTTATTATCTGTACTCATAACATTTATAAGAGCAGAAGAAAGCACTCCACCTGATTCAACTGAGAAAAAAACCGATGAGGTGATTAATCAAAAACTGGATAAAATCATTGATACTCAGGAGAAGATGTATCAGCAGCAAAAGAATGAACCGCTTGAAGGTAAGAACTACGGGGTAGAATTCAACTTTTTTAGATTATTAACAGTCTCAAAATCAACCACATTGAGTGGCACATTTTCCTTGTTTAATGTTAATAGAAACATGGAAATTGCCTTTCCAGTTTATTATAGTAATCCCAATGATAAACACGATATTAATGTTTTTACTCTTGATTCTCATGCAAGACTGTTCTTAGGAAATACTCAGAATGGCTTTTACTTAAGCGCATTTGGACGTTATGCACATTTAAAAGGTTATCTGGAAAATTATAATCATGATTCAAACAATGATTACGCAGATAATCATACCGAAGATAAATTTGGTATAGGCATTGGATTAGGTTACAGATATTTCTCCTATAAACGTTTGTATTGGGGGACAAGCTTTAGCTATGGTCGTTATATTATTGGTAAAAATGACATTTTCTACGAAGATTGGTTTTCTTATAATGATGACAGCCAGCAAATTTGGGACTTTGAACTGCTCAAATTTGGTATAGCCTTTTAAAAAGGAGAGGAATAGATGACAGAGAATACAAAGATTAAGAAGAGCTTAGCGCAAAGAATAAAATCACTTTCGAGAGTCGAACTAATTCACTTTTTCAATCTGGTCTTTATGGACCAGGAAGAATTAGGTCTTCATATTATTAAAACGATTAAAAACCTCGTTAAGGAAGAGAAAGACTTCGTGGTTAACACACTTGCCTCTTTAACCAATATCGACTGGTTAATTGAAGAATTGACATTAATGGCTGAACCTGAAATGGAAGAGTTGGCACTTGCGGAAAAAATCATCGAAGAAATATTTGAAATTACATTACCAAAGATTCTTGAAGAAGTAAAAGAAAGAACCGAAAGTTTAAAACACAAGATCATCGAAGATCGTCACTGGTTAAAAGCAGAAGTGGTGCCCTTTTTTATCAGCGATCAGATGGCAGGCATCGACTTCCCTCCTGTGCAAAAAGATGTACCTGATCATGCTGAAATTATTGAACTCCCAGAAGTCTCAAAGAGTATTTTAAAAAATAAGGATCTCTTTGATTGTATGAAACACAGAGTCAGTCACAGACAATTCACAGATCAGAAGTTAAGTCTTGATGAGCTTTCTTTTTTACTTTGGGCGACTCAGGGTGTCCGACAGATCTTTAATGAAAACCGACAAACTCGCCGAATGGTGCCTTCTGGAGGATCCAGACATCCATTTGAAACCTATCTGGCAATTCAGAAAGTAGCTTCACTCAAACCAGGAATATATAGATATTTACCATTAACCCATGACTTAGTGTTTTTATTTGAAGTTGACGATCTCTCCAACAAACTTACAAAATATGCGCATGATCAGAAATTTGTCGGGGAATGTGCCGTCACCTTTATCTGGTCAGTTCTCCCCTATCGAACTGAGTGGAGATATGGCTTACTAAGCAAAAAAGATATCTTACTCGATTGCGGTCATCTCTGTCAAAATCTCTATCTTGCCTGTGAAGCGATTGCTTGTGGCACATGCGCTATTTGCGCCTATCAGCAGAAAGCGTTTGATGAGCTTCTTCAACTCGATGGAACAGATGAATTTACCATTTATCTTTCACCTGTAGGGAAAGTACCAATTAAGTAATTATTTGCTAAGTTTTTCTAAGAAAGTATAAAGCTGGTTTCTGGTAATTTTTAGATACTCAGCTGTCTTTGATTTGTTTCCGCTCATTTTATCCAGAGCTTGCTGAACGATCATGAGATTAAATTCCTCAATATCAAGATGATCATTTTGCAGGAGATAATGAATCAATTCAGGCATTTCCTTTTTGTAAAAAGCACTGTCTTCATAGAGAAAATTCAGATGAGTATCTCTGAGTTCATGATCATTATAGAGGATAATCACGCGTTCAATTGTACTTTTAAGCTCTCTGACGTTGCCTGGCCAGTGATATTCGGTAAGAATTTTCTTTGCCGTAGAATGGATGCCTTTAAATTTTTTATGTTTTTCCTGACTCATTTGATTAAGAAACATTTCTGCCAGAGGAATGATCTCATCTTTTCTCTCTCTGAGTGGCGGAATTTGAATAAATCCAGATTTTAATCTGTAATACAGGTCTTTTCGGAAGTGATCTTTATTCACGAGATCTGACACATTATCATTGGCTGCAAAGATAAATCTTGCTCTTGTTTTTAATGCTTTTGATCCACCCACCTGATAGTATTCTTTTTCCTGTATCACTCTGAGAAGCTTTGCCTGCAAATGCGTATTAATCGATGTGATCTCATCCAAAAAGATAGAACCATCGTCTGCCAATGCGATCTTGCCCTTTGCTCCTTTAGATTTGCTCCCAGTGAACGCCCCGCCTTCATAACCAAAGAGTTCACTTTCAAATAATTCATGAGGGATCGTTGCAGCATTGAGTGCAATAAATGGTTTTGGAGAAAGATCCTTGCCAAAGTGGATCAGCTTGGCGATCAATTCTTTACCTGTTCCAGTTTCACCTTGTATCAAAACAGGGATCTCAGGATTTTGATGGAGTATCTGCGCATGCTCAAAGACTTGCTGAAGACTTTTGGAAAATACACCAATCTGATGAAATCCATAACTCTCATTCAGCAGGTTTTTCAGGCTACTGACATCACTCTGTATCGAAAAAGTCGCTTCTTCAAGCTTCTTGTTAAAGTTTTGCTTTAGATCTTTATTTTCGCTTTTTAAAGACGTAAATTCAAATGCACGATCAATAGTATTGATCAATTCTTCAATGTTCAGCGGTTTTGTTAAATAATCAAATGCGTCTGTTTTCAATGCACGTACAGCATCTTGAACATTGGATTGCCCCGTAAACAGAATAACAGCGAACTCATTTTGTGCGTCAGTCTGCATTTCATTGACCTTTTCCAGAAGTTCCAGTCCTGACATAAATGGCATTCGTATATCAGATAAAATGACAGAAACGGGTGTCTTTTGAAGAAAAGCAAGCGCTTCATCTGCCTGTGCAAACTGATAGACATGGTAATCAAGATCTTCCAATAGCATTGCCAGACTTTTTCGGCTGCCATGATCATCATCAATTAAAACGAGTGCTTTCAAATCTACTCCTAAACTCCATTTGGTAAGATTACAGTAAACAAAACCCCTTGAGGTTCAATATTTTCCGCATGGATACTTCCACCCAGTGAACTGATCAGTTGATAGCAAATCGCTAATCCAAGACCTGTTCCTCTTTTGTTCTTTTTATTCGAATAAAATGGTTCAAACAATCTGTCAAGCTCTTCTTGATGTAAATGAGGTCCATTATTACTCAGTTTGAGGATTAATTTATCCATTCTCATGCCAATAAAGATATTGATTCTTTTGTGAATGATCTCTTCTTCATCAATTAAAACATGAATAAAATTGGAAAGTATATTGATCATGATCTGTTCAAACTGAATAGGATAGTTTTTTATCATCTGATGCTCTAATGAGGTTTTGTAATCAACACTAATCTGGTAATCAGAGATATCTTTTTTAAACATTTCCAATATTTTCAGAGTTCTTTCATTTACATTAAAAGATGAAGCGATAAAATCAGGATTGTCATAAATCATAGAACGAATACTTTTGATAATATTCTCAATTCTAAGGATCTGTTCGCCAAAAAAGCTCATCTTATCTTCCAGACTGGAAAAATACTTTTGCATATCACGCTCTTTGAGGAACTGCAAACCCTCAATAATGATTTTCATCGCATTAAGCGGTTGATTAATTTCATGAGTAATCCCGGCAGACAGAGCGCTGATCGATGATAATCGCACGGTTTGATTAGTGAGCCGTTCTATTTCAGCTTTGTGTTTTAATGATTCTTTTCGATCTGAGATATCAGAGATTGTAATTAAAAATAAGGGGCGTTTATTCTCCATTTTCATAGGTGTAATATAGACTTCGCAATCTTTAATATTCTTCTTTGCCGTATAGATTTGAATCTCAATCTTAAAAACTCTATCTTGAAGCATGACTCTTTTCAGCATTTTTATGATAGATTTTTCATCATGATTGATCCATTTACAGATACTTGAATTAAAGATTTTATGCTCTTCAATTTCAAATAAAGCACTTGCGTTATGATTGGCAAAACTAATATGTGCCTGATCGTTGATAAGTAAAATTGTATAGGGGCTCGTATCCAACAGACTTTTATAAAGAAGCTCTCTGTGTTTGAGTTCTATTTCCAGTTTTTTCTTCTCTGTGATATCCCTTCCATTCGACTGAAGTTCGATCAGCTCGCCATATTCATTGAAAATGCCATAATCCGTCCACTGCATCCAGCGGATACTGCCATCACCGCTATAAACTGGATGTTCAGTTTCAATCATTTGGTTTTTCCAGTTAAGTTTCTTGAAACTATCCAAAAGATACTCATGATTTTCTGGAGGGATAGAAAGTAAAAATTTAGTTCCGATCAGTTTCTCAGTAGTGGAATTAAAGTAATTCGCATAAGCTTCATTCACATAAATGATGGTCGTATCAGGATAACTTCTACAAATAAGGTCATTTTGAGTTTCCAGTATATTTTTAAGTTTCTTTTTTTCAAATTCGAGCTGTTTTTCAAGTTGAATCTGTTCGGTAAGATCTTGCAAGACGCCAAAATATTTGTATTTCTCTTTGTTTAAGAAGGCAATTTTTGCCACGATTCTAACCCATAACTGTTTCTGTTTCGCTGTTTTAAAGGCAAGAATCATTTCTGCCTGATCATCGAGAATCTTATATCGATTATCCGATGAATCATCTGATGTATTACCAAATTTTTCACAAGCTATATCATACAGAACCTTGTATTGAGCAAATATCAGATCAACATCTTCTTTTTCATAGTAATGATACATACTCTCAACTGTAGGAGAAAAAGAATAATCTACTTCATGAATATGATACATCTCTTCAGTCCAGATGACTTTTTTCTCAGTAGAGTAAAACTCCCAACCGCCAATCTTACCAACACTGCTGATCACGCGAAGTCTGGAAATCATATTGAGAAGTTACTTTTTCTCAGAAACATTCATAGATTTTGAGATGATAAAATTTAATGTTTGATCTTCTCTAAAGATTGCTTGATAATGAATTTTCCAGAAAAGTTCACCTGAAGGGACATTAATCATAGTTTGGAATGATACTTCCGGATTGTTTGGGTTTAACTGAGTAAGCAAACGATAGACATTATCTGAAATCTTTTTTTTAAACACTTCTTCAAGCGGATGATTTAAAACATTTTCTTTATTAAAACCAGTTTCATTAAAGAAAGCATCATTGGCATTTAAAATGATCAGCTGATGCTTTGAGTTAAAACGATAAAGAACAACCACATCGCTGATATGCTCATAGATCATTGGGAAATATTCAATTAAACAATCATTTATCACAATTCACCCCTTAATTATAATAAAACATGCCTAAAAATGCTTGTCAATACATTTTTGAATAAAAAAAAGAAAAGCAGAGCTTTTAATCGCTCTGCTTCAATAACAGTTGAGATGATTATTTAGAATAATTTCATATAAGCTTCAAGACCTGAACGGAAGATATTCATTGCTTTGCGAAGATCATTTTCATTGAGGATATACGCCAAACGAAGTTCATTTTTACCCAGTCCAGGAGTGGCATAAAATCCTTCAGCAGGAGCACACATCACAGTTTCATTATTCACATGATATTCTTCAAGCAACCAGATAATAAAGTGTTCTGCATCTTTGATTGGCAGTTTAGCAATAATATAAAAAGCGCCACCAGGCATTACACAAACGATATCCTTGATTTTTTGCAGTTCTTCGAAGACAATATTTCTTCTTTTATTGTATTCAGCCAAAATTGCCTGAGTGTATGATTCGGGAAGATCGACACAGGCAGCAGCTGCCAATTGGTCAATAGTTGGAGGACAAAGTCTAGCCTGAGCAAATTTTAAAACAGCATCCATGATTTGTTTGTTTCTGGAAACGATACAGCCGATACGCGCACCGCATGCACTGTATCTTTTGGAAATACTGTCACACATAATCGCATGCTGATCAAGCCCTGTAAGTGATAATACGCTCACAGCAGGATCTCCGTCATAAACAAATTCACGATATACTTCATCAGAAATAAAATAGAGATTGTGTTTTTTTACAATTTCACCCAAAGAGATTAATTCTTCTTTTGTATAGACAGTACCCGTTGGATTACCAGGATTACAAATCATAATTGCACGGGTTTTTGGAGTAATTTTTTCTTCGATTTTATCAGTAGAAGGCAATGCAAATCCTGTTTCTGCATAAGTGGTTAAGGGGATAAGATGAATCCCTGCCATCGTTGCAAAACCGTTATAATTGGTATAGAAAGGTTCTGGAACGATGATTTCATCGCCAACATTACAAGTCACCATCATCGCAAAAACGATGGCTTCAGAACCCGCAGTAGTGACGATAATTTCTTCTTCTTTGAGACTAATCTGGAATTTGTTGTAATATTTCACTAAAGCTTTGCGATATTCTTCTACGCCCTGTGATGGACCGTAAGCAAGAACTTTATCTTCATAATGATGATAGACATTGAGCATTTCGTATGGTGTTTCGATATCTGGTTGGCCGATGTTTAAATGATAAACATGAATGCCTTTTTTCTTCGCATTGTTTGCATAAGGCATCAATTTACGAATAGGCGATGCCTGAATTTCTTCAGCTCTTTTTGACAGATTCATACAAACCTCTTTATTTAATTAATTATTTTAAAATCAAAGAGATAATGACTAATTTTTATGTCAAGTAGAATCTGGAAATTGAAATGTTTCTTTATTCAGAAATAATAGTTATTTAACTGCAAAATCAAGAAAGCAGAGACAAATATGTATCTTACTTGCTGACAGCAGGTTACTCACTCATCTCTCGCTTGCTCCCTACTTCTATCCTGTAGAAAAGTGATGAAAACCGAAAATTAATAAAAAGTACTTGCCAGAAAAACCTGAGTATGATAAAAGTTGTCTCAAAAGAAAATTTTGGAGGAAAAAATGGCACGTGTACACAATTTTAGTGCAGGTCCAGCAGTATTACCTTTAGAGGTTTTACAGGAAGTTCAGAAAGATCTTGTCGATTATAAAGGCAAGGGTTTATCGGTCATGGAAATGAGTCATCGTTCCAAGGATTATCAGGAAATATTTGACAATGCAATTGCAAGTATGAAAAGACTTATAAACGTCGGTGATGATTATGCTGTTCTATTTTTAGGCGGTGGTGCAAGTACTCAATTTTTAATGTTACCTACCAATCTTTGTCCAGATGATAAAGTTGCAAATTATATCAATACGGGTGAATGGGCAACCAAAGCTTATCAGGAAGCAGTAAAAATTGGTAAAAAAGCACACCTTGCAGCAAGTTCAGAAGACAAGAACTTCAGCTATATTCCAAAGAACTTTACTTTGTCAGAAAATCCTGCATATTTACACATTACGACCAACAATACTATTTATGGTACTGAATGGCATAAAGATCCAGAAGTTCCTAATGGCACTTTATTAGTTTCAGACATGTCTTCAGACTTTTTAAGCCGTCCACTTGATGGCAATAAATACGGCTTAATCTATGCTGGTGCTCAAAAGAATATTGGTCCTGCTGGTGCAACTGCTGTCATCATCAGAAAAGACCTTATGGAAACCATGAACAAAGGTATGGCAACCATGTTATCTTATAAAACACATATCACCAAAGATTCTATGTTTAACACACCTCCAGCATTCCCAGTGTATGTGATTGGATTAGTGTTGAACTGGGTTGAAAAAATGGGCATCGACAACATTTATAAAAACAACGTCGAAAAAGCTGGCTTGATTTATAATGTCATCGACAGCAGTTCTTTCTATCGTGGCACTGTTGAAAAAGAAGATCGTTCATTAATGAACATCACATTCAGACTTCCAAGTGAAGAATTAGAAGATCAATTTATCGCAGAAGCTAAAAAATTAAATATGATCGGCTTAAAAGGTCACCGTTCAGTAGGCGGATGCCGTGCATCTACTTACAATGCATTACCAAAAGAAGCATGCCAAGCGCTTGCTGATTTTATGGTGGATTTTGAAAAAAGAAACGGATAAAATATCCTAATATTAAAAAGCCCTTCGAACTTGAAGGGCTTTTTTCTTTGATGATATCATCACCATGCTTAATTATCTAAAGCTGGAAAGCTTATACTAAACTGAGCACCGCCTTCTTCCCTGTTTCTTACATCTATTTCTGCATTCATATTATCCAAAAACTGTTTTACAATTGCTAATCCTAAGCCCATTCCTTCTCCAGGTTTTTTTGTTGAGAAGAAAGGATCAAACAATTTTTCTGAAAATGATTCTGGTAAGCCAGGTCCATTATCTTCGACCTTCAGGATGATTTTCTGTTCAGACTTCAAAGTATGTATTATAATTATTTTCTCATTCTTTGATTCCTGATCCAGCGCATGCATCGCATTTAGGCAAAGATTCATGACAATTTGTTCGGCATGTATCATATCGCCTTTCAATTTGAGTTCCTGATCATAAAATGACGTTTTTAAAATGATCCCATGAGCGCTGATTTGAGACTGAATCATATCAATCGCATTATTAACTGCTTCATTAAGAGAGAAGTACTCATCAGGTCTTTTTGCATTTGGCACCCAGAAAGAACGCATGTGCTTGATTATTGAATCAATACGATTCACAGCTTGAGTGATCTTTTGAATTTTCTGAATAAATGTATCAGGCAATAAACCAATATTTCTCTTGTTCCAAAACAGAATCCCATCAGCCATGATTTTTATTGCGTTAAGTGGCTGATTAATTTCATGAGTGATCCCTGCTGCCATTACACCGATGGAAGCAAGCTTGGAAGAAGATTCAAGTAATTTAACAGTTTCAATTGTTTGTTTTTCTGCTGTCAATCTCTGTTCCTTTAGAATATATCGTTCCCAGGCATTTGCAATCATATTAGCGATCGTATTGAAAATACTGTAATGTTTTGACGTCCAGTCTTGAGAACAATCAGACTGAAAATGAATAACGCCTTTCACTTCGCCAGAAATTTTTAAAGGCATCATTGCGAAAGCAGAGATTTGATTCTCTTTAAGAAAGTTCCTTAAAGAATCTGTCATATCATCCATTTGTGTGTAATACAATGATTTGTTTAGTTTTATAGATTCTTTTAGATTAGCAAATAGTGATTTATAATGTGAGGGCTCAGTTATGTCAAAAAAAGGGATCTTCTTTTTGAAATCTCCGATATAATCTGGACAAAAAGCGTAAAATCCTGATAGTGTCAGATGCATTGTTTTTTCAATAATAGAGAGAAGATTATCTAGTACATCAAAGAAATTTTCTGTTGAATTGAGGATCGTCGCAATAGTGGATAACAGCATTTCATGCTTTAAAGCAATCTTTACTTTATTATGTTCTTGAAGAAGCAGTTTTTCAACTGCTTTTCGTTCACTGATATCTCTGATATTGATGAGCATCACAGGTTGATCAGCGATTACGATTTTTTGCATAAAAAGTTCTGTATGAATTTCATTTTCATCTGTAGGACTTTTAGCTTTCCATTCAAAGAAGCATTTCTCGCCAAGCTCAGATTTCAGCCAATAACGCACGATATCATTATAGCTGTCATTAGATGCGGAAAATTCATCAAGTAATGAATATGACAGCAATTTTGACTTTTCAAGCTTAAATAAATCGCACACGGTATCATTTGCATCAAGAATCTTGCCTGCAATTTCATGAATTATAATTCCATCATAAGTTGAATTAAAAATTGTTCTTAGTAATTCTTCAGAATCCTTAAGCGCATTTTCAGAATGTCTTCTGAGTTCAATCTCATTTTTCAGTTGTTGATTACTTTTGGTAAGATGAGCAGTGCGATCAAGTACCATTTCTTCTAATTTATTACGGTATTCCCAATTGGATTTTTCCATGAGTTTTCGTTTGGAGATATCGACAATCACGCCAACGATTGCAGATCCCTCATTTTTTTCATCAAGCAAAATTGTTTTTCTAAAAATCACATCTTTTGTAATACCACATTTCTGAGTAATCTTCCCTTCATATATTTGAATATGGGGATTTTCAATTAGTTCCTGATCTCTATGATTGTACTCTTCTGCTTCATCTTGCGGAACAACATCATACACTGTTTTACCGATTAACTCATCTTCACTGAGACCCATAAAATTAGTAAAGCTCGGATTACATCCAATAAACTGTCCTTTTAGATCTCTTAGAAAAATTGGAATGGGTATCCCATTAACCAGTTGTTTCAGGGTAATGGTCCCTTGAATTTTAAAATCAATTTGGTTTGCATTGATGTGATATTGAGCTAAATTTCCTATATGTTCAGGATTAAAAGGCTCCGTGTCATCAATAATTAAAATATTTTGATTAGATTTGTCTTTTTGAGCAATAAGTTCATCTATTTGTTTTGAGAAAGAGGGGATAAGTTTATCCATTAGTGTTTGCTGGCACAGTACATAGTTGATTTTCTTTTTCATAGGATCTCCTAATTTCATTAAAGAGAAAATCAATATAAGGTCAATTGATTTTTAATAAAAAAAAGAGTAGATCCGAAGACCTACTCTTTTTTTATATATTTTTATTATTTCATCATGAGCATTTTTCTTGTTGTTGTGTAATTGTTTGTTTGCATTCTGTAGAAATAAACACCACTTGAAACCTGTTTTTGATTTTCATCTTTACCTGTCCAGGTAATAGTATGATTTCCTGCAGGCATCTGACCATTGATCAGGCGTTTAACCAATTGACCTTTTACGTTGAAAATATCGATGCTAACATTTGCCTGTTCTTTTAATGAGAAAGCGATATTTGTTGTAGGATTAAATGGATTAGGGTAATTTGCATAAAGTTTTGTCACTTTTGCAGTAACAGGATCAGTAGAAATATTTTGACAGCTTGCAGTTATTTGAACTGATAAGTTTGGATTACTTGGATCATTGGTGCTGACTGTAACTTCGCCATTGTAGTTTCCTAAAACTGTGGGTGCAAATATTATATTGAAACTCTGATTGCTATTTGCAGGAATAGTGTAGTTTAAAGTAGTCACATTTTCAGAATCAACAAAGAATCCATTAGGAACAGTAATTGTACCCGTTAAAGCTTGATTACCAAAATTTACCATGACAATTTCTTTAGTAAATGTAGTATTTGGTGCAATAGAACCATAAGCAAGTGTCTCATTATTCATATATACAAGAGGAGCTTCAGTTGCAGAACCACCTGCAGCAGGGAAGATGATTTTATCAATCCATCCGCAATCAGAACCGCTGGTAACAATATTGTCTTTATTGTATGTCCATTTATAAGTATGAACGCCAGCTGTTACAGGATACTGAACTTCAGTCCAGTCAACTTCACCAGACCAAGATGCTTTTTCAGAATTATCCACATAGAATTTTAAGAAATCATATCCAGATTCAGAACTAACTTTAACTGCAAATTTGATATAACCAGCAGTTGAAGCTGTATCGACAATACTAATAGAAGTATTTGCTGAATGACCAATAGGTCCAGATTTTGCAACATAAGTACCATCAAAGGCACCTGTATTTACAACAGTCCATGGATTTGTTGCATTTGGGATCCATGGGAATGCAGAGAAGTTTCCTGTTTCGAAACTTTCAATTTTCAAGCCAACAGGTAATACAATCGAAGATTGATTGATGATAGAACCAAAATGAGCGAAAAGCCCAATATTAGCAATAGAGCCTGTTGGTGCTGAAGGATCAGCAGAGATCATCAGATCAACAATAGTTGTTGCCTGAGGATTAATTGAATTTACGTTTGTAGATGAACTTTGAATGGTTACCAATGGATTAGTGCTGGCATAGGAAATAATCCCATTTTCAGACAGTGCATGTCCAGTATTTTGTACAGGAACAGAGAGAAGGATTGTTTCACCTGGATCAAGACGTCCATTATTGTTTGCCTGAGTATCATCAATACTGGTTTCTCCAAATACTATCACAGGAGCATTAAGCATCAAATTGAAATTTGAGATCCATGTATTTTGTTGATCATCGGTAATAATAATCTGCATTGGTGCATTAGTCGCATCAGGACAATTTGCAGCAGATTGAATAGAGAAGACATCGTTAATCGCATAAAGTGTTTCAGAAGGAATCTGAGCAACATTAGCAACAGAATCAGTTACTGTAATATATGGATTTAAAGATCTTAAGGTTACTGTTAAATTATTTGCAGGAACATTACCCACATTTGTAACAGAAATATTAACTGGAGAAACAGAGTTATAATCAAATGAATTATTTCCGGTAAGAGTAACTGTTGCTTGATTATAAACGATATAAGCACCTTCATTTGGAATGACCATTACATCTTTGATAAATGTAACGGCATTAGGAGCAGTAACAGTTAATTTAATAGTAGCAGGAGCAGTCATTGGAGTAATATTAAGCATCACATGCCCTGTTTCATCTGTGTAGCCAGAACCTAAAATTTCATTAGTTTCAGGATTGAAAAGACATGCTAAAGCGTTAGGCATATTAGTGGTTACTTCATAAGTATTTAAGCCGATGAATAAGTTATCAATTGAATTTACAGTTTGAAGTTGAGGAGTATCATTTCTAACAACTAAAGAAGCATCACCGAAAATGATCCAGGTTTTCATTGTTAAAACAGAATTGGCGTTATTATTATATGCGTCAAGCATCGCAGAACTACCATTAAAGAACAAACCACCAATGGTGAATTTATTTTCTGTGACCATTAAATCAGTGATCACATCTTGTCCGCGCATAGGTTCATTCCAAGGCTGATTTACGGTGGACATATAAGCGACCACTGCGCCGTTAGGAGCGCCGGTAGTTTCATTAGTTGCTCTCAACCAGGCTTCGCCAAAACAAGTAGTGCCGGTAAAATTACCATTAACACATGCTACAGAGACGATAAAAGGAAGTTTATAATCATTAGTTAAGGCATTCACATGAGTGTTTGAGAAGTTTGAAGTTACCCAGTAAGTCACATCACCATGACCAACATAATTAATAAAACCGCGACCTTCATTAAAATTATTGCTTAATGTAGCAGCAGTAATTGATGGAGCATGAGCTTGATCTACAGAAGTATAACCATAATTTAAGAGGTCAGTTCTGATCAAATTCATATGAGCAATATCAGATTCTCCCATATCACCAGAACCGCCACCACCTTCATTTGAAGCAATGCCAGTTGCTTTTTTAAGCCAAGCGCCATCTTCAGCGGTGATATCTCTTTCATACCATATAGATCTAAGCACCTGAGTTTCAGCTTGAGCAACTGTTTCAGCTGAGAAGCGACCAATAAATAATTCTGGATAGTTATCATTTCCAAGAAGCATCACATAGGAAGGATCAGATCCACCACCACCATGGGTTAAAGTGGGTACTTGAGCTGCGTCACCGACTAATTGGATATAAGCTAAATCTGGATTAGCCGTATAATAGTTTTGAATATAAGTTTTGATTGCATTAGAAGTCGTACCGGTTTCAGTTGTAGTCACTAAAACAGTATTAATCCCTTTTTGTTTTTTCCAGTTGATATAAGGTTGGATTGCATCAGTAAACATAGGGTTTGTAATCACTAAAAGCGTTCCATCTTCGAGAATTGGGACATATCGATCAGCGTTGATCTGATAATTAAGAAAATGTTGATTATAAACAGCAGAGAAATCTCTATTTACAACAGAACGAGTACGATTTAATACATTCACATGATCGACACCAGTGTTGCTCACTCTCACTTTAATATTATGATAAACACGAAGTGTTTGAGTCACGGGATTATATTGGAAAGGTTTAAAGCCAACAGTGATTCCTCTAAAATCTCTCATGATATAAGGATCGCCTAAAGAAGCGATATTTGATGGATAAAATTCATTCTTTTGATAAGTATCAGAAAAAGTATAAGCCACATCATCAGGATTTACATTACGTAGTAAACTTCCTTTTGATGGAGCGATTGCCATCTGAAAATCAGTATAATCAGAGCTAATAACAGAGATATTCATTTTGCCATTATCTGGAATAATGATACTTCTGCCAATGAAAGGTAATTGAGGTTGACCTTCGTCAAGCATCAAACCTTCCTTTTCTAAAGTAATAAAATTAAATTCATTACCCTGGATATTCACTGATTTCTTTTCAAATGAAGAGAAATTTAATTCTAAAATAGTTTGATCATTATTTGAATCGAGGACATTAATACTCAGGGGCATATTTCTTTGAGATTGTAGAAATACTGTTTCTGCCATTAACAAGCAAGAAAGCAACACTAAGAGTATTACAAGTAAAAGTTTCTGCATATATTCTCCTTTTTTAAAATGCAAAAGGGGATAATCAGATTATCCCCAAGTTCTTTACTATTTCATTAATAACATTTTACGAGTGCCTGAGTATTCTTTACTCTGCATACGATAGAAATAAACACCACTTGAAACCTGGTTTTGATTTTCATCATTACCATTCCATGTTATAGTGTGATTTCCAGCTGGCATCAGTCCATTCACTAACTGTTTTACCAACTGACCTTTAATATTGAATATTTGTATATTTACTTGTGATCCTTCTTTTAAGGAGTAAGAAATTTTTGTAGTCGGATTAAAAGGATTAGGATAATTTCCATTTAATTTTGAGACCTTAGGCAATAAATTCTGTTCATTGCTTAAAGGAAGTGCAACAGCAGTCATGTCAATGCTAATTGTTGGTTGAGTCGTGTCATTACTTGTGATTGTGATCTGAGAATTATAAGGTCCATCAGTAAGAGGAGCAAAAGTCACATTGAAAGATTGATAGCTATTTGCTGGTATTGAATAATCAATAGTTTGAGTTTCTGGATTATCAATGAAGAAAGGATTTGAAACTGTTATTGTACCAGTAAGTGGGACATTACCAAAATTCACAAGATTAAAAGATTTTGTTAAGGTATTATTAATCTGGATTGAACCAAAATCTATTGTTTGATTATTAACATAAGCAATTGGAGCATTTACAGCTGTTCCACCTGAAGCAGGGAAGATAATTTTATCAACCCATGCACAGTCAGAGCCAGCAATTTGAGAGCTGTCTTTTGAATATGTCCATTTGTATGTATGAGCTCCAGCAGTTACTGGATATTCAACTTCTGTCCAATCAACAGTACCAGACCATGATCCTTTTTCAACATTATCAACATAGAATTTTAAGAAATCATAATTAGTTTCAGAGCTTACTTTTAAAGCAAATTTTATGACACCAGCAGTGGTTGCTGTGTCAGTCACGGTGATAAAGGTGTTTGCAGAGTTACCAATTGCACCTGATTTAGCTGTATAAGTGCCATCAAAAGCACCTGTATTAACAACTGTCCAAGGAGAAGCTGAAGTGTTAGTCCATGGATATGCTGAAAAATCTCCAGTTTCAAAACTTTCAATTTTCAATCCAACAGGTAAAACAAAGCTTGTTTGATTGACTATTTGACCAAATTGAGCAAAAATCCCAATATTTGCTGTAGTTCCAGTAGGAGCATCAGGAGAAGCAGTGATGGTTAAGACAAGGTTTGATGTTTCATTAACACTAAGTGCATTCATATTGAAGTTATTATTACTGATAGTTACTAATGGATTTACACTGGCGTAAGAAATAACACCGTTAGCGGAAGGAGCATGACCGGTATTCTGGAAAGGAACTGTAAGAAGAATAGTTTCACCTGGATCAAGACGACCATTATTATTTCCGTTTGTATCATTAATCTGCATTGCTCCCATTGTAATTACGGGTGCATTCAAAGTAATTCTGAATGTTGATGTCCAAACATTGCTGTTTTGATCAGAAATAATCAGTTCCATTTGAGCATTTAATGCATCGGGGCAATTTTCACTGCTGATAATTGAAAAAGCGTCTTGTAAAGTTACAGTTCCATTTGCAGAGATAGATGCAATCGTTTCAGTAGAATCATTAACGGTAATATATGGATTAAGAGAACGAACTATGGCGGTCAAATTTTGAGCACTTTCACTTCCTACATTGTTTAATGTTATAGAAATAGGAGAATTAGAATCATAATCAATCGATGAATTTCCAGTTAAGGCGACATTGACATTTTGATAAACGATATAAGCGCCTTCATTTGGAATCACCTGAATATCAGCAATAACAGGAATATGATTTTGAGCTGAGATTACTAATTTAGCATTTCCAGGAGTGGTGATTGGATCAAGAGTAATAACCGCATCGCCATTTTCATCACATAAAGCAGTACCTTTAAGTTCTCCTTCAAATGATAAAGCTGCGAAAGAGTATGGTGCAGCTCCAGTAATCGTATATGTATCCATACCAATAAATAATGTATTTGCATATTGTGCCTGGTTTGGAACCCCTTGTTTGAGATATGGAACTAAAGAAGGGTCACCCATCACAGAATAAATTTCCCAATAATAATTTTTCTTGTCACTTGAAGTAGATTGAACGACCATATTTCCGGCATGAACCATTCCCATAGCGGAAACATTCCAATTTTCATAAAGTTCACCATGAGTATGATACGCTTGATCATACATACCTAAAGTATTAGGATTATATGCTTGCGCAGTTTGTTGAGGTGTTTTAAAACCACAGGCAAAATGATAGTCTTCATTCCAGTAAGTGGAGTTTGTACCCCCAATATAAATGATAGCTCCTTTATCTACAGCACGTAACCATGCTTCACCAAAACAAGTAGTATTTTCGAACTTGTTGGTTAAACAGCAGTTACCAATTACAAAAGAATATTCGTTGGCATTTTGCAAACTATTAATATTTGCAATTGTAAATGTAGGATCAGACCATGAGTTCCAATCACCATGAGCTGTATAATTGATCCAGCCAACACCGCCGCTTGTTTCTGAAACTATTTGCGCATCTTGTGATCCTGAGCCTGGATAAAGATGAATAAAAGGTTCAATACCATTGGTTGCATTCGCATAATGTGTTGTAATATAGTTAATTTGTCCGTTAGCATGAGTATACCCAAAGTTGCTGTCAACACCTGCAATTAATATTTGTTTATTCAAGTATGTTGGGTCAGCAAATTGATATTTTTCGTAATAGAGTGTTTTGTCAATCTGTGGTTGTAATTCATTAACGTTATTTGCAGAGAAGCGTCCGTAATATAATTCAGGCAAGAAGTCAGTCCCCTGAAGACGAACATAAGTTAAATCAGTAATATGACCTGAAGGTGATGACTGAGCATTCCAAGCAGGGATTTGAGCATGGTCACCAACAATCAATAAATAAGTTGGAGCAGGATCAGTAGGCGTAGCGGCATTCCATAAGGATTGCATATATGCCTTAATCGTTTCTTTGGTTGAGCCAATTTCTGCTTCGCCTTTATATTTTACAATCACATGAAAGCCCTGCATTGTTTTCCATTCGATAAATGGAGCCAATTGAGCCTGGAACATAGGATCGGAGATAATAACGTACTTCATAGGGTAACGAGTCAAGGTATCTCTGGTATTTGGTGCAGCAAAATTAATCACAGATTTTGCCATAGAGGCATCAAAAGCAGGAGAATAATATTTTGCTCTTAAGTATTCAGTTTCTGCCATATCAGCACCATCAAAAGAAATTTCAACACGTACCTGATCATAAACTTTCATGGTGTTTTTTACAGGATTATATTCAATAGGAGTATAAGCAACTAAAACTAATCGATAACCACGCATAAACCCAATTTCTTCAATAGTAACAGGCACAATATTTCTGTAACTTTCTTGCTGGTAAGCTGAACTATTCATCTCAAAAGCAACATTTTTTGGGTTTTCACATTTTTCAACAGAAGCCTGAGCAGGATAAACCGGATGATTAAAACCATTTGCTTTTAAATCAACGATAGTACTGTGTGTGTTGACAAAATTGACAGAAAGTACAGCGTTGACAGGAACAGCGATAATTTTCCCATTAAAAGGCAATTCAGGTAAACCTACTTCACTGGTAGCGACAAAACCATTTGCAGTCAGTCGAGTGAAATTTTGATTTTCCTGAGCCACCTGGTCAAGATTTAACTGGTTGATTGACCAGTCAAGGACAATGCCTGATGATCTTTCATTTACAATACTAACACCAGAATGTGCATTTGCAAAAGAAATTGTCTTTTGCGCAGCGAACATTGAAACGATACATGCAATCATTAAGCATGCGATCATTATACGTTTCATTAGAACCCCACTTTCATATTTTTAATTTTATAATATTTCATTAATTCCATAAGTACATTGCAAAAACAATACCAATAAAAGATTATGATCTATGAATTTATGATCATTAAGATTACATAAGCAATATAAATGAAAACAAAAAGAGCACTTTCAAAGCGATCAAGACGATGTCTCTTCATAGTAAACATAAAAATGAATAAGAGAAATGATGCAAAAATTAATAGTGCAAAATCAAGATTAAAGCTCTTTTGATAATTAATAGTTTTTATAATACCACTACATGACATGACAAATAAGAGATTAAAGATATTTGAGCCAACAACATTCCCAACGGCAATATCAGTTTTTTTCTTTAAAACAGCAACGACAGAAGTCATTAATTCAGGTAAAGATGTCCCCATTGCCACAATGGTCAAGCCAATAACTTTTTTACTGACATGAAAATACTCTGCAATATCAACAGCGTTCTCAACGACCATTTTCCCACCAATAATCAGAGCAATCAAACCCCCAATGGAGTATATGATAATTTTTGGATAAGATAAGGGACATATTTCATATTCACTTGTAGAATCTGCTTGAATAATCACAAAGTTATAAATTAAGTAAAAAACAAAGAGAATAAGAAGTATGATTGAATCTGCAAAATTGAGAATATTTTCAATTGAATCTGAAAAGAGCTTATCATTTAGTAGAAAAAAACTTATCAGAGTAATGACAAAGAGAAATGGGATTTCTCTCCATACGGTTGTTTTTTTTACTTCAAGCGGATTAATCAAACCTGTAATTCCCAAAATGAGTAAAACATTGAAAAGGTTGCTTCCAATAATATTTCCGAGAATAATTTCATTTTGTCCTTTTAAAGAAGACATTATCGAAACAACAAGTTCAGGGGCTGAGGTACCAAAGGCAACAACGGTTAATCCAATAACAATCTGAGGCACTTTATAATGAAGTGCCAAAGCTGAAGTGCCTTCGACAAAATAGTCAGCACCTTTAACAAGCAAAACAAACCCAATAATTAACAATATTATTATCATCATGAATCTGTTTTATTTAGCATAAGATTGCGTCAAGTAATTTCTGAGTAAGATGAGAAAATGATTATTTATTAAACTCCACCATTTCACGAATATCAAGATAATCTTTAAAGCTAATATTATTATTATTTTCAAACATCTGCAATATTTCATCCATTCTTTCAATGGCATGATCAATTTTATTGATATATATGGTTAATTTTTCCTTATCTTCCTTTTGGTTAAGCACTTTTTTTATTAACTTCATTTCATGCTTAATTTTATTAAGAGGGTTTTGAATTTTTTCTTTAGTTTTATGAGCCAAATCAAGCGCCATTTTCTTTTTTTCTGTTGCAATCATTTCCTGAGCTTCTTTATTGATGATTTCAATATCAAATTTATTTTTGATTGTAATCGCCTTTTGATTGGATTCGTAGTTAATCATTTTTTTTAATTCGATATTTTTCTTTTTCGCAAAATAAAGTGCTTTTTCAAAATTTTCATACTTTAATGCAATGTGTTCAAGAAGATTATAAGCCACTTTCATCTGTTCATGATTAAATAAATCCTTGCTTTCAAAAGCTTTTTCAATGAAGTTTTCAGCTAATTTTAGTTCATTCGTATTGAGATAAAGGTTTGCAAGATCAAAATAGCTAATGATTAAATGAGATTTGAGATGATACTTTTGTCTGATTTCCAATGATTCTTCAAGGAATTCTTTTGCTTTTGGATAATTCTTTAACTCGACATAGTTTGTGCCAATATTTGACAAAGTAATCGCTAAATTTTGGTAATTACTGGTTTTTTTTCTGTATTCAAGAGATTGAAGATAAAAGAGTAAAGCATTTTCAGTGTCTGACATCCTACTATAAACTAATCCAATATTATGTAAAACATCAGCAAGAAGATCATAATTAGCATATTCAAGAGCAATCTTTTGAGCGGGCAAAAAACTTTCTAATGCCAGATCAAACTTCCCCATGTAGTAATAACATAAACCAAGTGAATTTTGAGACACTGCATAAGCAGACATATTTTTGAGTTGAAGTGCAAGATTAGCGGCGTTAATACAATATTCAACACTTTTATCATAATTATTAAACTGATTTTCAATCACAGTCAACCAGGAATAAAGAGACATATTAAAGTTTTTATCATTCTTATATGCAGGATGATCGATTAAATCGATCATTAACTTATAAGCTTCGATGTATTTATCTGTTCTACAGAATAGAATTGCTAAATTCAAATTAACTTTTGCCATCATTTCTTCACAATCTAAGTCTTTATATTCTTGAAATGCTTTTTGATAAAGAAGCAATGATTCATTATTAAAAAATCTGTTTCGATAGATATTTGCCAGAGAGAAATCAAAAAAAGCATTCATTATTGGATCATTTAGAGATGTATTAATCATATTGCAGGCTTTTAGTTGTTGATCAAACTCATTATCAAAAAGTAAGGAAAGGTATAGAATATTAAGCCGAAAATAGCGTTCTGATAATGCTTCATTTTTTAGTTTAAAGATAAATTCTTCGCATTTTTCTTTATTTTTTTCTTTATCTTTCATCATCATATATTGATTCTGATATAAAAAATCATCAATTTCCTGATAGAGATTATTCATAATTCCCCTTACTCGACATTAATATACTGAATGAAATCTGCTAAGTTTTGAAGCGTCACTTCAGAATGCTCACGGAAAAATTTTAAAATGGATTGAATATCTTCAATGGATTTCTCAATACTATCAAAATAAATCTTCAAAGAGTCTTCGTTATATTTCTGTTCCATGAAGAGTTTGAGTAAATCAATATTTCCCTGCAGAATCATTAATGGCTGGTTGATCTGATGATTTGCCGTGACTGCCATAGCAATAGCTCCATTAATCTGTTCGTCCTCTGTCTGTTCTTTGATTGACTTTTGAAGAAGATCAAGTTCATATTTCTTTTCCAGATTGCTAATTGTTCTTTGCGCTTCTTCGTTAAAAATCCGTTCATTTTCATCAATGTATAAAGAAAAGAATTCATAAGACTTTTTGAAATTTTCTTGAGAGTTATAGAAATCAGAATTAAAGAGATAAACTTCAGATAATAAGCGAGAGTCATTGTAATCGATAGCGATATCAAGTGCTTTTTTGCCTGATAAACTGGCGGATCTGAATCTTTTTGCTTTAAGTAAAACAGAAGCTATACTGAGATAAGATTCAGCCATTGCTTTTTTCAAATTCGCTTTTTTTCTAATTTTTAAACTTTTATTATGATAGGATAATGCGTCTTCAATATTGCCAATAGAGTAATAAACAGAGCCAATATTATGATAAGTTTTCGCTAATTTTTCAATCGACATCGATTTCTTTCTGAGTTCAACAGATTTATAGTAATAATTAAGAGCTTTTTCTTTTTCATCTGTCTTACTGTATGCCAGTCCCATATTATGTGCCACATCAGCTAAGAGCATATGAAAATGTTTATCCTCAGCAATTTTTTCAGCCATATTCAGATAGCTGAAAGCTTTTTCAAGATCCATCTGATTAATATAAAAGAAACCAATAGAATTAAGGGTAATCGCATAATCCTGATAGTTATTACAATCTAAAAAGATCTTATTCGCTTCTAAAAGATATTCGATAGATTTATCAAAGTTACAAAGATCTCTTTCAATTCTACCGAGCCATGATAAAATATCTGCTTTTATATCTGTTAACTGATAAGTGATTGATATCTGTAATCCATCAAACAAAAATTTGTAAGCATTATTTATATCGTATTTTTTATAGAAAGAAACCCCAATATTTCTAAAGCATTTACATTCATCAGAGAAAAGGTCCAAGTCTTTAAAAAGATTGAGTGCAAATTTAAACTGATCAATTGCTTTATCATAAAATGAGTAATTGAAGAGGATTAATCCATAAAAATTATATGAGATGGCCATTAATCTTTTATTAGAATACTTTTCAGAAATTTCTATTGCTTCAATAATTGTATCTTCAGCTTTTGAAAAGTTGTTAAGCTTAGAAAATAATGATGATTTAAGAGACAGTGCATTGATTAGAAATTCAGTATAACCGTAAGAGGTACAGTTTTCAATAATTTCATCTATTTCAAAAAAATACTTTTCAGTAAGAGACTCTTTCTTTTCATTGAGGACTTTAAGTCTTTTGCTGATTTTTTCTTTAAACTGATTTGTATCCAAAACGACCTCCTGTTAGTAAAATAATACATTTTTTAGTGCTTGTCAACAAAAAGCTGAAAGAATAAAAAATAGGATGCTCAAATGAGCATCCTATTTTAATTTATTATTTCGAATTACTTAATTAAGAGCATTTTTTTAGTAATTGTATCTGATCCAGAAGATACTTTATAATAATAAACACCTGATGCAACATCATTATTATCTGTATCTTTTCCATTCCATACTAAAGTATGTATACCTTGATCTCTAACATCATTCAGCAATGATTTAACTTTTTGACCTTTAACGTTGAAAATATCAACTTTAACGCGATCTTTTGCTTTTAAATTAAAAGAGATCATTGTAGTAGGATTAAAAGGATTTGGATAGTTTTGGGACACTTTTAACTGAGAAGAAGAGATATCTGGAGTATCAATTGAATTATGAATTGCTCTTACTTTCTGCATATAAATCCCTTTAATATCTTCTTTACCTGAAGAGATGTAATCAATCCATGTGACATAGGCATAATAATCATCAATTTTTGCAATCTTTGGTTCGGTTTGTTTTTTAATATGATTGACTAATCTCACAGAATCCATAATGATATTACCTTGTGGACCAGCAAAACCCATATAGATATTATGATCATCATAAGCATCTTCCCAAACTGCGACAGTTTTATCACCCAGTAATTCCATATCTACATAAGTTTGAGCAGAGTCTCTGACTGCAATTCCAACACCGTTTGTGTTCCAAGCAGGGACAAGGCTGTTGTCTTGATAGTTAAATCTTTGCAAATAAATATTATAGTTATCATTATTTGAATCTCTGTAATCTCTCCAAGCCAATGTTAACTGACCGTTCCACTTAGCAACAAACTGATCTTGAGCTTCAGGGAAACTAACAACAGGAACACCATTTTGTTGAAGAAGAATTTGTCCATCGTTGGTGAAAATCTGAGCATAAATATCAAATTCTGCATTACTTAAACGATTATCTTCCCATACAACTAAAGCACCCTGATCAACCAACAATACCTGTGGATTTTTTTCAAAATCAGGAACAACTGCAAAAGGTAAACCAGCGTTAGTCCATCCAGTTGCAGGATTACCTTCACTGTTTAATTTAATAAGATATATATCGTTCTTTTGATAAAAAGCGAGAAAGTCTTTGTTTAAATCAGCGACTTTAACAGAGATATTTTCTGGATCAAAATCATCAGGAATTGGCGCTTTATTAACAATCGTTTTACCATTTACACCCCAAGCCAAACTAGTTCCAGAAATCTTTTGTCCTCTGATTATGGTATGTGGATTAATTGTGTTTGTATCATTCCAGTAGAAGTAGTAATCACCAGCAATCTGATCTAAATCAATCCCAATATTTGTAATCGCAAGTGCATCTTCAGAGAGCAAAATACCATTATCACCCCAAATTTTAACGCCGTTAGGGCTCATTTTCTGAGCTTTGGGTTTGAAGTTTCCTTCAATATTTTCTAACCAGAAGAAAATTAAATTTCCGTCTGTGTCAATCATTGCATTATATTCTTCTTTAACACTGTGATCAAGCGTAATAGGGATTCCATTTTCTGCAAAAATCAGTGATTCATTGGGAGCAACTTTTTGAACGAAGATCTGTTTTCCTAAAACTGCAAATCTTTCATCAATCCAAGTGATATAAGCATAAGAATTATGAGAGAATATTTTTGCGTCAGAAGCATTAGCTGATAGACCTTCAAATATATCATGACCGTTTGCAGGGTACAATAACTGATTTGACATATCAACAATCTGTTGAGTTAAACTTAAAGATCCTTGACTTTGATCTGCCCAGATGAAGAAGATTTTATTATTACTAATTTTTACATTAGCCCCATTTTGAATACCACTTAAAGAGGAGATTGCTTTTCCGTTATTTTCCCAGACAACAGTTCCATCTGCATTAACTCTTTGGGCGTAGACATCAATACTGTTATTAATATTTAAATCTCTTTCATCTTCCCAAATCACCACACAGCCACCATCATCCATCGATGCAATTCTTGCCTGAGCCTGTTTGTATGGCACCTGGCATAATGAGGTAGGGGAAGTCCAAACTGCTTGACCATTAGAATTAAATTTTTGAACAAACAAATCAGGATTAATATTATTATCGTATTGCTGATCTTCATAAACAACAAAGAAGTTGCCATTTGAACTTGCAGAAATTCTTGGTTTTTCCTGCATTGATGAGTTGTTGGTTATATTGATTCCTGTATCACCCCATTGTTTTATTCCGGAACTATTAATTTTCTGAATAAAGATATCATAATCATTTTCATCACCAGTCGTTTTTTGTTCCCAGGCTAAAACAAAGGAATTGTTTTCTGAAGGAGCGAGTCTAACTGAGCCTGGTTGACTGGTACTGCTTGTAAAATTGGTAAGAAGCATTGGTCCATAAGAAAATGAACCTGTTGGAGACAAGTGAGCGATATAAATGTTTGTTATGTTATTATTATTTTTTGCAAGAAAAGCAATAACAGCGCCATTTTGACCATCTTCCCAGAAAGTATTCTGGCCGACATTGGCATTTTCAACCCCAATTCTTACACCATTAGCAGTCCACATTACATTACCCTGGCTATTGACTCTTTGCGCATAGTCAGCAATGCTTGAGAGACGATAATCACTCCAAACAACAATTGCGCCACCATCATTATCAGGGACAATATTCAGACTAATCTGAACTTTTGGAGCAGTACATAACGCAACACCGCCATCAGCCCATAGTTTTGTGCCAGCAGCGTTAATTTTCTGAGCATAAATATTGCCATCAAGATCATCAGAGAAATCAACCCAAGCAATAACCACACAATTATCTGAAGTAGAGATTATCACAGGATCTTCCTGACGGTCATTTTTGTCGTCAACAAGCAAACCGGTTTCTCCCCAAAGTTTTTGTCCATTCGGACCAATCAGCTGAGCATATAAATCTCTTTCGCCAAAACGAGTATCAGACCAAACATAAACAACACCTTCGTTGATTGAGGCTGCTGTTCTAAACCACTCAATATTGACACCCTGACGAATTGCTAAGGGTGAATCCCATAGTACTTGTGCGTTCAAAGATATAAATAACATTACAAAAAGAAGCAATAAATAAATGCTCCGCTTCATAGTTCCTCCATATTTTTCTTTTATCATAAAATGATAGCAATTTTTCTTCCAATAATTTCAAAATTGATTCAAACAAGCAAAAATGCTATGAATTTTGAATAATCTTGTTTACTTTTTGTTTCATTTTGAACATATCATTTGCAGTTTTTCTTGCATCTTTTACAAATGAATCGTCAATACCCCATTCATTTTTTAATACTTCAAGAAATTTTATTTCTTTGTCTGAAGGCTTATGATCCGAATAAGCCAAATAGATCAATTCATAAAATACGGTTTTTTTAACAATCACAGAGCTATCCTTAAATTGAAGGATTAGTTGTTGCAGACTATACTTCTGAGGGGTAAAATCAATTAGATCGAGTAAGGTTGTATGTGTAAACAGCTGAATATAATTTTTTTCATGATCGTCAAAATCGTTATCAAGATTAAATAGATGAAAGACTAAATTGATTAGACCTTTTTTTTCTCCTTCTTTAAGTACTCTTAAGTACATAGAATTACTCCTTTTTTTGGGGATCCTTGAATCTAACCATTTTAATATCCATATTATACTCTTTATCAGTGAGATATGAAGTAATATCAAAATTATCATTATACTGGTACTTATCTAAAATCAGGATCATCTCATCAAATGCTTTTTCAATTTTTAATGTGTTTTTTGATTCAAGTTTAATCTGCTCCATTTCGATCATGAGTAAATCAAAAAAACCTTTCATACGGGTAAGAGGTTGTCTTAACTCATGATTTGCAGTGACGGTCATTGCAAGCACAGAGTTTTTTCTTTCAAGCTCGATAATCTGTTTTTGATAGTTAATCAATTGAATTTGTGTATTTACTCTAAGCATTACTTCCTGAGGATTATAAGGTTTTATTATGTAATCAATTCCACCGGCTTCGAAACCTTTTTTGATATCATTGATTTGATCTAAAGCTGTTATAAAAATAATCGGAATATGTTTTGTGAGTTCGTTCTTTTTTAAGTGTAAAGTTGCTTCTACACCATCCATAACAGGCATAATAATGTCCATTAAAATTAAGTCAGGCATTTCTTGTTCAGCAATTTCAATTGCTTCTTTTCCATTAAATGCTTTGATAATCTGGTATTGACATTTCAAATGATCTTCAAGTATCCTCAGATTTAGTTTCACATCATCTACAATGAGTATTTTTTCCATTATTCCCTCAATCCTTTTTTTCCTCTTTTTAAAATATATCGCAAACAGATAATTTGTCAAACAATAAATCTATCTTTACTCAATTAATTATATATTTTTTTTTACTTGACCACACCTCATTATTCAATTATATTTCAAAAAAAGGAGTCAATATGTATTTAAAGTTATCAATAATCATTACATTAATCATCGTGAGTGTGAGCTGTTTTGCAACAAATGTCCCTTCAGAGCGAATTGTAGGCAAATGGACAACAGAAAACGGAAAAAGCCATGTAGAAATTTATAAACAAAACAATAAGTATTATGGGAAAATTGTTTGGTTAAAAGAGCCTTTAAATGATCAGGGCACAGAAAAGAAAGACGATAACAACCCCGATAAGAACAAAAGAAGTCAAAAAATCCTTAATCTGGTCGTATTAAAAGATTTGAGCTATGAATCTGGTGATTTGTGGGCTGGAGGAACGATTTATGATCCCAAAAACGGGAAAACCTATAAAGTTAAAATCACCTATAAAAATAACAAGGAAATTGAAATCAGAGGATTTATTGGTGTTTCATTAATCGGCAGAAGTAGTATTTGGACTCGAGAATAAGCATATAGATGATCCTGTTATAAGCTGTAAAGTAATAAATTTATCCGATTGACCAAAATCATAAACTAACAAAAACAGGATAATAAATATAATTTATATTAACTACTTTCAATGCTTGTTTTTTAGAGGATTTTTGAGAAATTTTGCACATTTATTAAAGGCTTACGCTCTACTTGCCCCCTACTTGCTCTCTACTCAGATATTTTATTCATATAACTTTTCTAAATATTGTCGTCTAAAACTATAAAGTAATTGCAAAAAACAAGAGAAAAACAAAAATATTTGAAAAGGTCTTGACAAAAAATTGAATTACTGAAAAATTTTAATCATGACTCAATATTGAGTGATGTGGATATAAGCGGGTTTAGCTCAGTTGGTAGAGCATCAGCTTCCCAAGCTGAGGGTCGCGGGTTCGAATCCCGTAACCCGCTCCAAAAATTCTCCTGCATCCCTTACATAAAGGAGAAACAAGATGCACAAAATAACAATCGAAACTGCACATGACGATAATCCGATTCCATTAATTGATTCATACATTATTCACAGTAAATATGCGCCGGTTCAAGAAGGTCTTAATTTATGTAAAACTTTATTGGATCAGCGATTTGATCCGGATTATCCGATTGTCATCTTTGGATTGGGTTTTGGCTATCACATCCTCCCATTGCTTAAATATTTTAAACAAGTATATGTCATCGAATCTCTGAGTCCACTTATCGAAATAGCAAAACAGCAAAGACATTTAAGTAATATTTTTAGCAAAATCACGTTAATCGACAGCTTAGAGAAAACGCCCTATTTGCCTTTTTATGAAAGTATCACTTTAAGGTCAGAAATGCGTTTTCAAGAGCTATTTTTTAATCAGGTTCGTGAAAGGCTTTCCCACCCAAAAAGTAATGAAGCAATTCAATATCAAGCATTAAGAATATTAGTCAATTCACCAATATACGGAGGTTCATTAACAAGCAGTGAATATGTAAAAAACGCTTTTAAATCCTTAGACTGCACTGTCGAATATATGGATAATTCTATAGCCGATAACCTGTTACAATACCTTCTTCAAATGAAAAAATACAGCCATGAAGTAACAGTAAAACTCACACAATTATTGTCTGATTTACTTTGGGAAAAATGCCAAAGGTTTAAACCGCATATAGTTTTTTGTTTAGCTCAGGCACCCATCGATCGCGAAGTTATTCAAGCGATTAGAAAAATGGGTATCATCGTTGCTTTTTGGTTTGTTGAAGATTTCCGTCGATTTGATTACTGGCAGGATGTCAGTCAATATGTCGATTATTTCTTTACGATTCAAAAAGGAGATTTTTTAAAACAGCTTCAACATAATTGTCTCTCAGATTTTTTACCTATGGCTGCCGATCCTTCCGTTCACAAAATTGCGGATGATCATTCAAAGAGTGCTTTCTTTCAATCAGATATTTCATTTATGGGCGCTGCTTTTTCAAACAGAGTCAATTTCTTTTCACATTTCACAGAATTAAATTTGAAACTCTGGGGCAGCGGCTGGTATGAATATGATATTTTTAAGCATCTATGCCCCTTAAAAGATCAGCGAATCAGCATAGAAGATAGTACTCTGATCTATCAAAACAGCAAAATCAACATCAATTTACATTCGTCAATGGATCATCAAATGTTTGATCGGGAAGGAGATTTTGTGAATCCAAGAACATTTGAAATTTCATTGTGTAAGGGATTTCAAATGGCAGATGACCGCTCAGCTGTCCGAGAATTTTTTACTCCAGATGAAAACATTGTATTATTTTCATCAATTGACGAAGCAATTGATAAATGCAAATTTTATCTAAAAAATGATCATATAAGAGAGAAAATTGCATTAAACGCCTATCATCATGTAGAGAAATATCATACCTACGCTCACAGGATGCGAACAGCTTTGAGTTTTATTCAGGATCACAGTCCAAAACTTCAGCAAAGAATCAGTAATGAGCAACAACTGATTAATGATATAAAAATGCAAATTCATTCTGAGGATTTTAATCGCTTTCTTCTTAAGCTAAATCCTGCATTAATCCATGATCCAGAATATGTCATACAGACAATCAAGAACGACTCAGATCAATTGCATCATCCAGAGGCGATAATTCTGCTCTTAGAGACATTTTTAAACGGAGAATGATATGAGAATACTCATAATTAATCTCACACGCTTAGGAGACATTATTCAATCACTCGGGCTCGTCAAAGGACTTAAGAATAAATATTTTGATGCAGAAATTGATTTTCTTGCGATGTCCTCATTCTCTGGCATTTTGGAAAACTTTGAAGGGATCAAAGAAGTTATCACTTTGAATGATTCAAAATTAGTAGATGAAATAGAACAAAATTTCTGGGAAGCTTATCTGGAAATTAATCATAAACTCGAATATCTCAATCAGAAGAATTATGACCTTCTGGTTAATCCAGTAATTTCAATCCAATCTTCCTACCTTACATATCTCATCAATGCGAAAGAAAAAAGAGGAATGATTTTTAATAAAGACAAAGAACAGGGTGTGTATTCGGATTGGTCGAGTTATTTACTGGCAAATCAACACCATATTGGTGAACATTCGATCAATTTGGTAAATATCTTTGCGGGCACAGCGAACACCAAATTTGAGATCGAAGATTACAGGCTTCAAACAAAGCGAGAAGCCTATGATTCAATCAAAAGAATATTCCAAAAAGAAGTGTATAAGAGCGAACAACAATCAACTGAGTCATTTAAAATTATCGGCATCCATATCGGAGCCAGCCAGTCTAATAAATGCTGGGACAGTACTTATTTTAAAGATTTAATCATCAGATTAACTCAAAACAAGCGTTTAATTGTCGTGCTATTTGGAGGATACAAAGAAAAAGATATTGCCGACTTTTTTAATGATTTTCAAAATCCGCAATTTTTTAACTGGATAGGTAGATTTAACTTGAATGAGCTTATTGCGGCTATATCAGAATGTCATCTGTTTATATGTAATGATACTGGTCCAATGCATATTGCCGCATCAGGAAAAATTCCTATCATCAATATATCTTTGGGACCAGTTTCTATGTGGGAAACGGGACCATATTCTTTAAATTCGTTAGTCATACAGGCAAATATTGATTGTCATCCCTGTAATTTTAATTATCTATGTTCACATCATCAATGTCATCATCAGATCAAAGTGGATCATATAATCAATGCAGTAAATTACTATTTTTATAAGCAACCTGTGGAGAGTGATACTTCAATTTTATACTGGAAAGCAATCAGTGATTTTGATGGTTTTATTCATTGGGTACCCATAGAGCAAAGAGAGATCAGCAGAAGAGAGCTTTTGTTTGAATGTAAACGAGTAGTTTGGGCATCGATACTTAGAAGAGAAAATCGTTCATTTGATGAAATCATGGAGCATCACATGGCATTTCTCAAAGAGTATTACAATATTGGATATTTTGATTTTAAAGAAGAATTATCAGAACTTCATACTTACAACGAACTTATAGGAAGAATCATAAAATCATTAAAAGAAATCCTTGATCTTTCTCAATATCAAAAAAATAGTCTTGACAAAATAAAATTTATTTGGTCTGATGTAAAAAAGAATAAAAGTAAATTATTCAATAAAGCTCAACAATATAGTGTGTTTTACGATTGGTTTTTATTTATTTCATTTTCAGAATCATCCTCTGATGAAGGAGATTTATTCAGCTTGTGTCAGCAAAGTATTAACCAATTCAAGCGAATTCAAGATCATCTGTCATTACTACGCACAATGTTAATTGCCTATCAATAAAGGAGAAAAAATGCAAATACAAATCAATGAAAGCAAATTTGATATTAAAGTAGCTTCAATCAGCACTTTGCTTGATGTTATTTCCCAAATAGAAACGCGACTTCCAGAAGGTCATGTCATAACAGAAATATCATTAAATGAAAAAATTCTTGAATCAAATTGGTTTTACAATGCAAAAAAGATTTATTTATTAGACGAAGACAAACTCAATGTTAAGTCAGAAAACCCTCAAAGGTTCTCAATGGAAATTCTCCTAAATTCAAAAACTCAGTTTTTAGTTATTTTGGAAGATTTTGAGAGAATTGCTCATTCATTCCGAACTGAAGATGAAAAACTTGCTAATCAGTATTTTATACAAGGTATTGATAATCTTCAATGGTATTTTAAAATATTAGAAGATGCTACATTCTTAATTGGAAAACCATTAAATACAATAATGGATAATAATGTTTCTTTCAAGCAATATATAGGAGATCTCGAAAATAAGCTTGAGGAGATCATTGAATTACAAAAGCGTCAAGACTGGATTATGTTAGCAGACGTCATAGAATACGAGTTGGTGCCAGAACTAAGGAAAATATTCCGAATTTATGAGATATTATCAATTTAATAAATAAAAAAAAACCGACTTTTTCAAGTCGGTTTTTTTATTATCTAAATGATTATTTTAAACCAGATGAGATTGCCAACCCAAGATTGAATATTGGCAAATAGACGACAACAATAATTGAGCCGACAACAGCTGCCATAATAATAATCAATAAAGGTTCAATTAAAGAAGTTAATCTTTCAATCACTGTATCAACGAGTTTTTCATAGAACTGAGCTGCTTTACCAAGCAATTTATCCATTTCACCAGTTTCTTCACCAGTTGCTGTCAACTGTAAAAGAGTTGAAGGGAAAACGCCAGTTTTTCTAAATGCTCCAGCAATACTATAACCTTCTTTTACCATGACTCTTGATTTACGAATAGCATTTTCAATTACAGCATTTTGAACTACATTTTCAGAGAGTTCAAGTGTGTCCATAATAGGAACACCTGCAGTCATCAGAATACTAAAAGTACGGGCAAATTTTGACATGATTGAGTTCAGAACTAATGACCCAATTACTGGGAATTTTAGTAAAGTTTGATCAAAAACATATCTTCCTCTGTCAGTAAGATAAACCAAAAACATAGAGAAAAAGAACATTACAACCATAAACAGTGTAAAGACAACATTTTCTCGTATTAAATTACTGATATAAATCGCTGTTTGTGTTGGCAAAGGCAGATCAGCACCAAACCGTCCATAAACTTCTGAGAACATGGGGATAATATAATAAAATAAACCCCAAACCACACAAGCTAAGAAAACGACGATAAATGCAGGATAAGCCATTGCAGAAGTTACTTTTCGGCGAGTATCTTCGATTTTTTCGAGATAATCAGACAATTCGTCAAGAATAGTATGTAAAGTACCAGACACTTCACCCGCTTTTACGAGCGCAACATAGAGGGGATTAAAAATACCAGGATGTTGTTCAAGTGACTCTGACAAGCTATATCCTTTTCGAATATCATCACTAATTTTTCTAAGCACTTTTTTGAACTTTTTATTTTTTTCTTCTTTTTCGAGATCTGATATAGATTTCTCTATCGTCAAACCTGCTGAGAACATCGTAGAGAGCTGGCGTGTAAAGAATACAAGGACAGTTAATGAAACACTTGTTCGTAATTTATAAACCGTAAGCATTAACTTGTCGAAAAGAGACAAATTTCCTTTAAAAGCGCCTTCTGAAGCACTTTTGACAGAAATAATAGTTCCGCCTTCTTTACTTAATTTTTCAATTGCATCATCCATAGATGAAGCTTTTAAAACGCCTTCAACACGAGAACCCTTAGCATCTTTGATGATATATTGAAATGCTGCCATATTTTATTCCTTGTATCTTTTAATCAAAAACGGTTAATTTAATAACTTCGCGGATCGTTGTAACACCCTGAATCATTTTTTCAGTAGCTGCAGCATGTAGAGTCACCATTCCATTTTCCAATGCAGCATCTCTAATCTTATCCTGATTAGCCCCTTCAAAAATTAATTGACGGATGTTTGCATTAACTTCGAGCATTTCAAAGATACCAGTACGCCCTGCATAACCAGTATTATTGCAATGAACACAGCCTGCTCCGATTCTAAACTTAATATTTTTTGCTTGTTCTTCAGTGATTCCTGCAGACAAAAGCTCATCAGATTTTGGTTGATAATCTTTAACACAATGCTTGCAAATTTTTCTAACCAGACGTTGCGCCATCACAAGGTTTAAAGAAGAACCAACAAGATACGGAGCAATACCAATATCAATCATACGGGTAATCGTTGAAGGAGCATCGTTCGCATGTAGAGTAGAGAACACAAGGTGACCGGTAAGGGAAAATTTGATCGCAATATCAGCAGTTTCTTCGTCTCGGATTTCACCAATCAGTACAACATCAGGATCCTGACGTAAAACAGAACGAAGTGCACCACCGAAAGTAAGACCGATTTTTTCATGGGTTTCAATTTGTGTAATACCTTCTAAACGATATTCCACAGGATCTTCAACCGTAATGATATTAGTTTCAATATCCTGAATGGTTTTAATTGCAGCATGCAGTGTAGTTGATTTACCAGAGCCTGTAGGTCCGGAAACAATTATAATACCATAAGGACGATGGATCCATTTTTTAAAGATATTTAATTTATCCTGTTCAAAACCTAAGGTTTGCAGAGTGAATCCAAAATCACCTTTATCCAAAAGACGCATCACGACTTTTTCACCTAAAACTGTCGGAGTAATTGATACACGAACATCAACGCTTTTCAGAGCAGTTTTTAAAGAAATATGTCCATCTTGAGGAAGTCTTCGTTCAGCGATATTGAGTTTTGACATCACTTTGATTAAAGAGATAATCCCTGGGTGCATCTGAATCGGAGGATTCATCGCTTCTCTTAAAGCGCCATCCACACGAAAACGTACACGGGTATTCTTTGTTAAAGGTTCGATATGAATATCAGTACAACCTGATTTAATTGCTTCAGTGATAATTAAATTAACTAATTTGACAATCGGCGCATCAGCTTCTTTAGAAGAACCAATTGAAATTTCCTGTTCGTCATCATCGACAGCGACAAATTCAAAATTACCTACAGCATCTTCAACCTGAGAGGTTGTACGAATACTTTTGTAGTATCTTTCCATTGCATCGGTTAACAAATTATCTCCGATTAAGGCTGTACGAACATTTTTTCCAGAAAGTTTCTTTATACTATCGATAATTTCAATATTTTCTGGGTCTGTCATCGCAACATAGAGAGAGTCTCCATCGATTGCATAAGACATACAACGATTTTCAATTGCAAATGGTTCAGGAATCATTGCAACAATTTTTTCATCAAGTTCAGTTAATTCACTTTCAGTCACAATATCAATATCTAATTGATCGTGTAAACATTCAAGTAATTGTTTTTCACTGATATAACCAAGTTTGATAAGGGTTTCACCAATCTTAAGTCCAAAATTATTCTGTTTGATCAAAGCTTCTTTCACCTGATCTTCAGTTGCAAAAGCTTTGTGGACTAAGATCTCGCCAATCTTTTTAAATTGAGGATTGAATGACATAATTCTCCTTCATTGAGACAAATTCTATGCGATATTCAGGGGAGTAGCAAGTACTCCCCTGATACGTAATTTAATAATATCTTCTAAGAATGATGGTCCATGAATTTTGGATATCCGTACCAATAATTCTTACAGAACCTTCAGAAGCTGTATCCTGATAAACAGGAGGCTGTGCAGGAGGCAATGCTTCCATTCTCATAAACTGTATTTTCTTCTTACATTGACCGTTATAATCGGTAAAACCTGTATAAGCAAGATTATCGTTAGTATCATTTGGAATATCAGCATTAGCAATAAATTCTCCGCGATCAGTGTTAAAATGTAACGGAGCTTTTCTGATTGGATTATTTTGTCCATCAATTGCAGCAACGATAATGTAAGTCGATTGAATATCTGTAAGTGCACCATTACTGATCCAATGTAAGTAACCTACCTGAGGAGTTGAAACTAAAGTCATATTTTGCATTGGAAGTTTTATTGTACCTGTATAGGTTAATGGTTCTCCGCCATCATAAGCACCAACAGTAGCTTTCAATTCTACATCCATATTAGATAAACGACCATGATAAATCATAGTTGAATATGCTGTACCGTCAGCTGAATCGCCATCCGCACTGACATTTCCTACATAAGAAGATGCAAGGACAGTAACTGAATCGCCATAAACTGTTGTAGATGATGGAGTTAAGCTAAAATAAACACCTGTATTTTTAACAACTGGATTACCATAGATATCTTTCACGATTGCGCCAATAACCACTTTCCAGTTACCTGCACCCACATTAGTTCCAGAATCATAACCACCAATAGAGAAAGCGACAGAATGAGGTTTTCCAGACTGGATAATGATACGACCCTGTTTAACAAAGACATTTGTATCTTCATCATTTTCATCAAGTAAAGTTGCTTTTAACACAGCAATACCTGCTTGTGTACCACTACTAATAAAGACAGAAGCATAACCATTAATGTCAGTTTCAACAATAGCAGTTTCAGCATTATTGATTAAACAACCCTGAGGTTTTGATTCAAATGTAAATCTGATTCTTTTCCCTGGTTGATTGATCACATTACCGATGTTATCATAGAGTTTTACACCCATAGTAGCAGATTCAGTACCGCCAGAACCCTGTACACTGAGATTAATTGTACCTTCATTGGTAAATTTCATATATTGAACGACATCAGAATTGATATTTAACATGGTGACAGTTTGAGCACTGTCACAAACAGCGTTAATTAAAGCAATACCAGAAACTGCACCTGGATTGTATAAAACATTATAAATGCCATTTTCTCCGGTAGTAATACTTCCTGGAATCACACCCAAGGTTGATGTAAGAGTAACAATTTTACCTGAAATTGGATTACTCCATTCATCAGTGAGTTGTCCTGTAACTTTAATTGGAGTACTATTCACAGGAA
Source organism: uncultured Candidatus Cloacimonadota bacterium (assembly GCA_964573665.1). GTDB lineage: Bacteria > Cloacimonadota > Cloacimonadia > Cloacimonadales > WRIO01 > JAGOCT01. The sequence goes on along the minus strand of CAZNKI010000011.1, from coordinate 22,796 downwards.
CACTTGTCAATAAATCATTTGTTTCAGGATGACGAGGTTCAAGAGTAATAAGTTTTGGAATACCTGGTTTAACATTTACGGTTTTAGGATTACCGGCATAAATTGTTCCAATCTTAGCAGTAATCGTAAATGATCCTGACATAGTGCCTGCACTATAAGCGATTTTTGCTGTTCCATCACCTGACATGATTTTTACAGATGCCTGATTGGTGACCACACCATCTTCTTTTGTAAAATAACCGCCATTACATTCAAATGTAATATAATTGCCATTAGGTAAAACGCCACCATTAGTGCCATAAGCAACAGCACTGATTTCAGTAGCAAAATTTACATCATAAGTGACAACATTAAGTCCTTGCATCACAATGCTGGTGACCTGTGGGTTTTTTCTTACTAACAATTCTTTAGACAGGAATTTCTTTGTGCCTAAATAAGCATAAACAGTAACCGTTAATGAATCCTGGCCGTTAAGAATATTTCCAGAAACAAAAACATTCGCTTTTGCCAAGCCAGAGCTATCAGTGACCGCACGAGCTGGTAAAAAGCTGATACTTGGATTGTCAGATCTGAAATTGATTGTTTGATCAAGAACAGGGAAACCATTGTTATCTTTAACTGTTGCAGTTAAAGTGGCAAAATTTGCACCATTATCTTCATACAATTCAGTTTTATCACAAGTCAAGCGAGTGAGTTGAATCGTATTTGGATCTAAAGATCTTTTATCACAGGCAGTCATAGTGACTAAAATAAGTACTATGAGTAATAACATGTTAAATATTTTTGAATTAAATCTATTCATATTCATGCTTACTCCTTCGATTCACTTTCTTTGCGTTGAATCAATTCTTTTGTTAATCTTTCATCAACTTCATATTCATATTTTTGTTCATTCATATCGACAACACGAGGAGTGATTTCAATGACTAAGTCTGTTGATTGAAGTTGTTCATATTTGTGACGGAAAAGTTTACCAATAAATGGGATATCGCCTAATAGAGGCACTTTATTTGTAGTTTGGAATAAATTTGAACTTAATAAACCACCGACATGAATTTTTTCACCATTAGGAACAGTGACAGTTGTATTCACTCTTCTTTGTTTGGTTCTTGGCACATAACCACCGACTAAATCAGTGACAGAGCTTACTTCTGGAGAGATTTTTGCAGTGATCATACCATCTTTATTAAGAACTGGTTTAATATTTAATTTAATACCTGTTTCTTCTCTTTCAACCTGAATTTGTTTATCATTATCTGTAACAACAAAAGGAATGACTTCACCGATAAAGATTTCAGCTTCTTCACCGTTTAATGCAGTGATTCTGGTGTCAGTCAATAATTTTGCTGCATTATTTTGTAAAAGCCAGTCAATTGTAATGTCAAAAGCGGTTAACTGACGGCTAAAATTACCAACATTATCCCAGCTATCCATTTTTTGGAAGTATTGAGATTCAGGAAGTTTTTCAAAATCTTCTGCGTTACCGAAAGGTAAAGCGCCGGTAATATCAGAATAGCTATATGGAAGTCCGACACCTTCAGCATTCACAGGATCTTCAGCAAGAATCGTTGTTAAGTGATTTAATCTTGACCAGTCAATACCTAATTTTTTGGTATCATTGATAGATACTTCGATTAAACGTGCACGAATTTCGATCTGTTTTTGAGGGACATCAAGTTCTTCAATTCTTTTGCTGATTTCTGCATAAGTTTCAGGGTTTGCATTAACTAAAAGTGCATTTTGACCTTCAATAGCAGTGACTTTACCACCCATATTAGCAAAGGCTTTGACCAATCTTTCAGCATTCACATTATTCAAAGATAAAATATATGATCTTTCGCCGACTTCTTCATTGATTTTAGATTTTTCGCCAACGAGAAATGTATTTTCTCCGACGATTCTATAAGATAAACCGACAGATTTTACCACTAAGCTTAAAGCCTGTTCAACAGGTAAATCTTTAACATGAATCGTAATTTTCTTTTCTTGTTGTTGTTGATTTTGACCGACAGCTTGAGTCGCGTTATTATCAACAGATAAAACGATATTACAGTCACTCATTTTAGCCAAAGTAGCTAAAACATTAGATAGAGCAGCATCTTCTGCATTTAATGATACTTTTCTGTTTCGCAAGTCATTTTGTTGGGCAAATAAAGCCATACTAACGAAGAGAAAGCAGATGAAGAGAACCATCATTCTCATTTTTCTCTGATTCGATAATTGAACCATAAATTCTCCTTTTATGCGACACAAAGTTGTGTCTTTTCTTTATTTTAAAATTTTACCAGTTATACTGTTTTTCTTTTTTAGTTTCATCAAGTTCAACCGGTTTTGGAGGAATTTTCTGAACTTCCAGAAATCCTTTGTAACCATTTTCCGTAAAATAGACTTTATCATTGGTAATGTCAGTTATTTTACGTCCACCGATTACGTCACCGACAGATACAAGGTTGTTTTTTCCATCAAAGGCAATCATCGCTTTTTTACGACCGAATGAATCTGTAAAAGTTGCGCTGAGTCTCATCATAGAAGCTACCATTTCTTCCCACTGTTTTTGTAAATCTAAACGAGTTTTGACAACCAAATCTTGTAATAATGGGTCTTTGGTAACGGTAAAATTAAAACTTTTTCGATCACTAATAGAATGTTCAATTGATTGAATCTGAGCGAGAAGGGTTTCATCCATTGCGATATTCGTATATTTTGAGTCAAAAGGTACTTTTTGAACTTTAGTAAATAAATTGTAATCCACAACACCAAATACAAGCAACATGATAAAGGCAAGTGCAATTACGAGATCTTTGATATGTTTTTCTTGCATTTATGCCTCCTTCACGATTTTGAAAATTGAAAGTTCTATTGAAATACGATAGAGAGTTTCATTATTCAATTTCTTTTGATCTTTATTGGTATTGAGTGGTTTTACATCAATGGTATTGAGTTTTAAAATGTAATCATAAGCTTCTAAACTTGCCAGGAATCTTCCTAACTGAACATAGGTACATTCAATTTCAACAGTAAATTGTTGTTCCAAAATTTTATCATTAGTATAAGAAACTTTAGGGAACAATCCGACCACAGAGATTTGGAAGCGGTCGCATAAATCTGCTAAATCTTTTATAAATTTGTTTGCTTCAGCAGATGAAAGTTCTGTTTTTGTGGTGAGAGTATTTTCGATAATTTTTGAAACCTGGCTTAATTCCTGTGTCAGGATTTTAGCACTGTTCAATTTTTCTTGGTTGAGTTTGATTTTCTTATCAACAGAATTAATTTTTTTTATTTGTTTGTTAATCATCATTCCAGCTGTAGATAGAATTGCAAAACTGACCAGAATGATCACGAGGAGAAAGCTTAAATATTTAGTCTTCATCTGTTTTATCTCCTTTTTTGCCATAATCTTTGCTTACGCAATCTACCTGGAATCTTAGGATTTCAACATCCTTTTCGATATCTTTGGTTGACTTAACAAATCTGATATCTGGGAAATCGATGCTGATATCTTCGTTCATTTTGAGAGAATAAATAAAGCCATCGATCAGGTCGAATTCTTTTTCGCCTCGATCTAATTTTGTGATACCATATAAGCTCAAAATTCCATTTTTAAAAGAGAAATGAGTAATTGCAATTTTTGAAGATGTTCTTTCAGATAAAGCAACAAGTTTTTTTGCCCAGAAAATTCTGTTATCATTCACTTTTGTTAATCTTTTCAGATCTTTTGATGAAAGATATTCAGTATTATTGCTATATGATTGTAATTGGTTTTCAATTTCAACCAGATAACTTTTTCTATTATTCAATTTCTTTTTTAAGGTGGAATTTAAGTAAATAACAAAACCGTAAATCAAAAAGGAAGCAACTAAAAAGAAGACAAGCATTTTAACAAATGTTTTTTTCTCAGCTTCAATTTGTTGTTTCAACTCTCCGAATTTATTGAGGTTTATCGTGAAATGCAGTTGATTCATATTGACTCCTTAATCTTCTTATACCTAAATTATTCTGTTCTCATCGCTAAACCGAGAGCAAGAGCGAGTTGAGGGTCTTTTTTATCTCTAAACTTTTCAGGCATTTCGAGATTATAGAATGGGTCATAAACTTCAGTTTCGATGTTGAGATTTTCATTGAGATATTCAGCGAGACCGATTGTTTTAGCACCACCGCCAATGAGCAATACTTTTCTGAAATCACTACTACCCGCTTCTTTTACATAGAATCGGAGAGATCTTTTCACTTCCTGAGCAATAGATTCTTCAGTCGCTTTGTCACTAAGTTCTAAGGTACTTAAAGAGATTGATTGAGCTTGAGCTTGAGGTCCTTTGATTCCATACTCAAATTTGTATTTTTCAGCTTCTTCAAAGGAAATATTTTTGCTTTTCATGATATCTTTAGTCATGTGGAATCCGCCAAAATCAATATCTCGGGAGAAGAATTTTGAATTTGGTCCATAGACTACCATGTTGGTACGATGAGCGCCAATATTTAAAATAATGAAAACCCCTTCTTCCACATAAGTATTCAATGCGAAAACATTCGCAATTGCTAATGCTTCAGCGTCAACAATCCCCGGAGTAAGATCACAGGCCGTCAAAGTATTGGTATGATCTTTCATCTGATCCTTTGTTGTTGCGACTAAAAGGACATTCATGTTGTTTGTTTTTTCTTCAATATTCAATACCTGATAATCAAGAACCATTTCACCACCACTAATTGGGAGATGCTTTTTTGCTTCAAAGAAAAGCGCTGATTCTAATTCTTCGTCAGGAAGGAAAATTGTTTTAATTTGTTTGATACTAATATTATCGCCACCAATACAAGTGACCAAATGTTGAATTTTCTTTGGATTGATTCTCAAAGAACGCAACATTTCAGCGATCACAGGAGAGAAGCGATCAGGTCTCAAATCGGAAGGAATATATTCTATCCCATCCGGAACAGTTGAGCGAATTTCATAATTCAATAATTTGAATCCTTCGTGAATGCGTTTTAAATGAACGACCTTGACGCTGTGGGTACCAATATCGATGCCCACGGATTCTTTGAATTTCGGAACTTTTTTCTTAGCCATGATTCCTCTTTATTTTTTGATACTATTAAAAGTTTTTCGGAGGTGTTTTAAATCCCCAGGATTGTTCATTAAATGCAGAAACAGCACCTGCACCATATCCTTTATAGACTTCTGGAAAGTCAGGTGGGGCAACAAAAGTTAATCGATCATCATAACGATAATCTTTTTCGTAACCGGTTGAACGGTGAGGAGGACCTAAAATAAGTGGTGGATCCCAAATACCTGTATCAGGGTTATTGTTTGCAGCAGAAGTACCGCTTCGGTGAATAAATCCTCTTCTTCGTTGAGCAATAGACCCAATAATATGTAATGTTCCACGTTCCCATGTAATGTCAGTTGCGAGATTTTGAGGAGCAGCTCCTGCATCTTTTTCTGGCCATACAGGATTATACCATGGATAATCTGATGTTTTGTAAAGAATTGGTCCAGTTGTTTGAGTATAATCATAATTTGGGATACTATTATTTGGGAATCCTAAAGATTGATCATTTGGTGTTTGATTAGGCCAACGATGCCAGAGTGGACGGGTAGTCATAGAAGCAGGAGCAGGAGGGAAACGATGACGATGTAAGTCTATAAATTTATATAAAGTATCCTGACCTGTTTTCTGACTCACACCCCGATATGGCATTACTGCACCATGTGGATGCTGATATTCATAAGTGAGCGTTCCAGCCTGAAGAAATCCAAGATCCCCATCTCCTTCTGCGCCAAGTGCAGCATAAGAACCATAGAGCCAAACATGACCGTTTGGTCCTTGTGAATTGTCTGCATAGGTCTCATAAGTGCCATTAGCTAATTTTTTTCTATACTTATACTTTATAATAATTTTTCCTTCTGAAACCAGTCCAAAATAATCATTTCTGTTATAAGAGTTTGGGTTTAAAGGCATTTGCCCAACTGTTGTCTGAGCTAATGTAATATTACCTGTAGTATAAGCATCTTTTGCTGTTCCAATTGTCATTTTTCCTGATACAGAACCTTTCACCCAAGTGACTCCAGGAAGATACATTGATTTATTACTCAAAGAGTAATTAGATGGAGAGCCCCATGTCGTATCTCTAAGTGTAACAACATTAGTCCATAATGAATCTTGGATATAGGTATTGGGATTGCCGAAGATAACAGGGTGTAAAGCATCTGGATATCTTTTATAAACAACAAAAGTATCGGTACGAATTTGTGTAAAATCCAAAACTTGAACTTTAATACTTGCTCCAAGTATTTCACAATTATATATCTTATTCTCCTGACCAACAGCAGATTGTCCATAAGGTTTAATTCCATTTTTTCTGATCAAATCAGCAGTAGGGATATATGGAATGTGAGCCACTTCTTCAGCATAACCTGGGTCTGGTCCCTGAAAAATAGCTTCAATTGGAGCGGATGATCCAATCAACTCAGAGTTTGTTGCATGATTCATCAACTTCCCTGCGGTAGTCACCATTCCATGAAATAATGGCCAGCCTGGTGCCTGAGTATTGACAGAACCACCGCCGTTTCCTTGTATCCAGATGTCTGTATTACTGTGTACAGGACCAAATAACTCGTCTTTACCATAGAATTTCACACGAGCATTTGGACCGTCTTTATACAAATCAGAAGCTTCATTGTCAGAAAAATAGGCAAATTGACTCAATTTCTGTCTGTTTGATAATTTTTCCATATAATGTACGACAGGAGAATTTTTATCAGAGTAGAATTGAGAATCATTTTTCTGAGTGATCAGTGCCTGAACAGCTACAGCATCTTCCATAGGTAAACCAAGACTGTTTGAAATAGTTGTTTTCTTAGATTTTAATCTAATCCAATAATAAGAAACTCGATCTGAGTTTACCATTTTTATTTTACGATCTTTAGAAGACAAGGAGACAAGATCATAGAGCAAAGGAATTCTTGAATTTTCGGAACGCATAAACAATTCCTGTTGCAATTTATCCTGTAAGTAGTGAAACTCATTGGTATCGAGTGTCACAACATGCATAAAAGATATAGACGCAACAACAGCAATCACAGTTGCCATTACTGCCATTAAAATATTACCAGTAAATCCATCCTGATTAGAAATAATCATTTTCATATATCCTCACTTTTTCTATTTATCAAAGTTTGAGATAAATACAGTGGTTTCAAAGCTTGCTTTTTTTGTATTGAGTTTTTCGTCTTCTTCACGAGATTGATTATTTTTTCTTGGTCGAAAACGAACAACGCCATCAATCGAAACTTTTACCAAAGAAATTTTTGGTAAAGTAAATGTACTCATATTTCTTATCGTAAAATTAGTAATTCGATATTTCAATTGTTTATCGATAATATCCTTGGAAGTCGGGAAGACAACTTGATTATTGATAAAATGAATATTGTATTGACCGTCCATCAGAATTCTTCCCTTAGCATCAAGTTTATATCGTAGCCAGTGTTTCTGTCCAGTATGAGGGATAATCGGGGTGATTGTCATAGATTGTCCATTACTGGCGATACTCACCTTGTTCGCAGTCAATAAGCCAATCAGTTGAAAATCGTCAGATTTACCTTTTATCGGATATCCATATCTCATTGTTTTCAGCGTATGGATCATATCATGTTGTAGCTGATTGAATTCTTTAATTTCGTTAAAGTTAATGACAAACTGAACAAGAAACATCGTGAAACCCGCAAAAAGCAAAGTACTGAGTGCTATACCTGCTACTAATTCTGTCAGAGTAAAACCATTTTGATTTCTAAACATTAGGGCCTCTCAAAAAAATAATCTTCTCTTACTACGACAGAGCAAGATTTTCCACCAATCGTATAGATGGAGAAAATAGGGGGAGGTTCTTTCCATGTCACAGAAGCTGATATTGCTACATAATAAGCCTTTAGACTTACAGTAGGGTCACTTACTGTTTTAGCAGAAAGATCTAAGCGAGCATTGATTGGTTTTGCATTTTTTTCAGTTTTGATCTGAAAAGTATAGTCAGCCATTGCGGGAAAAGTACGGGTAGTGTAGTGTTTCATTTTAACAATTTGAAGTTCAGACTCTGCCTTTAGTAGGGCAATTCGATGATGATAGTTCGAAACACTTTTATAACGGGCATAAGAAATTGTCATCATCATACCCGTTATAACAATGAGCAAAATTGCCATAGATGCTACGACTTCAAACAAGGCAGAACCTTTTTGATTGTGCAGCGTATATAATAATTTCATTAAAAACCTGCACCAGAAGCAAACATTTTAGGATTATCCGCGATTTGTTCAGCAACAGCTCTTTCAATCAAGCCATTCATGACGTGATTGTAGAGAGACTGATCCTTTGTTTGCATCCCTTCTTTTGTTCCAGATTGAATTACGGAAGGAATCTGATAAGTTTTTTCTTCACGGATCAGGTTTCTTACCGCTGCATTAGCAATCATAATTTCAAGAACAGGAACACGACCATTGCCATCTTTAACTGGGCAAAGAGTTTGTGCAATTACCGCTTCAAGAGATTCAGAAAGCATTGAGCGAACCTGAGCCTGCTGTTCACGAGGGTACATATCAATAATACGATCAATCGTTTTAGTTGCGCTACTGGTATGGAGAGTTGCAAGCACCAAATGACCAGTTTCAGCAGCAGTTAAAGCTAAAGAAACTGTTTCAAGGTCACGCATTTCACCGACCAGAATCACGTCCGGATCTTCACGAAGCGCAGAACGAAGTGCTGCTGTAAATGACCAGGTATCATGACCTAATTCACGCTGATTGATCAAACTATTTTTTGACTGGTGAACAAATTCTATAGGATCTTCAACAGTAATAATATGTTTTTGAGTCTTATCATTGATGGAGTCAATAATCGTAGCGAGTGTTGTTGATTTACCCGAGCCAGTAGGGCCAGTAACCAGAATCAATCCCTTTTCTTTTAAAGATAATCTTTCAAGGATTTCAGGAAGATGCAATTCGCTATAACTTTTAATTTCATTAGGGATCACACGAAAAGAAGCGGCGTATCCGTTAATTTGATTAAAAGCATTGACACGGAATCGAACATCATTAGAAAGCTTGGTCGAAAAGTCGATTTCAAGCTTTTCTTTAAACATTTCTTTTTGAACATCAGATAAAACACCATCCAATAACTGGCTCACATCTTCGTGAGTCAATTTTGGCAAATTTAATTTTTTCATTCGCCCATGAACACGCACCATAGGAAAAGACCCAGAGCTGACATGTAAGTCTGAAGCGCCAGCTTCAGCTGTAAAGCGAAGTAAATCTTGAATAGTGAGCAAAATACCCCTCCAGGTTTAATTATTCTGTATCGCCTTCTTCTTCTTCGGCATCCTGGTCAATACCATAACCATGATATTTACCTTCAGTCACATCATACCATACTTGCTTGCCTTCACCGCCAGCAAATTCTGCAGTAGAAGTCGCCATGTATTTTTTTGGAGGATTTCCGATCACTTCGAATTTCCAGTTTTTCTCAGTAGCTTTACCTACTTTAGCATCTTTTAATGCTTGTTCAACAGAATAATCATCTGTACGACTATAAGATTGATAATAAACTTCATACGCTTTACGAATGGTTGAAATCGCTGATTGAGCTTCGGATGCTCTTGCCTGATTTACATATTTTAAATAAATAGGAACTGCTATCGCCGCTAAGATAGCAACAATAATTACAACGACCAAAATTTCGATTAAGGTGAATCCTTTTTGATTTTTAAAGATTTTTAACATCTTTCCTCCAGAGATTTTTTTCTGAAGAGAATAAATATGCAAATTGTATTCCAAAAACCAAAATAGTAATAAATATGAGCAGATATTATAAAATGAGATATTCAAAGCGAAGAATCATTACTTAAATCACACCGATTAGGTTTAGTTATTTTCATAATGCTATCTTCAAGACTGAAAACAATTAGGAGAAATGAGGATATTGTGCTTTAAACTGAATAATTACACACATCAGGCATCTCATCAATTTATATAATCCGATTTTATAAAATCGTTTCAAACTAATTTAAAGCAAATCAAATGATGAGTATTATTCCATTATCGTAAGCCTCAAAATAATAAACAGTGTAAACGAAAGTAATCAGTATATTAAAAGTGTAAACAGCAAAAATGGTCAGTACAGGAAATATATTCCTCTACCGACCAAAATCTTAACTGATCTATAGTCTGAGATCTTATACGTCAATTGCCCTGAGAAGCTTTTCAGCCTCCTCAGCAGAGATCACACCTTTTTCAAGTAATTCGAGAATTTTCAAACGTGATTGTTCTTTGTGCTCATCGTTTACACTTTTCTTTTTTGTCGAATCATGTGAAGGAACAGGAATTTCAAGATTCTTCAGTTTAGAAAATGCAGTTTTTAAACTCTTAAGGTATTCTTCCTTTTTCCCCATGATATTTTTCTTGAACTCATCGACATTTTGTTTGTCTAAGTTGGGGAACACTTTATCAAAATGAGTCGAAAATTCTGTTTTCCCTTTGTCAAATCCCGTATCGATCATTGTTTTAATCTTCACAACTGACTCATTAATATTATTTTTCAATTCGTTGACATCAATATCCTTCGTTATGTTTACAATAAATTCACTGGTTTTCTTTAATTCTTTTTCTAATGCCTTGATGATCAATTGATTATCATGAATAATCGAAATAGGTCCATTTTCAGTTTCGACATAAATAAATACTTTGGCATCAGAATTATTCATGGTAATACTGTTTTCTCCGCCAGTAGATGATGACTGCTTAGTTCGGATTGGCGCATTTTCTGTCTTCGCCTGAAGATTGAATGGGATATTCTCTGGAATAATCACTTTAACAGGACCGTTTTCTGACTTAATACTAATATTGGAAGTTTCGACATTGACGAGTTCACAAACCACAGGACCATTCTCAGACTGAACCTCAATATTTTCAAAATTAATCTCATTTAAGCGGATCGGGCCATTTTCACATGTAACTTTCAAATGATGACCTTCACATGATTTGAGCGTTATTGGACCATTCTCATTTTGAATATCAAGGTTTATCACCGAATTTCTGATTTCAATTGATCCATTTTCATTTTCAATCTGACCCTCAAGCTTGGAATCAATGATGATTAAAGATGAGTTTTCGTTAGCTAATGTGATATGTCCTTCAATACCATTCATTTCTATTGGTGCCAGTTCTGCAGATGCCTGTATTTGAGCTCCTGATGGAATGTTGAACTCCAGATAATGATGTTTATTTCTTTCAATCAATTCCATCTCTTCAAACGTAAATGAAAATTCATTCTTAGTATCATCATAAGAATAATGACCTAAAGGTTCATTCTCATCTCCTTCATACTCTTTTTTAAGTTCAAAACTGTAGTTAAGTGTAATTTGATTCTCTTCCTGCTGTATAAAAATCACCTTGACAACATCTGAACTTACCTTAATTTGGACATTAGGATCAACATCAAGCGACAGCGAACCGCTATATGTTTTCCCAGCTTGAGATGAATTTTTTCTAAACTCTTTCATTTCAAGTTTCTCCTTTGATTTATTTTATTAATGGCTTCGTCAACACCCACGAGGCCATTTTCAATTTCTTCCAGTATATTAATCACATCGTTAGATTCTTCATGAATATCCGCATTGATGACATCAATAATCTCTGATAATTTATTTTTTACGGTCGGATACGAAATGCTTAGTTTTTTCTCTACTTCTTTGATATTCCCCTGACAGAGCAAGAAGGTTTTTACAAAAAGCAGTTGATCTTTGTTGAGCTTATTTAATTCTGATGAAACAAAATCCCCTTTTATTGTCGTTTGACAAGAGTAACAATGCAATTCAGTAACATGTAAAGCATCATTACAAACAGGACAGTTTATCAATTGACCATGTCTTTCTTTCATAATCACCTCTTTTATTAATTTATTTAAGTCTTAAATTAATTTTTTTAATTTTCTTGTCAAGATATTTATTTTTTAATGATTCTTTTATTGATTTTATTTATTTCTTTTTAATATTTCTGCTATTCAGATTAAGATTATCTAAGCACTACAAAAAGGAGAAATAATCATGATTACCATCAACACCTCTGAGTTCCTTTATTGATCAGGCTTTGGTCTGCTTTACGCTCCCTTACTCTCTGCTTTCTATCCTGTAGAAAAGTATAAAAAAACACAAAGAAAGTGGACTTAAATTCTTTAAACCAGATCTTTCAGATTTTCTTTTATAAGTGTAATATTTGGTCAGCATATTTTTTGGCAAATCTATGGTTATTTCCCCTTACATCAAAAACTATTGACAAAATTGATTGTCTCAATTGTTTATAATTTGAGTTCATCTTATGGAGGAATCATGAATTGTAAAAAATGCAAAGCGAAACTCGATAACACGGCAATCTACTGTTCACAATGTGGCGTACCAACAGGATTTGTCAAAGATCACTTATCGGGATTTAATACATTTTCTCAGGTTATTCGCACTCAAAAAAGCAAAGTGTGGAAACATTTTGGATTATCTGGACCTGCTTATTTATTAGGGCTAATCCCCATACTACTCATAAAAGAATTACTTAATCATTACTTAGGCAATATAAATCATAATATTTATTATAGCCTATTTTTAATTTTATCAGCGATATTTTTGCCTTTTTTTATCATGCCATTAGCACAAAAAGATATCTTTAATGAAGTGAAATCAACACCCGGCAGATATTTCTCAAATCTGAAGTATTATTTCAAAACCTTGCTAATCAGTGAAATCTTTGCTCTTTATTTGATCGGTCTCAACCTTATTTGCCAGGGAGATCCTATTCTCAATCTTGTTCATTTAGTCATGGTTTTCTATGGGGTAGCCATTTTTCTTCACGTACCATCATTGGTCTATCATGATGGATTAAGTGTATTAAATGCCATCAAAACAGCTTATATTTCAGGCAAACATACTATTCGCTGGCAAAATTTTTTTATTACATTGATGATGATTTTGCTGAATATCCCCTTAGTAATTGCATATTTCTGGTCTGAAGGGATCAGTCAATATAATGATTTTAACTCAATGATCTTTTCTAACATTATTCGTGGTATTGCGACAATATATGCTTTTGCAATTATCCCACTTATTTATCAGGTGATTAATACCCAATATCAGTTGTATAAAGATAATCAGATTTTTTCACGTAATATTGAAAAAGAAATCTCATAAGTGGGTTTTAAATGAAAATATTTGAAACTCATGCCCATTTAGATTCAGAAGATTATCATAAAGATCGGGATTTAGTCATCCAACGTAGTTTCAAAGCTGGCGTTGAGCGCATCATCAATATCGGCTGCGATGAAGAGACCTCATTATTCTCAATCAAACTTGCAGATAAATATCCACAAATTTATGCTTCTATAGGCTATCATCCCTCAGCGGCAAATAAATATAATGAAAATATACTTATAGAGCTCGCAAAGCATAAAAAAGTCGTGGCAATCGGAGAAATTGGCTTAGACTATTACCGCAATTACTGTCCAAAAGATGTGCAAATTAAGGTGTTTAAACAACAAGTCGCTCTTGCTCTAAAGCTTAAATTGCCAATTATTATTCATGATAGAGAAGCTCACGATGATTGCTATCAAATTCTTAAGGAATTTAACGCCAAAGATGTGGTCTTTCACTGTTTTTCTGGAGATGCTCTCTTTGCAGAAAAAGTAATTAAAGAAGGCTGGTTTATTAGTATCACAGGTGTTGTGACTTATAAAAATGCAGATTTGGAATCTGTCGTTCGCGTTTTACCCAAAGACAAATTCTTCATCGAAACCGATTGTCCTTACCTCACTCCTGTACCCCATCGCGGAAAAAGAAATACCCCAGAATACCTTCCATACGTAGTACAAAAAATTAGCGATATTCTTAGAATTCCTCCCAATCTTGTCGCTGAACAAACCTTTAAAAATGCAGAAAAGTTTTTCTTAAGCAATAAAGCCACAAAATAATATATTTCCAACAATCAATTCACATACTTATCGGAATTTCTGCAAACGAAATGACAAAAAATCTTAAGTGTCCAATAAAAAAATTGACATTACACATTTTTTTTATTAAGTTAATATAAGAGCAGGTAAAAGCAATTATGCTTTTCTTAGGTTTCAACCTATAAGCAAAAGGGAAAGTAATCATCAAGGGGGTGAAAATTTGAAGATGGATTTTGATCAATCACTTCATAATTTTACCGCATATTTACTGTCTTTGCCATTTTGCTTGACAATGATCAATACTTGTAATTCTTTACATGCAAAATCAATTATTAGGAGTAAGGCTTGAATAAAGGGTCTATCAAACAATACATACAGATGCTGATCTTATGCTTTTTCATGATACCAATATTTGCTGAAACAGAATCTGTGCCTTATGAAATTATTAACTATCTGTTTCCTCAACATCAGGACTACGACAACAAAGTCATAGTTGTTGAAAAAAGCACTCAAAAAGCATATTTATATCGAATTAAAAACAGCCCATTTTCTCTCTCGCTGGAAAAACAATTTAATGTTACAACAGGTCAAAAAAACGGCGATAAAGAAAAGAAAGGTGATTTAAAAACACCAGAAGGATTCTACCTGATTGAAGGCGAGATACCTAAAGGAAGATTAACTCCAAAATACGGTATAGGCGCTTTCCCTTTAAATTATCCCAATTCTATTGACCAGTATTTAAAGAAAAAAGGTAATGGTATTTGGCTTCATGGTACAGATCGGGCAATTACACCTTACGATACTGAAGGTTGTGTTCGTTTTGATAACAAAGATCTTGCAGAATTGAGTAAGAAGTTCGATTTTGGCAAAACCGCTGTGATCATCAACGATCAGATTAATTGGATTGAAATCAGTCGTCTCAATGAAGATATTGCCGAAATTAATTCAATTCTGACACAATGGGAAGAAGCATGGGAATCTCAAGATCTAACATCTTACCTGCAATTCTATCATACAGAGTTTTACACAGAAAACCTTAAACTCAATTTTGAACGATGGGCAAAATACAAAGAAAGAATTAACGGAAAAAGAAAAGATATTCAGGTAAAACTCTCAAATATCAAATTCTTTTATTCAAAAGGCTATTTACTTGTAGAATTTAATCAGGAATACAAGGCGCACAACTACTCAGATGTGGGTAAAAAATCAATGCTTTGGAAAAAAGAAGACAAAGATTGGATGATTCTCCGTGAAGAATGGGATGGTCATGCTGTACCTGTTAAATCTAACATTAAAATAGACTTTGAGCACCAGCTCCCTGAATCTTCTGACGCTTTAAATCAGAGTGGGAAACAATGAAAATAAAAAGTGTTTTCATTCTCCTTTTTCTTGTGCTTTATACCCTGTTTTTAACGGCTCTCACAAGAGAAGAAAGATATTTTCAAAATACAGATCATGAACTCAGAGTATACAGAATCATAGGTCAAGAACCTGGTAAAACACTCATGATCATTGGAGGTATTCAAGGTGATGAATCAGGCGGATACCTCTCTGCAGATCTTTATGTCGATACTATCCTGAAAAAAGGTAATCTTATCATTGTCCCAAGAGCAAATCTCCCCACCATCATCAACAATAAACGCCAGATTACCAAAGATATGAATCGCCGATTTGATGAAAAGAAAAGTGATATTTACGAAGATCAAATCGTAGAAATTCTCAAAGGACTCATTCAGGAAAGTGACATATTGCTTAACCTGCATGAAGGGGGCGGTTTCTATCGCGAAACATGGATTGATGATATGTATAATCCCATGAAATTTGGGCAGTGTATCATTGCTGATGCGGACACTTATTACAACGATAAAAAGAAAAAAACTGTAATAATGGGTGATATTGCCCGTCTAATCAGTGAAAAAGCAAATCTCTTGATCCCCGAAGAAAAATATCATTACAGATTTAACAATCATAACACAGTTTCTACATCAAGTAAACATTTGGAACAGCGAAAAAGTGCAACCTATTACGCACTAACACAGGCAGGAATCCCGGCTTTTGGCGTTGAAGTATCAAAACAGCTTCCATCTCTTGATTTGAAAATCAAGCACCATACCATTATTATCAATGAATTTTTAAAATACTTAGACATCGTCCCTGAATATCCGCAGGTCTTTTTAGAAAAACCAGATTTCGACTTTGTTATTTTTGATGTCAATGGAGAGAAAAAGGTCATCGAAAAAAATCAGGTACTCTATATTAATCCAGAATCTTCTGTTTCGATCAATTTTATCAAAGGAAATTATACTCGTGGATATTTGCTCGACATTGAGGGACAAGGCACTTTAAATGATGCGGGGAAAACCTTTATCATCAATAAAAATACCAAAACAGTCATCCGAAAAGATAATCAGGTTATTGGCGAAATTCCAATGATTGTCAACAAAGAAGACATCGTATCAAGCTATCAGGGTATTCGCCTAATGATCGACCAAAGAGAAGTCACTTTAAGCCCTAATGAAAATGCTGACGTCTATGAACAATCATCCGTAAAAATCCTTGGATTAGTCAATGAAGAAGCAAATACAGAGATCAACTTCCTGGGTTATGGTAATCCAAAAGGCACTGCAGATGATCGCAATTATACAATTCGCATCGATAATTCGCTGATTAAAAAATTCTCGCCTAATCAGGGCAAGTCATGGATCATTGAAGTTTTAAAGAACAAACAAGTCATTGGCAGACACGTCCTCAATGTCAATAAAATGCGACAAGAAAAAGGCATCCGTATTCATTATACCCTCAATCAAAGACCTTTAATCCTTGAAGAAGGAGAAACACTGATCTGTAAAAGAGGAGATCGCATTCGTTTTGAAAAGATATCCTTTATCTCTTCTGCAAAAGAAGACCTTCTCAACCTTACAGATACAGATAAAGAAAGAATAAAGATCAACCTGGCAGGATTTATCGCTGATCCACAAAAAGATGGCGATGACCAAGGGATTGAATTTGTCATTGACCCTAAGAAGTTCTACAAAAAATTTCAAGTCTCTGATAACACATTTGAACTGCAGATTAACCTATACGAAAATCGTCTCTCCACCAGTTTTTTAAAAATTAGACCCTAAATGGAAGAGAATACCCGGACTAAAGGTTATTTTGGCGAATCCATCGCAGATAAATACCTGCAATCTCAAAATTATCAGATCATTACTCATAACTATTATTCACCCTTTGGTGAAATAGATATCATCGCCCAAGATGCGAACGAGTTGGTCTTTATTGAAGTAAAAACCAGAAAAATTAGCAATCTGGATGCTGCGATACGTTCGATTAGCAAATCAAAACAGAAAAAAATCATCCAAACTGCCCTCCATTATATAGCAACGCATGACCAGGCAGAGACTTATTACACCCGTTTTGATGCGATAATTATCTTCGGCGATAAAGAGCATTCTCATTTTGACATCAAACACTATAAAAATGCTTTTCAAGGCGAATCAGACTATTAAATAAGAAGGATTTATGACATCCGATTTTAATGATCCTATCGTTGCCATATCAAGTCCCAGAGGCAGAGGGGCTATTGCGATTATTCGTGTAAGTGGTCATGCGATTCTTGAACTCGCCCAGGAGTTTATCCAATCCAGTATTCCGCTCAATTTAATTAAACCCAGAGTTGCAACTATGGCAAAATTCGTTCATCATCAGCGCCTCATTGACGAAGTCGTACTTACCTTTTATAAAGGTCCAAAAAGTTATACTGGCGAAGATGTGTTGGAAATAAGCTGTCATGGTAATGACTTTATTGCGACACAAATCCTTGAAGCCCTACTCGAAAAAATGAGAATGGCAAATCCCGGTGAATTCACAATGAGAGCATTTCTAAATCATAAAATGGACCTGACACGCGCTGAAGCTGTCGGCAATCTCCTCATGGCACAAACCGCTCAAGCACAAAAAGCTTCACTGATGCAACTTGAAGGCAAACTTGAAAAAAAGATCGCATCACTCATCCAGAGAATCACTCATCTGCGAATCCAATGTGAATTGTCGATTGACTTTATCGAAGACGAAGTGCCTTTTGTCAATGAAGAGATGCTCCTCCAACAAATCCGTACCATCATTGATGAAATGCAATTGATGGAAAAATACGCCCACGATGGACAAATCATACAGGAAGGTCTTAAAATTTGCCTCATTGGTGCACCCAATGTCGGTAAATCCAGCATTTTTAATAAATTTCTTGATTTTGACCGTGCCATTGTCACCGATATACCTGGCACAACCAGAGATTACATCGAAGAATCGATTGCACTCAACGGCAATCTCATCCGAATTTTCGACACTGCTGGCATTCGACAGGCAAATGACCCTGTTGAAAAGATTGGAATTGATAGCACATTTAAAATTATCGATCAGGCAGATCTTATTCTTTGGATCATCGATGCTCATCAACTGATCGAAAAAAATATCAATTACGATGATGAACTCGCTATCAAGACCCTCTTTGATCAATTAATTACTGATTCCGGACTTCAAACAGACGATCAGAGAATCCTTCGGCTAATCAATAAATCAGACACCTTAAAGCTTGAAAAAGCTCCTGACTTCAAAAACATTCTCCTTTGTTCTGCCATGCAAGATGAAGGACTTAAACCACTTAAAGATTTCTTAATCAGTTATTGTTCTAATTTCGATCAGGAAATTGAATCAGGTCTGATCACCAATTCCCGACAGTTAAATGCCTTAAAAAAATCTCTTTCTGCACTTAAAAATGCACTCCTTGCGCTTGAACAGCAGTTAGGTGTCGAATTTTACGCCTTTGACCTTAAATCAGCCAGTGAAGCGCTTGAAGAAATAATTGGGAAAATCAGTTCTGACGACTTGTTAGACCAAATTTTCGATCAGTTCTGTATCGGCAAATAATCTCGAAGCAAACTTTTTTCTCTCCTTGATTTGTATTCTGAATATTCAGAATTACTCTGTACTTTGTTAACATTCCCAGGTCATTATGAAATCTGATTCGGACAAAAAAATAAAGAAAATACCAGAAAATCAGGAAAACAATTTATCATTTCCACTTCTCTTTCCAATGATTTTCTTTGTAATAGGTGTTTTATCTGCCTTTCTTAATATCCCCACAGTCATAAGCTTTTCGATCCCCCTCCTATTGCTGACCCTGTACATTTTTCTGATTAAATGTTCTTCAGGTAAATGGAAGTTTTATCTTTCAAATTTCGTGATCTTAATGATGATTTCTGCTATTGCCATGCAATACACTCAATTCAGTACTCAAATCCCCCCCAATGATGTCAGATTACTATTGAAAAACCAGAAAGAAATCCAGTGTAAACTTTCAGGGTTCATCATTAGCGCACCCAAAAAATACAAGCTCCAACAATACTTTGTGATAGAGATCCAGCAGCTCAATGACACGCCGATCAAAGGTAGATTAAGCCTCAGATCATTTAACGACTCACTTTCTATCGGTCAGACTATCGAAGGCATTGTCAGATTTCAGGCAATCCAATCACAAAATCCATTAGAACGTAGCTTTGAGCACTACTATTTTCAAAGAGGAATTTATGGAAAAGGAGAATTGCTACAGATCAATAAAATCTATTCTTCTGAAAAAACCTATTTAAGTCTAAACTCCATATCTGATCGAATAAGATTTAAGATCAGACAAATGAATTTTTCACTTCAAACTATGATCCAAACACAGGTTGACAAACAATTTCCAAAATACACTTCTTTGATAAATGCATTGCTTACAGGCGATAAAGAGCAATTTGTATTTGACAATCCTGATAATGTATTAATCTCCTATTCGCATTACCAGAGAGCAGGCATTTTACATATTCTTGCTGTTAGTGGACTTCACACAGCGCTTATCTTCTTCTGCCTTTTTACTTTGTTAAAGGGGATAAACCGTAATTTCGCCCGTATTTCCTGTATCATCTTACTGATCATCTTTGCGGGTATTTGCGATTATTCTGCCTCAGTCGTTCGTGCAGTCACGATGATTATTATATTTTTAATCAGTCAGATCCTGCATCGAAAACAAAGTTTCTGGCAAGTGCTTAGTGTGAGCGTGATCCTGATCTTGATCATTAATCCGCTTCAAATCAAAGATGTCGGGTTTCTACTCTCAGTCATGGCAGTTATCGCTATCAAATTTAGCCAACAAATAATCGCTTCATTCCATATTTCCCTTTTCTCAAATCGTTTTTCACTTCTTCTCAATAAGGGATTGGGTATCATTGTCAGCACTATTTTTGTCAGTTTATTTACTTCAGCGATAATGTTTTACTTCTTTCAGGAAATCAATCTCAATGCAATCCTAAGCAATCTGATTGTCATCCCTCTGTTTACAGTGTTAATGCCGAGTACACTGATCCTGCTATTTATTCCGTCAAATACTCTGATTTATTCTTA
Organism: uncultured Candidatus Cloacimonadota bacterium; assembly: GCA_964573665.1. Lineage (GTDB taxonomy): Bacteria > Cloacimonadota > Cloacimonadia > Cloacimonadales > WRIO01 > JAGOCT01. Next base: position 2,391 of record CAZNKI010000011.1, on the reverse strand, counting down.
TCTGATCAAAAGTCATGAGTTTCTGATCACACTATTTGAAATAAGTCTGCGTTTTTTCTCAAACCTTCCATTGATCTTCAATTATGCGATCAATCTTCAACAAATGCTGATCCTTAGTGCCAGCTTGATCTTGCTGTTTTTCCTATGGAATATTAAGCGGATTAATCTAAAAAGAGGCTTTGTACTTAGTATCACGACATTGCTTTTGTTGATTGTCTTACAGGATCGATATCCCTCTGTCAACAAAGTGACTTACTTTAATACAGGCACTTCTGATGCCTTTTTGATAGAAACCGATCAAAATGAACAAATTGTCATTGATACAGCTGATCTTATAGAAAATAAAGCCCAAATTGATAATAATCTCATTTCATACTGTTTAAAGAAAAATATCAAATCTATTGATTATGTGATCATCTCTCACCCACATTCAGATCATATTGGTGGTCTAAAACGCTTGTCACAAAAGCTGAAAATCAAGCACCTGATCATTCATCAAATCCATCAAAAAGATTCCCTCCTGATTGATGTACTAAGAAATAGTAAAATCCCTCATATTATTGCCATGAGAGATACTTTCAGCATTCCTCTAAAGAAATCTAAACTACTCTTTCTGCATCCAGACGCATCGTTCATTTCAGATCAAATGAACAACAATGCCATCGTTTGCCAATGGATCGTAGATGATTTTAGATTTTTATTCACGGGAGACATTGAAGAAGAAGCGGAAAAATATCTCCTCGAACATTATCTTGATCTCTTGTCGGCAGATTTTCTGAAAATACCGCATCATGGCAGTAGAAGCAGTTCTCATCAACAGATGATCGTTAGTATCAATCCCAAAGTGGCAATCATCACCTGCGCAAAAGACAATCGCTTTAACTTTCCCCATAAACAAACCATCCAAACCTTATCTGCAAGACAAGTAAACACCTTAGTCACCGGAATTGACGGAGCTATTAGTATAGAAATCTCACCACATAGAGCAGAAATTAATACCATGCTCACACAAAAAAGAGTTCACTTTTTCAAGTAATCGCCATTTTTGCTTGAATCTCAGAAAAAAAAGCGGTGTTCGTCCGAATAAGCAAATCAAACGACAATCTGAAATCCATCTGACACTTTGATTTATACGACCAACTGTTCGTCCAGTAGAGGCGTCGATTTATCGCGACTCATAAATTCTTTCGCTCTGGGTGACATTTTTGTGTTTAATACAAATACCCGATTTATCCAACCATCGAAATCTAATGCTTCCGAAATAATATCATCGTTAAAATATTGTTGATCAAATACATAAACAATGACCACCCCGTCCGCTAAAGCGTCCACCCCTCCATAGAGGGGAATTGAGATTTACGGCATATTTTCAAGCTGGCAACGCAATTTTTACGGTTTGTGGGGATGTACGAAGCGGAATGAAATGAAGTGCTGTTCGTCCGAAAAAGCAAATCAAACGACCATCTGAAATCCATCTGGCACATTGAACATCACAAGCATCTGTCATCCAGAGCGTAGCGTGGGATCTCCTATAGTACTTCTTGCATCAAGTTCTGTAGCGTAATCTACTAGATTGCGACACTTCCATTCTGAAATCATTACGACCATCTGAAATCCATCTGGCACATCGATTTTAACGACCAACGGATCATCCAGTAGAGGCGTTGATTTATCGCGACTCATAAATTCTTTCGCTCTGGGTGACTGGAATCGTATAATCAGAGACACCAGATATGATCATAATCTTATCATTTTAAAAATTACCTATTTTGTCCAGCAGGGACTATATCTCAATAACCGTATGCAAGCGAAGCGTAGCATACGGTATCAATCTCCTGAAAATGAGCCCCGCAGGAGGTGAGATTATCATTTAAACATACAGACATCTTGCTTGAATGTCGTTATTTAAACGTCCTCGTTTACTTTGTCTTTTTCGTGGACGAGGACGTCCACGCTCCTGTAAAAAGCAAGCTGGCAACTTGCTCTACAAATAACATCAATAGTTAACACTTTCTCACAGAAGAAAAAGCAGAAACTATCTTTTTTCTGTAAAACAAATAGCCAGATAGAGAGCACGTAAGGGGTACGTAGAGAGTAAGTGAGGAGTTTAGGGTCGAAATATCATGTTTTTTCTTCTAAAAAGCTCTTTCAAAGATATTTGATATCAAGTATTTTAAAGGTATTGTCATTTCCTTTATTCTCAGCCATTTCCCCTTTTACGCTCAACTAGATTCTGTATTCTATCCTGTAGAAAACTAGTGAATCTTTTAAATATTGTTAGTAAAAATAACTATTGACAAAATATTTAAATTATTATCTTTTTGTTAAAAATATTCAAGGAGATTATATGTTTATTGATCACAAGCTCATCACAAGCTCATCACAAGCTCA
>CAZNKI010000010.1:0-79043 GCA_964573665.1 uncultured Candidatus Cloacimonadota bacterium | reverse complement strand
GAGGACGATTATGAAGTGCTTAAATCACGCATGAAACACGAACAGATGGATATGGAAGCTTATCAGTGGTATCTTGATTTAAGACAATACGGTTCAGTTCCTCACAGCGGATTTGGTATCGGTCTTGAAAGACTTGTCACCTGGATGACAGGCACCAAACATATCAGGGAAACAATTCCTTTCCCTCGTATGATTTACAGAATTTACCCTTGATCAATCACATAAAATCAACTATTTTTTCAGAGACGCAATTTGCGTCTCTGTATTTTTAAATAAGTCATGAGTCAAAACTCTCATTTAAAAATCTCTGTTGGTCAACTGGTTGACTTTGTTTTTCAAAAAGGTCATTTAGCACTTTCATTCCAAAATCAGGCACGAAGATTAAATGGCATTGTCGGACATCAGATCGTTCAAAAAGGCAGAGATCAAAATTATCAGTCCGAAATCACAATCAAACATATATTACATTTAAGCCCCTTGACCATAGAAATCAGCGGAAGAATTGACGGTTTATTTACAGATGGCTCACTTACGGTTTTAGAGGAAATCAAAACTCTAAGTGTTTTGCAAAAAGAGATTCATTTTGATACGATTCATTTCTTTGCACTGAAGGATTTTAAAGAAGCGGTTCCCTTACTCTATGGCAAGAGTCCTACTCATTGGGCTCAGGCACTGATCTATGCTTATATATGGGCATTGCAACATGACTTGGAGCAGATTGATGTGCAACTGACCTATTATATCAATGAAACAGCTAAAGAGCACTCATTTCGCGTTAATTTTTCATTTACATGGTTAGAATATTTCTTCTCTTATACCATCGAAAAATGGCTTTCCTGGGCGAAAACAGTCAAGCAATGGAGAGAGATGAGAAATGAATCGCTTAAAGCGCTCAGCTTTCCTTTTGCGTTTAGAAAAGAACAAAAAAGGATGCATCATGCCGTCTATGAAGCAATTGAAAAAAGAAAAATCCTCTTTGTCAGAGCACCTACCGGAACTGGAAAAACTTTAGCATCTCTTTATCCTGCCTTAAAAGCACTGAGCGAAGGAAAGGTAGATAAAATCTTCTATCTGACAGCGAAAACTGTTGGTCGAGCTGTAGCTCATTTTAGCGTTCAATTGATGTCAAATAACGGAGCACGAATCAAGCAACTGATTCTCACAGCCAAAGAAAAAGTATGCTATCAGGAATTTCCATTGTGTGAACCCGATTTTTGCAAATATGCTGAAAACTATTATGACAAAGCCAGAACAGCCCTTTATGAAGCATTCACAGAAGATGAATGGACCAGAGAATATATTGATCAGATTTCCCTGAAATACGAGATATGCCCCTTTGAATTTTCCTTGCAATTGGCTCTTTTTGCTGATGTGATTATATGTGATTATAACTATGTCTTCGATCCAAGAGTGGTGTTGAAAAGATTCTTTGAAGAGGTGTCAGAACCTTATTGTTTTCTGGTGGATGAAGCACATAATCTTCCTGATCGGTCCCGAGAAATGTATTCTGGGAATCTGACCAGTGAACTCTTGCTTTCTCCTTTACAATTTTTTAAAAATGACGATTCGCAACTAAAAAAAACAATAGTTGCCTTTAAAGACAAGCTTTCTCAATTATCAGCATCCTTTAAACAAAATGAGATATTACTCGAAAAACTACCCGAGTTTGTCATTCCAGACATCAGAATGATCCTGATCCGGTTGGAGTTTTGGATACCGAAACAGAGAGCTGGAAAAATGAAATTTGTACTGACACAGTACTATTTTCAACTATATTTCTATCTGATGATACATGACTTAAAAAACGAAGATTATAAAGTTCTGCTTTTGAAAAAAGACAATACATTTAATTTAAAGCTCTTCTGTCTCAATGCCAGTTCTTACCTCACTCAATGTTTTGAACGGTCTGTCTCTTCCAGTGTATTTTCTGCAACACTAATTCCGATGGATTATTTTGAAGAGATGTGTACCATTGACTTTGATCGAAATGAGCAACTCAATTTAAAGTCTCCTTTTAAAAAAAACATGTGCGGTGGTGCGATTTACTCTTCTGTCAATACAGAATATAAATTTCGTGAAAACAGCTATGAAACCATCACGCAGTTAATCATAGATATCACTCAACTGAAACAGGGGAATTATCTGATCTATTTTCCATCTTTTGATTTCTTAAACCAAATCATGCGAAGAATTAACATCAAAGGTCAAAATATTAGAGTGATTGTTCAGGAACGAGTAATGAGCGAACAGGACAGACAGAAATTTATTGATCAGTTTTCCTCAGAAAACTCATTTACACTGCTTGGATTTGCAGTATTAGGCGGAATATTTGGTGAAGGGATTGATTTGAGTGGTGAAAAACTCATTGGCACGATTATCATAGGAGCAGGTCTTTCATTTATGGATTTGCAAAAAAACCTAATCAGTGCATACTACCGTTTACAACATAAAAATGGGTTTAATTACGCATATCGTTATCCAGGATTTAATAAAGTCTTACAAGCTGGAGGTAGAGTCATACGATCTGAAAATGACAAAGGGATCATCATTCTAATCGACCAAAGATACCCTGATCGTCAGTATAAACAACTCTTTCCAGAAGAATGGTCACACTTTCATAATTTCACAAATCACAGCAAATTAATCAATTACGTGAAAAACTTTTGGGAATTACACAAATAAATGAGATTTTACTTGATAAAAAAAGTAAATTATGTTAAGTTTGCAATTAGAGTAATTTCTAAACTGAAATTCTATAGATGAGGATCATATGAATGAAAAACAATTAAATCTGAATGAGCTCAAACAATTAATCCACGGTTCTGAACTCGCTTCGATAAAAACAGTCCTTCTTGAACTGGTTAAACTCATCAATGACCCATTAGCAACCGCAAAACAGTTAAAAGAACTTGTAGAAATTGATGCACCTTTAGCAGTAAGAATCCTCAGACTGGCAAATTCAGCCTATTATGGGATGTCACGCCGAATCACAGATATTCAGGAAGCAATCATCTGGATCGGATTTGATGCAGTAAAGCATATTGCGTTAAGTATGAAAGTCTTAGAGTTATTTGTAGGCAACGAGTTAGACGAGTTTTTCAGTAGAAGTAATTTATGGAAATTCTGTATCGCCTCAGCTTTAACAGGAAAGTTAATTTATCGCAGAGAATTTAAAGAATTGGGTAACGACATTTATTCCTTAGCCTTACTTCATAACATCGGATTAATTATGATCGAACAGTTTCAACCCTTAAAGTTTAGAAGTATTCTTAATCAATTTAATAATTCAGAAATGAATATCAATGAAATTGAACAAAAAGAGTTTGGATTTGATCATGCCACTTTAGCATCTGAAATGATGAAAGAGTGGGACTTTCATGAAAAGCTGTATCTGCCCATTAAGTTTCATCACCAACCTTTACTTGCGCCTCATCATATTCGTAAAGAAGCCACTGTTTTATACATTATCGACCAGTTATGCACTCAAAAAGGATTCGGTTTTTCAGACCTTGATCATACCAATCAGTTCACATATCGCTCTTCATTAAAAATGTATGATCTTGATGAAGTGGGTTTAGAAAATATTATGGAATCAGTCCAGGAAGACTTAGTCAGAATGGAGGCTTTAGGATGGTTTTAGTTCTTAGAAAACGAGATTCTCAAACTACACCCCTAAAGTTACATTATAGCTCTGAAGTTTCTGAATAGTTCCAATCCGGTGGAGTCATTATGTTAAACGATAAATCAACAGAATATTCAGCAGAAAAAGAAGAAAATTCACTTTTAAAAATTCAGCTCAGACAGTTAAAAAATGAGCTCAAGCTCACTCAGATCGAGTATGATATCACGACAGAAAAATATCTGGAAATGGTAGATAAACTTGAAAAGAAAGTCATTGAAAAAAATGAGCAGTTGTATTATTCAAAAGAAGTCATCAGACAAAAAAATCAAGAATTGCAACTTATGCTCGACACGGCACCTGCCTTTATTTTTTATAAAAATGCAGAATTAAAATATATTCAGGCAAATAATAAATTTCTTTCTTTTTTTAATCTTTCACCGAGTGATATTATACAAAAAACAGATGTTGATCTCTTTGAAGAAAAAACTCTATTTAATCATGAGTTTGATTTAAATGCGATATCAGAGAAAAAACCAATTTTTCATAAAGTAGAACATGTAAAGTTTAAACAAAACTCTTATTATTTTTCCGTGGATCGAATCCCCTTACTTGATCACGAAGATAAAGTAACTGGATTACTCTGTTATGCAATCGATGTTACTGAGCTCAATGCAATTGAACAAGAGAAAAGTCTCTTGCTCTCGCAACTCAGACAAGCACAAAAAATTGAATCTCTTGGCACACTTGCAAGTGGTATTGCACATGATTTTAATAATATTCTGGCAGCAATCATTGGTTATGCTGAAATGGCAATGAATTTTGAGAATGAGAATGAAAACCAGAAGAAATATCTTTCGGAAGTACTAAATGCAAGCTCAAGAGCAAAAGATCTGATCAAACAGATCCTGACTTTCAGCCGTAAAACAGAAACAATTTTTAAGCCTATTGATCTAAGCGTTATTATAGATGAAGTAATTAAATTCCTCAGACCATCACTCCCTTCAAGTATTGATTTAGAATTCAATCATAACATTGACCACGCAGTTGTTCTTGGTGATTACACACAAGTCCATCAGGTCATTATGAATTTATGCACGAATGCTTATCAATCAATGAAGGACAGAAAAGGAAAACTTGAAATTTCTATCGTTAAAACGAAGATTAAAGAGAAGACTCCAAATTTGAATCTATTGCCTGGGTTCTACTACAAGATCAGTATCAAAGACAGTGGAATCGGAATCAGCAAGGAACATCTTGAGAAAATATTCGAGCCTTATTTTACAACAAAAAAGTCGGGTGAAGGTACAGGACTCGGTTTATCAGTTGTAATCGGCATTATCAAAGTCCATAAAGGGACTATTGATGTTGAAAGTGAAATCAATAAAGGCTCAACCTTCAATGTCTATTTACCAAAGCTTGAATTTTCTCAGATTGAAAACGAGAATGTAAGCTACCAATATGAAAAAGGAAACGAAAAAATCCTCTTTGTAGATGATGAAAAATCCATCACTACCCTAATTACAGAATTTTTATGTTATTTAGGATATACCGTAATATCAACAACAGATAGTAATGAAGCCTGGGAATTTTTTCAAGACAATCCGCAGTCATATCAGCTTGTTATCACAGATATGACAATGCCAAAAATGTCTGGGATCGAATTGATCCAAAAAATCAGGATTATCAACAGAGATATTCCAATCATTCTTTCTACCGGATATGGAGATATCATTGATCAACAGATCACCGAGCAAGTGAATAATATTCAGTTCCTTCAAAAACCATATGAGCTTTATCATGTCTCGTCAATCATATCAAATATTCTTCAAAATAATATAAAAAAATAGAAATATTTTGATAATTTGCTTATTTTTTCAATTTTCTATTGACACAATAAACAAACATTCCTATTTTTGCGTTATTAAAAAAACATGGGAGGATACATGAATTTTAATGCACCACAGAGCATTGCAGAAACAGTAATGGAAAAAGTGGGTGTCAGCAAATGTAAACTATCAATTATGCAAATGATTGTTATGGGTTTCTTAGCTGGTGCTTTTATTGCATTTGGCGCTCAATTAGCGACTCGCGTTATGGCAAACGTCGTTGATCCAGGGCTTGCTATGGTTTTAGGCGGAGCAGTCTTCAGTGTAGGACTTATGCTTGTTGTCATCGCAGGTGCAGAACTTTTTACGGGGAATAACTTGATTTGGATGTCTGTTTTATCAGGACAAACAACCGTTGGAAAAATGTTAACAAACTGGGTAGTAGTTTACTTTGCCAACTTTGTAGGATCATTATTTATCGCATATATGATTTATCATTCAGGCTTACTATTTGGTGCTGATGGCGCATTAAATGCTGTAGGCACAAAAGCTGTTGCGATTGCATCAACAAAAGCTGGATTAACATTTACACAAACTTTTGTCAGAGCAATTCTTTGTAACTGGTTAGTATGTCTTGCTGTATGGGTAGCTTTAGCATCTCATGATATCATTGGTAAAATCTTTGGTATCTTTTTCCCAATTATGGCATTCGTTGCTTCAGGATTTGAACATAGTATTGCAAATATGTACTTCATCCCAATGGGAATGATGGTTGATACGATGGGAACTATCACCATGGGCGGATTTATGAATAATCTTGTTGCTGCAACTATTGGTAACATTATTGGTGGTGCTTTCTTTGTTGGCACTATCTATTTTTATGTTTATCGTAAATGTGTGGTTAGCAAATAATCATTAATTGTTTTTTTAGAGCAACGAGGCCTCTCGTTGCTCTTTCTATTTATAAAATTTGGGGTTTTAATGAACGCAATACTTGATAAAAAATCAGAGAAAGCACTTCAAACATTTGAATTACTCAGTAAAATAAAAGCGTTTTCTGAATTAGGAAGAAATAAACACAAGAATTTCAAGGCATTTAAAAGTTCCAAAATCGTTGAATTGAATCAGTATTATCAAAAAATCAATTTAATCATGCAATCATTCAACAAGCATCCTGATTTCATTACATCAATGGGGCATTATATCAGCCATTTCCAATGGATTGAAAAAACCATACAAAGCATCGTATCTCAAACTAATACAGAAGAAATAATCCCTTTAGATATTCACGAAATATTTGAAATTAAGCATTTCATATATTTCTACCAAAAGTGTATTCATTTTTTAAAAGCAAAAAACATCATTCAAATCATTCCTTTTAGAGATTTTTCTGAATTATTTGCCTTTCTTGATTTTGACAAGCAGAATATTCCTGCTTTTTACTTAAATCCTGCATATACCAGTGAGCTATACCAGGTATTCGATAAGATTCAAAGATTCAAACAGCAAATTGAAGAAGAAAAAAGTAGTTTAAAAAAATCTTTAATTCAAGAATACCATCTTTATGATTTTTTTGGGAAAATTACAATTTCCCGTATGAACACAGAATTGCTTGAGAGAATGACTCAATGTCCCTATTTAAGTATTGAAAACGAAAACTTTGCGAATGTCACTTTTGAACTGAAAAAGAATGAAACAATCCTTTCTTTGGAACAGCAAATATCTGATTTAAATCACATTCAACAAGATGAAGAAAAGAAAGCAAGATTAAAAATTACTCAATCAATAGCCTTAGAATCGAAAGAGCTTTTAAGTGCTTTTCATGAAATAGGAGATTTTGATCTAATGTTAGCAAAAGCGATTTTCGCCAAGAATTATCATTGTTGTATTCCTGTATTAAGTGATCGTAAAGAAATTAATCTTAAAAGTTTAAAGCATCTGATTCTTAAAGATGAATTGAATGCCCTTAATCTTGATTATCAGCCTGTCGATGTCTTTTTCAAAAAGTCTACAGTAATCCTAACAGGCGCAAATATGGCAGGCAAAACAAGCATTATTAAAAGTATCGGACAAGCATTTATTCTTTGTTCACTGGGCATACCTATTCCTGCTGAAGAAGCAGAAATGTTTATTCCTGATTTTATCTTTTTTTCTGGCCCACTAAATCAAGAGCATCAGGCAGATTTAAGCAGTTTTGCAATAGAAGTGGTTGAACTTCAGAATCTGATAGAGAAAAAAGGCTGGGGTTTGATACTCATGGATGAATTTGCCCGCGGAACAAATCCAGAAGAAGGTACTGCATTATCGCGTGCAGTAATCCGCTATTTTTCTGAGCACCAAAAAGGTAATTATATATGTGCGACTCATTTCAATCCCCCTAAGGATGTAAAAAACACAGAGCATTTTCGATTAATTGGTATTTCAAATGAAGATTTTGAGACGCTTAAAAACAAAGATAAAAGTTATTTGAAGAATAATCTTTCTGAAGTTCATCAGTATTTTAACTATCAAATGATCCCTGTAGATATAAATTCTGAAGTGCCAAAGTCTGCATTCATGATCGCTGAGTTGCTTGGACTTGAGCAAAATATTATTAATTATGCTCAATCATATTTAAAAGATGAAGACTAAAATAGAGATAAAAGAAGACATCGTCATTAAACATTGTAATTCTTTAGAAGAATACCAAAATGAACTAATGATTTATCAAATGAACCTTGACATCACACCAAAATTATTGGGGCATTATTCCGATATGCGTATTGAATTAGATAGAATTGAGGGAAAACATCCCAGTAAAATCACTCATTTCTTTTTGTGTTTGGAATGTCTGGTTCACTTTCACACACTCACTCAAAGTTTATCATTGTGTCATACTGATCCCAATCCAGGGAATTTCATCTGTACTAAAGATCAAGCCTATTTGATTGACTTTTCACAAATTGAGAAGGATAATCCCGCCCGAGATATCATTGCATTTTGTCTATTCCTGGTTGACATTCTGCCCATTGAAGATTTAGACCAAATCGGTATGTTCTTTAAAAATAATTACTCTGATCTGTATGATTTTAATACAGAGATAGTCAATGAAGAGTGCGTAAGATTCGATTTAAGAAGAAAAGAGTTTAAAAAAATAATTAAGCTGAGTTTTGAACAAAAAGCCAAGAGACAACGAATCCTCAGTTTTTTAATTGATAAGGAGAAGTAAATGGTCAACATATATAATCAAACTTATCAGGTGATTATAGAAGCTGGAAATAAACTAAGGGCAGCATTTTATTCCCCTAAAAAAATTACTGAAAAATCAAATGCTTATGACTTAGTAACAGAAACAGACAAAGAAATTGAAGCGTTTCTAATCAATGAATTTTCAAATTTAATCCCCGACTCGAAGTTCTTAGCTGAAGAGAGTGATTCATCTCACAAGAAAGCAGAATATCTTTGGGTAATTGATCCAATAGACGGAACATCAAATTTTGTACACCGATTTCCATTTGTGTGTATCTCTGTTGCTCTCTTAGTAAATGGGATTCATGAAATGGCTTTTGTTTACAATCCAATACTCAATGAATATTATTCAGCTCAAAAAAACAAGGAGCTTTTCTGAATGGAGAGCAAATTCATGTAAGCAGTGAACACTATTTTTCGCGATCACTTCTTGGCACAGGCTTTTCCTATAATTTTATGACAGCACCAGTGGACAATATCAAGATTTATAAAGAGTTATTAGGTAAGGTACATGGAATCAGAAGACCTGGCAGTGCAGCTCTGGATATGTGTCATGTCGCAAAAGGAGTTTATGAAGGTTACTGGGAATGGTATCTTAATCCATGGGATGTGAGTGCAGGGTTATTAATTATTGAAGAGGCTGGAGGATTAGTGACAAATCTTGATGGTAAAAGATGGAATTTTTCGGATGATGTAATTGTTTGTTCCAATCAATTGATTCACGATCAATTAATACGTGAAATCAGCAATGCAAAGAATTGAAGATATGATTATGAATGAAAAGAAGTATCAACAGCATATAATTAAAGAAGATCCATTCAAGTATTATTCCTTGATATTTGGGTTGAAAAATCTATATCGACAAGGATGGCTGGTATCAGGTATTTCCAAAGAGCGATGCGAATCTGTTGCAGAGCATTCCTTTGCAGTGGCAATGTTATGTCTTCAATATGCTCCTGCCTATCCTGTAGAAATGGACTTTGATCGATTAATTAAAATGGCATTGATTCACGATTGTGCAGAATCTCTTATCGGAGATATTATCCCATCTGAAAATATTAGTAGTGATAGTAAATACACTATAGAATTAGAAGCGATCAAACAATTTATGTCCACTATTCCTGATTCAGAAGAGTGGATTGATCTTTGGATTGAGTTTGAAAAGGGAGAAAGCAACGAGTCAATTTTCATAAAACAAATGGATAAACTCGAAATGCTTTTGCAGGCGTCAATTTATGAACATTTGGAGTCAGTTGATTTAACTTCATTTTTTGAAAATACGTCAACACTATTTCAAGACGATTTTTTTATTAATATTTACAAGCAGATCTTAGAAAAAAAGGCTGGTCATTAACCAGCCTTTTATAATTGAAGATCTATTTAATCAGTAGCATCTTTCGTGTATCAAGCGATTGATGATTAACCTTTAAACGACAGAAGTAAACACCACTGCCAACATTCTTACCTTTATCGTCATTTCCGTTCCATGTGATTTTGTGAGTGCCTTTTTCCATATTTTGATGAATCAACTGACTTACTTTTTGACCTTTAATATTGAAAATTTCCATTTCAACAAAAGCAGGCTGACTGACAGAAAAGCTGATACTTGTACTTGGATTAAAAGGGTTTGGATAATTAGCATTAATTCTATCTTTTATCGCAGTAACAGGTTGATCATTGCTGACACCACTGACTTCAAAAGAGACAGGAATTAATATTTCAGGAGAATCAGGATCATTTGAAATAATATGTAGTTCAGCCATATATAGACCATCTTCCATCATTGCTGAATTTGCAGTAATCGTGATATTCTCACCTTCTTGATTTGGTATAACACCAAAAGACGGATTAATTTGAAGCCATGAAGGTGCCCCAGGAAGGCCTAAAGTGCCATGACCCGAATTTGGGGCAATATCGATATGATCAGCTGATTGAGCTGAAGGTAAAGAAAGTGCTGTCATATCCATATTGTCGTCATTATCACCTAATGCTTCCATCGGCATTGATAATGTGATGGTGTTTGTACCAAGTGTTAATGGAACGACAGCAAATGCATTCTCTCCAACTTCATCAAGCAGAATTGCAACACTTCCATTCCCAAGCTGATTACCTGGATCGACAATCATTTCACGTTCAGAGCCAATATTTTGACTTTCTGTACATATACCTAATCCAGGAGGATAAGCACCCGTATTAATATTTTGATCGGTATCAATGGAGATGACAAGAATTGTATTAGCCCAATTGATCGTATTATCAAGATTAATCTGAAGGTTTAAATTTCCATTTGCCACTTCACCGTATATTGTATGAATATCAGGATAGATATCTTCATTTTCATCTAAAGCATCTTCAATGATTAATGTCATTTCTCGGTCTTGAATAGAGTTTAAATGGGGCTGACTGAGTTTTTTTTGTGAATTGAGCTGAGAATTCCGAATGGTATTATTAATCTTTTCTATATCAAGAAGATCTCTTTTGGGTAAATTTCTAACAGGAATTGCAGTTGTTGCATAGATTTGATATTCTAAAGGTAGTTCCCCATTATTTTCAATTTCAAATGTTGAATTCACTGAACCGACACCATTAATTGTCAAATCGATAAAACCTGCATTAACAGCGATTTCAGGAGGGATATTGGTGACTAAAAATTGATTAACAGGGCTATTTGTTGTATTATTTTGAGCATCAGTTGCACTAAAGTAATAATAAACTGTGGTCCCTAAAGTCATTCCCGGAATATTTGCTGAATAGTAATGCGGAGCTGTTTCTGTCATATTTACAGTCAAGAATTGGTTATTATTGGTACTGTATTTTAACTGAACTCCAGTAAGTCCCTGAGGATCACTTACAATTGCCTGAACAGGATATGGTCCTAAAAAACTGGTATTAGGCAGTTGATCAGAGACATAGGCAAAATATGGAGGGAACTGCTGATCCGTATAAGAAATAACCATAATATCATCAACAAAGACACCTTCAGCGGTTATTCCTTCATCCGATGCCAATGAGTAAGCCATTTTAAAGTTTGATCCCTGGAAATTTTGCGTAATTTCAATTTCTTCATCAAACCACTGCAGATCACGATACCCATTATAAAGAGGCTCACCAGTTGTTTGAACGCCTGCCCCAGTGCCATAGGTCATATACTGACCGTCCTGATAGACCCACTGATTATTACTATTTAAAAAAGCAACCTGGGCTTTATCATAATGGCGTTCCATATCCCATCTGATTTTGTAGTTCAAGTAAGCATTATTTGCCTGAGACAGATCAATACCTTGAGTGAGCATCATTTTAGTATTTGAATTGTTTGCATAATTTCTACCAGGAGAATCGCTAAAGCTGAACTGTCCTGAAGCAGATTTTTGAGAATCTATATTCCAAAGTCCGTTTGTTGTCCAATTTGAAAAACCATTTTCTGCATTATCATAGAAAACGATGAATGGTGTTCCAAACACATGAGTGAAAGACTCAGTCAGATTGTATCCCTGAGAATTGCTCATTTGAACTGAGAATTGTGATTTGTGTCCAGAAGTCATTTGAGCAGAGAGCGTAATGTTAAAGTGAATTTCAATTTCTTGCAGCGCATTTAAACTTGTGATGTTAGCACTACTGTTATTTATAGTCACCATAGGATCTGTGCAACTCAACACCGCATTGACATTGCTAATTGATGTATTCCAGCCTTTATTTTTGATTTTAACATAGAGATCAAAAGTTTCTCCCGCTTCACCAAAATGATTATTATCACCGCCTGTACTATCGTTGACGCGTGTATTCATCACTTGAAGATAAGCACCTGCTATGAGCGTAATATATTGTTGAGAGAAGAGATTTTCTTGAGCAAGCGGAATAATTCTATCAGTAGGAGCCCAGAAGTAATCGAGTTGGTCACCGATTTCAGGAGTGTAAGATATAATTTTTGGTTTAGAAGTTTGATCTCCATACATCCATGCATCAGAGTCTCCATTGGTCGTATAATTAACAGTTTCCATCCCGTTTCCATAGGTATAACCATTATCTTTGGTCATGGTTACAGCATATTCCTGAAGTAGAGCCGTATCTTCAACAGGATCACCATTTGCATGACCTGTATAGATAAACAGATCACCAAATGTATGAAAGCTTAACGCTGTTTTAAATCCTTTAGCAATACAAAAATCTCTGATTGCCTGAGTTTCTGGTTCAGAAAAAGCAGAAGGTCCGCGATATGTTTCAGCACTTGGTTCATTACTTGAGCCTTCATTATCATAGCCCCATTCAAAACCATAATTTCGATTGAGATCGACGCCATCATAATTATTATTAAACGCGCCATTATTATTATTATCCGCTTTATTCTTTCTCCACATACCACCACCACCAGGAGAAATCTGTTGATTGTATAAATAACCATCAATATTTAGGATTGGGATAATCCAAATTTCTCTTTCATTGATTAAATAGGTAGCGAGAGGGTTTGTTCCATAATTTTCCAATAGCCACTGAGTATAGTACAAAGGAGCAACAATCGACATCGGTTCACGTGCATGATGCAATCCAGTAATCAAAGTTCTTGGTTCATTCTCTTCAGAATTAGGATTATCAGATAATTTGTAAGCTTTGATATCCAGCCCTTCAACTGTTTGACCAATAACTTGAAGATTAGACATGATACTTGGATAAGCGTTGTGTAAGGAATCTACAAAAGACATCATTTCGGGATAAGTAAAATATCCGCCTAAAGAACCTTGACCGATCTGAATCGTTGGAGTTCTTGGTTGGGTTAAACGAGATCTCTGAAATGCAGAAAAATCTTCATAAACTATTTCATAAGAATAAGCCCGATCTGTTAATTTTTTTAAATCATCCTGATGGGCTACCACTTCAACCTGATTGTTTTTGATCCCCTTTTGAGTTAGAACATCAAAACCGTCTTTTAATAATTGTTTTAATTCTAAATCACTTGGGCAATACACTTTTACCAAACTATACTTGATCTCTGCATTCAAGGTAATGAAACACAGAACCAAGAAAAGCATAATTATTAAGGATTTCCTCATTTTTCTCCCCTTTTACTTAAACTTAGATATTAATAGAATATGCAATGTAAATGCCATAATTTTTAAAATTGAATATTACTCAAAAATAGTAAGACAAGGACATTTTGATATGATATAAACTTAAAATATGATATGCTTTTATATCATAACTATATAAGAAAAGAGAAATATCATCTGAATCAACAGATCATATTTCTCAATTTATTGTAAGAATTTTTTATTCAGCGACAACTGCGGTTCCGGATACAGAAACCATCAACATACTGCCATTTTGTCCTAAGACTTCATAATCTACATCTACGCCAACAATTGCATTTGCTCCCATTGAGTAAGCGCGTTGTTTCATCTCTGAAAGCGCTTCTTCTCTGGCATGAATGAGTTCATTTTCATAAGTTCCTGATCTTCCACCAAAGATATCTGTGATGCCAGCAAAAAGGTCTTTTACAATATTTACTCCGGCAATCACTTCACCGAAAACCAAGCCTTTGTATTCTCTAATTTCTTTTCCTTCAACCGTGTTTGTTGTTGTAATAATCATGATTCCTCCTTAAATTTTCTTTACATTACAGGATATGCAGTTTATGTCAAGAGAAAACGAAATGTAAAGCCGACTGTTAATAAAAGAATGAGCATGAGGATGAGAATAAGAATTTTCATTTGATTAGGATTTTTAATATCATCGTAATCTTCTTCCAATTCACTTTTCAGTCCTCTTAGATGAATGATATAAGTTTCAGAGTAATACAGGCTAAAGTAGCGGTTAAGTATATAGATAATAAAGTAAACAACAATATAAATCATCGTAAATATCAGTGGGTTATAAATTACGTAATGCCCATTGATCTGATCGGTCATCGCAGTAATTGCAAAAGCGCCAGCAATAATAATCAGTGGTTTTATCAGCAAGTAAAGTGCATATTCTTTGTTATAAAAGCTGATATGTTTTTCGATTACTTTATCTGTGGTATCATCAAAAGTATGAATCCTATTAAATTTTTGGAAAAGCCAAAGTGTATAAGCGGAAAACAGCAAAAGAATAAAAAAAATACTGACTGACAAGATAAGCATCAGATTGTTATTTCTGAATGTAAATGCCATCAGTCCAAATAAAATTAGATCAATGAGACAAAATATAAGATAAATATAGTTATCTTTTTTGAAATATGACATTTCTGAATGAGTGGTGTTTTGTATGACTTGTTTAATTTTTTTTTTCAATTCAATTTCATGAGACAGCATTATTCCTCCCTGAGTTTTAACTCAATTAAGTTTTTAAGTTTTTTTCTGATACGACACATTCTTACGTTGATATTCTTTGTGCTGAACCCCATTATTTCGGCAATTTCAGCATAGGTTTTCTTTTCGAAGTAAAAGTTTAACAAAGCTTTTTCAATATTTTTTAATTGTCCAATGCATTGCTTTACTATTGTTAAAGGAATTTCATATTCATCTGCTTCGCAATAATCAAAGATATTTGCATTCGCTTTGATTTTGTTTTGCAATCTAAAAAATGATTTTTTTCTCTTAACATGTATTAGTGCTGTATTGAGTGAGACTCGATACATCCAGGTTTCAAATTTTGATAAAGACTTAAAATTTGGATATGATTTCCATAACTGTAAGCAGATTTCCTGTTCAAGATCAGCACGATCGGATTCATCATCAGCATACAGGAATATCATCTTTTTGATAATAGAAGCATGCTTGCAGAGTAAAGAGCTGAATTCTTCAGCAAGATCAGATTTTTCATCCATCATGATGTTCTCCCTTCTTCTTTTTTACTATTAGTATAAAAAATTCGAAAAGGCTACAAAAAATTTACTAAATAATAGATTTTTTTATTAACTGTAAAAATTTTTATTGACAAGTGTTCTATTATTGATCAATATTGATTTAGTTTAATGGAGGAGAAATGAGAAATATTTATTTTATTATTATTATGTTAATTCCTTTAATTGTTTATTGTCAAACTGCTATAGCACCTATAGGTTCAGGTACGGTTGAATCACCTTATCAAATCGGTAGTTTAGAGAATTTATATTGGATCAGTATCAATAATAATTCATGGGACAAACATTTTGTCCAAACTGCTAATATTGATGCTAGTCCAACAGCGAATTGGTTTGTTAGTGATCATGATAACGATCCAAACACACCAGATTCTGCAAAAGGATGGATACCAATAGGATATTTTATTGATCAAAACGAACAGAATACATTCAGTGGCACATACAATGGAAATAATTTTTCTATATCGAATATCTATCTTAATAGATTTACTTCTGATAATGGTAGTATCGGATTTATCAGCTCTGCATATAATGCTAACTTATATAATATCAATATTTTGAATATAACTCTAAAAACTAATGTATATTATGTTGGAGGTTTAATAGGCTATTCCGAATATTCAATAATTGATAATTGTAGTGTATCAGGAGTTATTAAATCCCTTGCTTCTGAAAGTATGATTGGTGGATTTATTGGATATAATGGAAGTTATTCAATCAAGAATTCTCAATCAAATTGCACTGTATATGGTAATCAGTATATTGGAGGTTTTGTCGGGCAAAATTTTGGTTATCTAATAAACTTTTGCAATTCTAATTCTAATGTAAATGTTTTATCAAATGACTCGTTTTCGTTATGTGGCGGTTTTGTTGGTGAAAATTGTGGGATTATCAAAAATTCTTTTAGTCAGGGAACTGTTAGAGGAAATACTATGACTGGAGGATTTGTCGGGATCGGAGATGCAATTCAATCATGCTATTCCAATTGTACCGTTTATAGCAATGATTATTGCGGAGGATTTTCAGGATTTTCGTATAACCTTGAAAATTGTTACAGCACAGGAGATGTGTATAGATTGAGTGGAGGTTCAACAAATTTTGGTAACTTTTCTGCAGAAATCGGAAGTAGTGCTAAAAATTGTTACGCTACAGGTTCTGTGTACTGGCAAATAGCTCCTCACCCAACAAATTTAGGGTTCACAGGAGTTTTCCACTATGGATCACCTCCACCTTTCATTCATTTCTTCGGAAACATATGGAATACAGAAACCTCTGGTCAATCGACAAGTAATTCAGGCGACTATGATAGTTACTCATTATCAGGGTTAAACACTCTACAAATGCAAGATGTAAATTATTTTTTAGAACGAGGATGGAATTTTGATGGAGTTTGGTCTATTAATACACAGATTAATAATGGATTCCCGATCTTAAGATTAATAGACTTGCCAATAGTCACAATTCTTAATCCACAAAATATAAGCGATCATTCTGTCACTTTGAGTGCAAACTTATTAACAAATGGATTAAGTGTTCTTGAATACGGATTTTGCCTTTCAATCTCACAGTATCCCACAGTAAATAATTCAATAATAGTGAGTGAACCATACGAAAACGATAATTATTCAATATCAATATCATCTCTAACTCCTAATACTACATATTATGTAAGAGCTTTTTTGCAAATAGCAAATGCTACTAGTTATAGTGATCAAATTAGTTTTACAACCCATCCAATCCCTCCATTTATTGGAACAGGAACAGTAAATGATCCTTATATCATTAATTCTTATGAAAACCTAGAATATCTGACACAACATTCTCAATTCTGGGATAAACATTTTCTTCAAACAGCTGATATAGATGCAAATGGGCAAACCAGTTTCACTCCAATTGGAAACTCAAACACACCCTTTTCAGGATCATATAACGGCAACAATCACACAATTAATAATTTAACGATCAATACTCCAATGCAAAACAATGTAGCATTGTTTGGAGTAACTCAGAATAGTCTCATAAAAGATTTAGGTGTTGTGAATATATGGGTTAGAGGGATGAATTATGTAGCTGGATTTATTGGAAAGAACAATGGATTAATAAAGAATTGTTATGTTTCAGGGGATGTAAATGCTGTATCAAACTATAATGAGTTTGGACAAGATCAGTATGCTTATACAATCAATTTTGGGGGCTTCGTTGCAAGCAATTTTACCCAAGGATTCATAGAAAATTGTTATAGTACTTGTGATGTATCAGGAAAAGATATCACAGGAGGATTTGTTGGTTCAAATTTTGGAACAATATTTAATTCTTATTGTACAGGAAATGTTAATGCTGGACAGAATTATTCATACTATAGATATGCAGGTTTTATTGGACAAGTTGAATATCAAAGTGTGATTGAAAAATGTTACTCAAATAGCCGAGTATTTGACTCAACAAATTTAGGATTTGTATGCAGTTTTGCTTTTGCTTATGACTGCTTTCACTTGAATGATAATTTTTGGAACATTAACACTTCCTTGCAAAATACCACAGGAGGTGCTCCAGGTGAATATGCAACAGGATTAATGAACAGCCAAATGCTCACTCAAAGTTATTTTATTGATAAAGGGTGGGATTTTGATAATGACTGGACTATGGAAGGAGGAACATATCCTCATTTATTAAATAAAAACCTTCCATCAATCATCAGTCATATCCCAGATTATATATCAAGCAGTACAACTAAGTTAATCGGCCGTTTTAGAGATTTAGAAAATGAAGCAATAATTCGTTATGGATTTTGTTTAAGTAGGAATAAATATCCAACACTTAGTGATACTCTCATCATTTTACAATCCAACCCACAAGTTGGAGAATTCAATTATCTAATCAGTGGACTGATAACAAACGATACTTATTATTACAGAGCTTTTGCTGAGAATTCAAATGGAATTGCATATGGAAATGATATTGAGTTTAAAGCTAATGTTGTTCAAGGAAATGATCCTAATCAAGAAGTGTCAAAACCTAATATTATCACTTATGCTGCATATCCTAATCCATTTAATCCGAGAACCACAATTAGTTTTGAACTAGATAAAGGACAAGATGTAGAATTAAGTATATTTGATATCAAAGGTAAAAAGGTCAAATCAATCGTACATGGCTATCAATCAGCTGGTTATCATAAATTTGAATGGGACGGAAGCGATCAACAAAACAATAATTGCTCATCTGGTGTTTATTTTTATCGACTTTTAGGCAGCAATTTTGTTAAAACACATAAAATGATATTATTGAAATAGTAATAACTAAATCGATATTTTTTAAATATGAGGTAGCTGTCAATTTCCTGACAGTATAAAGATAGCTACCTCAAATATTTGTACAGATCTACTTTATATCAACTGATGTTAATGGTAAGATTATTCTTTACTTTTCACAGATTTCTTTCTCACTTGTCTCTCTCTTGCCTCTCCCTTGCCCTCTACTCACATATTTAAGCAATGTAAATAACAGAAATGAGGGATATTTTGTTAAAATCAAGATCATAAAACTATAAAATATCTATGAGAAATAATGGTATAGGAGTTCAATAAAATTAAGAATTAAAAATTTTCCTTTACAAGTTCAATACACTTAATTTTATAGCCTCTGAGGTAAAAATGTTAGATCTGATTATTAAAGGCGCAATAGCAGGTATCATCGTCGCAGCACCGACAGGACCTGTGAGTTTAAGAGCGGTAGAAAAGACGCTACTACATGGAAAGAGAGCTGGGATTCCTGCTGGAATGGGGATTATTACAGCAGATCTGATCTTTGCGCTTTTAATTACGTTGGGTTTTAGTCAGGTAAATCTACTGATCAGACAACATCAGTTATTTATCAGCATCATTAACATCCTCTTTTTAAGTATATTTCTTTTTGTTCAGTACTTTAAAATCAAAAGACTTGATTTCTCTCAAGTGATATCTAAAAGAAAAATCTCTCGCAAGAAAGAGTACAAAAAATCATTACTGCTTTGTTTAAGCAATCCATCAACTATTCTCACATTTTTAATGCTTTTTAATATATTACAAATCAGTCAAAGCAGTAATAGCATGTATTCGATTTTTTGGATTGTGAGTGGTTTAGTATTTGGAGCAGTCCTTGTTTGGGTGATCATTATTCATTCTGTAGAAAACTTTGGTAATAATTTCACACAATTCTTACAGAGAATTATGCCTTTTTTGAGTACAGCTTTGATATTTGGATTGCTTATGTTTAGTGCATATCATTTCTATGAACAATATCAATTATCTGCTTTTATACCTCAATATTCAAAATTTGTTTCAATGATTTAATAGATTAAGACTCAATAAGTAATTTTTATCACTTTTAATCAAGCAAAGCTCTGAAACAGCCAACATTTTTTCAAAAAGTTCTTGACAATATTTTCTATTATATAACTTTTATAAAAAATTTTAAAGGAAACTGTATGAAAAAACTTACATGTACCATCTTTGTGTTATTTTGTTTATATTTTAGTATTCTTTATGCTGAAAATGACTTTGATGTTTCTCAATACTACTCACTAAGATTATTTAAAGGTTTCAACAGCAAAGAATATTCTTTTAATCTTGAGCATATTTATAGCTATACCTATATGACGAAGCAATCAGAACAGATGAAGAAATTTTCATTTTTTGAAGATCCAGAAGGCAAACTGCTAAACACTTCATTTTCAATCAATAATTTCACAACATTTCCATATCGATACTGGGAATACTATAGCGATGACAACAGTTTTCAGTCAGACCAGAAAATTCATTATGTTCAGTTAAAGAATGATCAGAAAATTGGGGATGTTTTTACAATCAAACAGCAATACGAATTTAAATCAATTAAAGATATGGTATTCATCAATATCCCTCGCAGGAAATCATTGAAAAGGATGAATTTTGAAATCTACTTTCCTAAAGAATTAAAAGTAAAAGTCACGCCAATATTTATAGAAGATTCTCTATCACACAGAATCATTAATAAAGCAGACTATGTGAGTGTCATTTTCGATTCTCTCAATTACCTCAATTCTACAGAGTATTTTAATAATTCCAATAATTTTGCCTATCTACATATTGAAATTTCAAAGGATGGGCAGATTCTCAATCCATCTCAGCCCTCAGATCTCATCCAAAAATATCTTGAGAAATTTCCAGAATACCCTAACGATTTTAAGCTTTATATTGACATGCTCACAAAGTTTCCTGGAAATGAAACAATCATCCTGGATAGCGTTCTAACCGACAAGAACATCACTGAAAAGCAAAAAAAATATGTGTACTTTAAGGCGATCGGAACTACCCCTGTCTTAAAAAGCAGATTGTTGGATCTGATCAATACAACAAATACAAAAAGCAATGATCTTGAAAAACTGCAAGTGATCTTTAACTTTGTACAAAAAAATATCCGATATATTAGCAAATCAGATTCAATCTACACCATTTATCCACATAATCCAATTGAAGTTTTGCAAAACTCATACGGAGATTGCAAGGACTTTTCTTATCTCATAAAAACATTAGCAAAACAATGTAACGTAGAGGTTGAATTAGCGCTGTTAAACACCCAAATCATACCTTTATTAAATCCAATAAGTCTCGAAGCATTTAATCATATGATTGCTGTTTATAAAAGCAATGATCAGGTGTATTATATGGATGCTACTGATCAGTATTGTAATTTTGGAGAAGTACCTCGAGATTTTTACAATTTACCTTACTTGATTCTTAATCCTAATCAAAAAGAGATAGAATACTTTCCTCCAATTGAAGGTCAATCTGAAATGTATATCAGCATCCAATGCAGTGAAGAGATACCCAACAGCGGAACCGCAAAGATAGAATTCAGACGTGCGCTTAAATCATCATTCATGTTCAATCAGACTTCAATGGATGACATAACAACGAACAACTTCCTTTCAGAAATAACTTCAAGTAATTTTGCGCATTTAAGCTTTAAGAATTTCAAGAAAAGCAGTGTATCAGATAGTTTAGTCATAATTGAAAGTGATGTTGATTTATCAAAATTCTTTATTCAATCTGACAAAAAGACATATATACGTAAACAGGCGTTCATCGTCACGAGCAATGAAATTTTGAAAAGAAGAGATGATCAGTATGGCTTATTCATAAAAATGCCAATCGATATCCATCTTACAATGACCTTACCTAAGAAATTGAATCTGTTTGATGATCAATCAGATATCATTGAACATCAGAGTTTTTATTATCATTCAAAGCTTGAACATCACGGAGAAGAAAATGTTTTAAGTTATAAGCTCCAGATTCAACCAAAGATTTATAAACAACAAGAGAAAACAGAGATACTGAGTCTCTTTGAGAAACTAATTAATCAAAAAAAAGATATGTATATATTTAAAAAAGGAGAATAAATGAAAAATTTGTTTATTATACTCATTGTAGCAGTACTGATCAGTTCCTGTACAACTTACAAGCCAACGATTATATATAAAGTACCTACAATCCCAGAAATCAGTGAAGATCAGAAAAAGCAATTATTATCAGATCACAAAAGCTATGATGCTGTGATATTAGATAAGCAATTTTACATTGAGCATTGTTATCCGTCATACTGGGAGAAGAAAACCATAGATTATACAAGCTACCTGATTATTAATCCAAATTCAGAAAGATACACTACCTTTAAAGCTGTCAGTCATCCTTCAAATAAAATACTCAACATAAATCTCAGAGTATTCTATCCTAACAATGAATATCTGGAATATACACTTTCGGACTGTCATTCTGAGACCAACTCATCCAATGAAACCACATATAAGATTGCTTATCCGAATATCACACAAGGATGCATTATTCAGGAAAGTATCGAATACTCAAAATATTATAACAGTCAATTTCATACGATTCCACTTCAATTCAATATACCTACCTTAAACTATGATTTTGTTTTCAAATACCCAACTGAGTGGATCTCTCAAATCAAGCAAAATGAAGTAAGTAAAAACAATGTTAAGACATCGAGCGACAGTCTAAGTAAAAGAAGCATGATCACATACTCAGCAAAGAATCTCCCAGGTTTTAAAAATGAATCTTACGCTCCAAGTCTTGAAGAAATGGATCAGTATTTAGAAATTCATCTAAAGAAGATTACCATTAACAATATGGCATCCCCAATATATTTTGATGCACCAAAAAACTGGCATGATTTGTTTGATGATTTTGCAGACTACTGCTTAAGCGATCAATCTTTCTTTGGCAATAAATCCCTGAAAACAGCTAAGGAAATTACAAAAAATTGCACTACTGCCTATGAAAAAGCAGATAGTATTGTCACATATGTGCAGAATAACTTTATCGTCGCAGATCATTTAACCAATGTCACATACAATTCACTCATTAGTTCAAAAAAGGGTGATCCATTAAAAATTACAGGTTTAACCAATAGACTTTTAAAGGAAGCAGAGATTGAATCTCAGGTTGTAATCTGCCACTCAATCAATGATGGGACATTTGATCCGGATTACATTTCATACACTCAATTTACAGATCCAGGGATTTTGATCACGATTGATTCAACAAATTATATTGTTTTCCCATGGAATAAATATAATCATATCAGTTATGTCCCAAGTAAGTATATCGGTCAAAAGGCATTAATCTTAGATAAACCCTTTGTTTACAAATCATATCAATCCGAAAATACCAGTAAACTTGGTCAGATCATAGATTTACCGCAAGATTCCATAGATCCGATTCGAATAAAAGAAGATTATGATATTATAGTAGATTCAGAAGGAATGATTACTGTCAATGAAACAATGGAGTTTAATAAGGATATTGCATCTGCTTATAGAGCAAATTTATCGGAAAGCAACAAAGAAGAGATCGATAAGTATATCAGAAAAGTTTTAACATTTTATGACGCGAACATTAATCTCATCTCATATCGATTTGAGAATTTGAAGAATAATCACCTTCCATTAAAACTAATCATTCAATATTCAATTGATAACTTGGTGAGTGTTATGCCTGATGAAGTAATATTCCAAACCAATGGATTACTATCCCCAGCCTCAATAAGTACGTATAAAATCAAGACAGATGAAAGACAAAATCCAATTTCAGTAGATCAGAAGTTTGAATACATTAAAAACATAAGCATTTCATATCCTGAGAACTGGAAATTCAATAACAAGTTGTCAAACCATTTTGTAGAAAATGATTTTGGTTTTTACAAATCAACAAATACAGTAGAAAACAACAAGATCATCATAGCTCAGACACGATCCTTTAATAAAATCAAGAAAGATAAATCATTTTATAATCAACTACTTGATATATCTGGTGAAGAATATCAGTCGATGATTCCTTCATTGATTTTTGAAATTCAAGAATAAAATTATGAAGAGCTGTTTCGGCAGCTCTTATCCTTTTTTTTAGTTGTTAACGTATATGTTTTCTTGTTTTGATAGAATGAAAATGATGAATAAAACTCTATTTTATGGATAAATGGTTTAAAAGCACTTTTTTACTTGACTGATTTACGATAGTTTAATTTTGTATCTATTATATTGAGAATTTATATTCTTTGGAGGAAAGCGATGCTAGAGAGCTTAAGAAAAAATCAAAAGTGGATTATTTGGTTTATTGCCGTTGTATTTATACTTGGTATGGCAGTAATGGGAATATCCGAGATATTTTACCCAAAACCATATGTCGGTAAAATATATGGCAAGAAAATATTGTTTCAAGACTATGACAAGGCATTAAGACAATATATTTCTCAACAACAGGCACAAAATCCTGATATGGAAATCGATGATCAGACTTATCAACGTATGAGTGATGAATACTGGCAGAGATTCGTAACCCAAAAAATTATGGAAAAACAGTTAAAACGTTATAACGTCAAAGTGACAGACTCTGATGTATTAAATAAACTACAAAATGAACCACCAGCTGAATTGATGTCTTACCCACAATTCCAGACAAACGGTGTTTTTGATAAGCAGAAGTATATGACACTTTTAACCAGCAATGAGCAATTTGCTAATGAACTTGAAACTTATTTCCGCTCATCTTTACCTTATGAACTATTAGAAAAAAAGGTAAAATCAACAGCAAAAATCGTTGATGATTCTGCAAGAATTGAATATATTGCCAAGAATGATTTTGCAAGTGGCCGTTTGATTTATTTTGATTACAATAAAGTACCAACAGAAGAAATCAAAGATGATGAATTAAAAGCATACTACGAAAAAAATAAAGAAAAAGATTACAAAAAAGAATCATCAGCAAAATTTAAGTTTGTTAGATTTGACTTGAACCCAAGCAAAGAAGACATATCAATTGCGAAAGAAGAAATAGATCGTATTTATCAGGACTTACAAAGTGGACAGGATTTTGCAGAATTAGCAAAATCATATTCACAAGACCCAGGATCAGCTTCAAGAGGCGGAGACCTTGGATTCTTTGGTAAAGGTTCAATGGTACCTGAATTTGCTAATGCAGCTTTTTCAACTCCAGTTGGTCAATATAGTCAGCCATTTAAAACCAATTTTGGTTGGCACATTGTTAAAGTGACTGGTCAGAAGAAAAACGATAAAGGCGAACCAGAAGTTCAGGCAAGTCATATTCTCATCTCAATTAAAGCCAGTGAAAAAACTAAAATGGACGTCAGAGACAAAGCTGATGAGTTCCATGCACTTGCAGAAGATAAAGGTATTGTAAAAGCAGCAGAAGCTATGAAATTAAAAATTGATGAGACAATGCCATTTGATGAAAAAGCACAGGCAATTCCATCAATCGGCAGATATCCTCATTTAATTAAATTAGCATTTAAAAAGAATGTCGGTTATCTTGAAAAACCATTAAAAATCTACAATGGTTCTTATGTTGTTTGTGAATTATCTGAAAAAAAAGGTAAACATTTTGAAGATTTCAATATGGTCAAAGATGCGATTCGTTTTAAATTAGATAAAGAAAAAAGATTAGCTAAAGCAAATGCTTTAGCTGAAGAATTCGCAAAAAAATCAGCTCCAGAGCAATATTTTGCCAATGCCGAAGCAGAAGGCTGGAGAGTTATCGATTTTGCACAAATCAATAATGAAACAAGTTTACCAGAAATTGGATTAAACAAAGATTTAAACATTGCAATTCTTGCACTCAATCCAAATCAGTATTCAAAAGTGATTAAAACAGAAAACGGTATATTTATCGCATTTGCAAGCGAGAGAATTAAACCTGATATGAATGTTTGGAACCGAGATAAAGTAAAGTTAATCGAAGAATATAAAATGAAAAAACAAAATGCATTCTACTCTGACTGGTATAGAAAAGTTATGGAAGAAGCAAAAGTTGAAGACTTACGTTACTTATACTATTAATAAATAGATATCTAGCATTTTAAACCCGACTTAGGTCGGGTTTTTTTGTTGTAAGTCTAATGAAAACATAGGAGAATAGAAGAGAAGAACTTAAAGAAATCAAGAATGTATAATGATTGTATACACTCCCTATCACATGATAATCCTGAAGAACTCGTATTAATGCTACAGGTATGTAATGGAATCCGTATATCAGCAAAGAAAAATCTCTTAACATAGAGCTATTAGTATATACTCTTTTTGAAGTAATCAGGTATAAAAAGAAGAAAAAACTAAATGGCATCAACATAATATACATATTATAGTCAATCGCCCATTGATTTTCTTTTATGAAAATAAATTCCGCAAGCAAAAGTAGTGAAGAAAATAACACCCCAAGATCAATCATCTTTTTTGAGATAGCGTTAATTTTTAAGCATGATATTATTGCACCAATAGTCACAAAAGGTAAACCAAAAAACAAGCCATTTCGACTTGTCCAAAACTCACTTCTGATCCAGGTATGTATGATTTCAATCGTTTTGATCGTTTGAAGCTGGTAATAAGTATCTCCTAAAGTACCAAATAAGTACAAGGCAACTGACAATAAAAGAAGGATTCGCAACTTGATCCATTGAGACAAAAAGAACAGTAAGGTAATTGAGAGAATCAAAGCAGGAAAAAACCATAGATGGCTAAAACTGCCTATGTAGATGATTGAAAACAGATATTTTTGGATCATTTGGTTTTGATGATGCTGCAATTTTAGATATGGAAAAATAAATGAAAAAGGAAAGTAAATCAAAAACCATATTCCAAAGATAAAACATAATCTTTTTAAATATTTGAAGAGAAACTTAATCTGATAACCTTCTTTATTAATTTTTTTATAAAAGAAAAAACCTGAACTTATAAAGAAAAACGGTACTGCAATTCGTGTAATTAAATGAACAAAGAAATAGTTAACATCTTTTTGAATATGAAATAATGGATGGGTGTGAATACAAATGACTAATATTGAAGCGATGAATTTCATCATGTCAATAGTAGAATAATTTAAGTCCTTTATTGAATGATTCATAAGAAAACAGATAGCACTATGTTCGTAAACATAGTGCTACAAATAATTAGGAAATTGTATTAATTCGAGCAATTGCACGATGAAGTGCAATCTCAGCCCGTCTAAAATCAACTGATTCTTTATTTTCTGAAAACAGACGTTTTTCTGCTCTTTCTTTTGCAGCTTCGGCACGCTTGATATCGATTTCAGATGAAGACTCTACTGTATCAGAAATAACAATAATACGATTATTCTCGACAGTAACAAATCCGTCATGAATGGCATATTTAATTTCCTGATCCTCTTTCTGGATGAAAAGAGTCCCTGGTCTAAGCTTGGTAATAAATGGTGTATGATCCGCAAGTACCTCAAAATCGCCATCTATACCGGGCAGGATAATCGAATCTATCATCAAATCGAGCTTAACACCCGTTGGTTGTACGATTTCAACATGTATATTACTCATAGATCATTCCATTCTATTGTTTTTTAAGTTTCATAGCTTTTGCTTCAGCCTGTTCTAATTTACCAACAAATAAGAAAGCCTGTTCTGGCCAATCATCGCAATAACCATCAATAATAGCCTTAAAACCGTTGATTGTATCTTTGACTGACACATACTCACCTGGATAGTTTGTAAACTCTTCAGCAACGAAAAATGGCTGTGAGAAGAATCTTTCGAGCTTACGTGCACGGTTGACCACTATCTTATCGTTATCAGATAATTCATCCATACCTAAAATTGCAATAATATCTTGTAAATCTTTATATTTTTGAATAATTCTTTGAGTTTCACGAGCGACAAAATAATGTTCATCACCAATGATTTTAGGATCAAGGATACGGCTGGTGGACATTAAAGGATCCACAGCAGGATAAATACCTAATTCAACAATTCTTCTGGACAAGAATGTAGATGCATCAAGATGTGAGAAGGTCGTTGCAGGAGCAGGATCTGTGAAGTCGTCTGCAGGTACATAAATTGCCTGAACAGAAGTAATAGATCCATTAACCGTTGAAGTGATACGTTCCTGAAGTTCACCCATTTCAGTTGCAAGGGTTGGTTGATAACCCACAGCAGATGGCATACGTCCCAAAAGCGCGGAGACTTCAGAACCTGCCTGAGTAAAACGGAAAATATTATCAATAAATAACAATACATCCTTTTTTGCGACATCGCGGAAGTATTCAGCAATGGTAAGACCTGTTAAACCCACACGCATACGTGCTCCAGGTGGTTCGTTCATCTGACCGAAGACCATCGCAGTATTTTTAATAACGCCAGATTGATTCATTTCCAACCAAAGGTCATTTCCTTCACGTGTTCTTTCACCAACACCACAAAAAACTGAATATCCACCATGTTCTGTAGAGATATTTCGTATTAATTCTTGAATTAATACTGTTTTACCAACGCCTGCACCACCAAACAAACCTGTTTTACCGCCTTTTAAATAAGGCTCGATCAAGTCTATTACTTTGATACCTGTTTCAAGAATAGCTTCTTTAGTATCAAGTTCTTCAAAAGCAGGTGCTTGTCGATGAATCGAGAAATGTTCCTGGGCATTAACAGGACCCTGTTCATCCACAGGATCTCCAACCACATTTAAAATTCTACCTAAAACGCATTCACCCACAGGAACAGTAATGGGATTTCCCGTATCGAGCACATCCGTTCCTCTGATAATACCGTCAGTTGAATCCATCGCCACAGCGCGTACGGAGTTTTCACCTAAGTGTAATTGCACTTCAAGTGTTAAGATTTTACCTTCTTCACGGGTAATCGTTAGCGCATTATGAATAGCAGGAAGCTTGCCTTCAGGAAACTCTGCATCAATTACGGGTCCGATAACTTGTATGACTTTTCCTTTTATCATATTTGCCTCAATTTCTCATCGCAGAATAATCTGCGATCCATTAATAATTATTGTTTGATTGCTTCAGCGCCTGAAGCAACTTCGATAATTTCTGTCGTAATTTGAGCTTGACGCTCACGATTGTATTGTAAACTTAACTGATTGATTAAATCGCTGGCATTATTGGTAGCATTATCCATAGCTGTCATACGAGCGCCTTGTTCCGCTGCATTTGATTCTAAAAGAACACGCCAAAGTTCCACATTAATGTACTTGATACAAAGTTCTTCAATCAGAGAATTTTCATCAGGTTCATAAATAAAATCAACCATAGAGATATCTTCAGTTTCAGATGGAACAACAGGTAAAAGTTGTTTGCACACCAAGTCTTGCTGAATTGCTGATTTAAATTCGTTAAAGATCACTTCTACCCGAGCATAATCTCCAGATGAATAGACCTGTAACAATGATTCTCGAATGGGGTCAATTACATCAAAACTAACATTTTCGCCAATACCGCTAAAATGATTCATCACAGTCACTTTTCTTTTGAAAGAATCATAGCCTTTTCGGCCAATACAAAAAACATCAAAAGAAACGTTTGGATTATCTTTGATGTAATGATTTGCATATCGGGTAATACTCGAATTGAAAGAACCGCATAAGCCTCTGTCACCAGTAACGATGAGTAATAATACTTTCCCATTCTTATTTGGAGAAATCAACATTGGATGTGGATTAGTGTTATTTTTCTTTTGTAACAAGCGTAACATCTTATCTACATAATCAGAATAAGGACGAGATTTTACTACGGCATCTTGTGATTTTCTCAATTTTGCAGCAGCGACCATCTTCATCGCATTTGTGATTTGCTTAGTATTCTTGATGGAGTTGATTCGAGTTCTCAAATCTCTTAAATTAGCCATTGAGATCTCCCGTTTGTGATTTATTTGTAATTAGCAACAATTTCTTTACAGATGTCATGCATTTTTTCCTTCATTGAGTCTGTGATTTTATCTTTAATCATCTCCTCAACAAAATCAGAATACTTTGAATCGATCAATGTGAACAAGTCTTTTTCAACCTGTAAAATCTTATCAAGTTCGATATCATCCAAATAGCCTTCATTTGCCATAAATATAATGAATATCTGTTTTTTTACAGGGAGTGGATTATACAAGTCTTGTTTTAAGATTTCAATCAATCTTTCGCCTCTGCGAAGCTGAGCCTGTGTCGCTTTATCCAGGTCAGAGCCGAACTTTGAAAAGGCTTCAAGTTCATTATATTGAGCCAGGTCGAGACGTAACTGACCAACGACTGATTTCATCGCTTTAATTTGCGCACTACCACCCACACGAGAGACTGATAATCCCGGATTAATTGCAGGACGAATACCAGAGTAGAAGAGTCTTGAACTCAGATAAATCTGACCGTCTGTAATCGAGATCACATTTGTCGGAATATAAGCTGAAATATCTTCTGCTTTAGTTTCAATAATTGGGAGGGCTGTTAGAGAGCCACCGCCTAATTTATCACTCAGTTTGGATGCGCGTTCAAGTAAGCGTGAATGTAAATAGAATACATCACCAGGATATGCTTCACGTCCTGGTGGACGACGTAAGAGTAAAGATATTTCACGGTAAGCCGCAGCATGTTTTGATAAATCATCATATATAATCAGTGCATGCTGTCCTTTATCTCTAAAGAATTCGCCCATGCTACATCCTGCATAAGGAGCGACATAGAGCATTGAAGGAGTATCAGAAGCACTCGCGCAAACGACAATCGTATAACTCATTGCGCCATTCTTCTCTAATGTATCTACGAGTTTTGCTACAGTTGATCTTTTTTGACCTACAGCAACGTACACGCAAATGACATCTTTTCCTTTTTGATTAATAATTGTATCAAGAGCTATTGCTGTTTTTCCTGTTTGACGATCGCCAATGATTAATTCACGTTGACCACGTCCGATTGGAATCATTGAGTCGATCGGTTTGATCCCTGTTTGTAAAGGTTCCTTTACAGGTTGGCGATCAATCACGCCAAGCGCTTTACGTTCGATGGGGTAAAAGATATCTGTTTTGATCTCACCCTTTCCATCAATTGGTTGACCGAGAGAATTGACTACTCTTCCGAGCATTGCTTCTCCAACCGGTACCTCTAAAATACGTCCTGTTCGTTTAACAGTATCACCTTCTTTAATGTATTTACTGTCTCCGAAAATAATACAGCCAACATTTTCCTGTTCAAGGTTAAGTGCCATACCAAAAATATCATTAGGGAAAAGCACCATTTCGCCTGCCATTACTTTTTCGAGACCATAAACACGGGCAATACCATCACCGACCTGAACGACTTTTCCAGTTTCTTTGATATCAATATCAAACTGGAAATTGTCAATCTTATTTCTAATGATTGAGCTTATCTCATCAGGATGAATACTCATATATTCCTCATTGTTTATTTAAGAAAGATTGTTGAACAAATTGTTTTAAATTGCCTTTAACCGAAGCGTCCATATAAAAATCTTCGCGTCTGGCAATAAAACCGCCAATAATATCTTTATCAATTTTGACATGATACACTATTTTATGACCCATTTTTCTCTCAAGTAAAGAAATAATTGATTTAAGCACTTCTTCTGAGTGTTCAAAAGCAAGAATCAAATCAATTTCTTTACTATTATTATCTAAATGAATCTGATTGATAATCTCAGAAAGAATCTGGATCAAATTATCTTCTCGTTTTTTTGAGGTCAACAACAAAAAAAATGAGTGCCAAAATTCGTTTAACTGATAATCAGCAATAATTGACTCAAGAAAATCAAGCTTATTGCTGGTGAGCACAATTTTTGACCGTAATATGTCAAACAGGTCTTTATTCGTGTTTAATATTTCTAAAAGAGATTGTGTCTCTTCTAAGAAGATATTTAGTGACGCTGCGGGAATATTACAAATCGCTGATTTGGCATATCGCTTCGCAATAATCAAATCTTTCACGATTGACTCCGATCCTGAATCATCTTCTCAATGATTAATTTATCTGAATCTTTATCAATCTTTGATTGAATGAATTGTGCAGATAAATCAGCAACCATTTCAGATATCTGGCTTTGTAATTCATGAACCGCATGCTTCATTTCCTGCTGAATTCGAATTTCAGTTTGTTTAAGCACTTCTTTTTCTTGATTTTTAGCAATTTCCAGAATTTTCTCTGCTTGCTTTTCTGCATCAACTTTGATACTTTCTTTCAGCTTACGTGCTTCATCCATTGCTAATTTAAGTTCTTCTTCTCTTTGTTTGGCTAAAGCTTCAGCTTTTTTAATCGATTCTTTAGCTTCGTCAATATCCGCAAGAATCTGTTTTTGACGATCGCTTAAAAACATCTTTAAGGGTTTGTAAAGAATCTGATTTAAAACGATCATCAGCAGAATAAAATTCAGAATGACCAATACGAGGGTGAAATCTACAGTCATATAAACTCCTTTATCTAATTATTTAGCTTTGGGAGCTTTATTATGTAGTAAATATCAATAATAATGCAATCACCAATGAATAAATACCTGTTGATTCTGAAACCGCCTGACCGATCAGCATGGTACGAGTAATTAATCCTGATTGTTCTGGAGAGCGAGCAATACCTTCGCATGCTTTACCAGCTGTATAACCTTCACCGAGACCTGGTCCTAAAGCACCAATTCCCATACATATTCCAGCACCTAAAAATGCCGCAGCCTTTGCGATTCCTTCAGCGAGAATTTGTGTTGATTGGGTATCCATAATTCCTCCTGTTTATTTGGTTTTTTATTTTTTTTATCTTATGATACAAAGATTAATAAGAAAGCGACAACTAATGCGTAAATTGATGTAGATTCAGAAACAGCTGCCCCTAAAAACATGGTTCGTGTGATCACCGACTGATCTTTTGAATATTTTGACAGCATCATATTGGCTTTTCCTGCAACAAACCCGATACCTGCACCAGGTCCTAAAGTACCAAATCCAATAGTTAATCCTGCCGCAACATAGGCACATGATTTGACAATCACTTTACTTAAAGTGGGTTCTACCATCTGAGTTGGAACCATATAAATCAGTAATAGTGAGACCACCAGAGCGAAGATCGCTGAGGTTTGAGATAATGCCTGACCAATAAGCATATTTGCAGTAATTCTGCCACTTTTCGAAGGATTACGGCTAATCCCATCAATGGCAATGGCTCCTGAATAACCTGAACCAAAATTTGGTCCGGTACATCCTAAACCCATAGCTAAACCAGCTCCTAAATAACTAAATGATTTTGCCCAGTCAATGCCCATTTCGGCAGCACCACCAAAAATCAAGAGCATTGATACAACAAGCGCAAAAATTGCTCCAGATTCGGTGACCGCCTGACTGATCAGCATCGAACGCAAGATTGTCTCATTGGCTTTAGGTTGACGCATGACTGCCTTTGCTGCAGCACCGGCAGTGTATCCTTCACCAAATCCAGCACTTAATGATGCAATTCCTGTACTTAAAGCAGCGCCAGCGTATAATAAAATTTCTGCTAAGTCTGATTGTAAAATCATATATTTAACCTCAATCCTTTAATCTGCAATTTCCATGGATAAATATGTTAATGATAACATGGTGAATACGAATGCCTGAACTGTTCCCGCAAACATAGTGAAAAACATATTCAAGCCCACAGGCACCAAAACAAACTTTGTTAAATTTGACACAACAAGTGTGATTATTGCTCCACCAAAAATATTGCCAAACAAACGGAAAGAGATCGATATGATTTTTGATAATTCGCCGACAATGTTTAAAGGAGCTAAGAAAAACACAGGCTCACAAAAGCCTTTAACATATTCAACAATCCCTTTTTTTCTCAAAGCCATAAAATGAACGAGACCAATGGACATCAACCCCATACCTAAAGGGACATTAAGATTTCTAGTTGGCTCAGAAATTCCTGGAATTGGAAGTAAAGAAGACCAATTGCTTAACCAGATAAAGAAGAAAATTGTAAAGAAGAATTTTGTATAATTCTTTCTATTTTCACCTAATGTTTCTCCTACTAAATCATCAAAGAATTTATAAAACATTTCAAACATCAATTGAACTTTTGAGGGAAGTTTTGAGGATTTCATGCGAATAAAGATTGCAAGCAAAAGCACAAAAATATCAAGAAACAAGACCATTCTATATAATCGGAAGTTTAGGATAGCTGTTTTGGGGAACTTGCTTTTAAATAAATCATAAAGTGCTTTACTGCCATAGGTAAATTCCCATGGTTCTGTAATATTCTCTTCAATTACATAGAGGTCTGGCTGAATATCTTTATCAATTTCATGGGTCATTTTTTCATGTTTTTCTTCAAGCCATATTTTTTGGCCAGTTTCAGGATGAGTCCCAATATGCAGTGTTTTACCTAAAAACAGAAATGCGATAAAAAGCTCAACAATAAAAAAGATTAACAAAATCATCTTCAAAGACATTTTTTTATTCATCTTGGTCACCTCTATAATATTTGCCCCATGGGCCCTTTTTTAAAAATTCATAAGCCTCGTTGATATATATGGAAATTTGTGCTGAAAACAAACCTAATCCAAAAAGAATTACGTTAGGTTTCAGTAATATCATCACAGCAAAAGACCATACAACAATACTTAAATATCGGGTATAAAAACCTGCTCCAGCGCGTTTAGAACTATCCTTATCATCATAAATATTCAATGAGTTAACTTGTCGGAATAGCCAGTAAAAATTCCCTGCGCTTGCGATTGATCCGCACAACCACCCTATGACTTCTTTGTAGAATATTGGTAATATAATTAGCAAAGGTAGGTTTGTCAAGAAAATTATAAACAGAATTCGCTTCATAAATTTTTTATTATGCATTCATTTCCCTTGTCGTTTCAAATATCGTTTTAAAAGATGATAATCAGCAATAAAACCTGAGCATAATCCAAATATAACCCCGATAATCAGAAAGTAATGACTCAATGAAAAATAACGGCGAATAAAGAAGAAAATTAATATCCAGATTAATACAGAGCCGATCATCACCAACCCCACCTGCATCAGTAGTGTTAAAGCAGACAATAATCCTGTATCTGCTTTGTAATTGATATCAAGATGAGAGAACAAGTTTTGCTTTTTCATGAATGTCCAGAAGATTCATCAGGATCTTGAATTTGAGATTCATTCTGTAGTTTCTGTTTTTCCTGCTTCATTTCAAGATGCCCGTTGATCACAGCACCTAAATGAATTTTGATATTTCGGGCAAATATATCGCCTTCTATTTTGCTTTCGCGGTCAAGTTCAAGAGTGCCCGTTATGCTGATGTTACCTTTAATCTGTCCAGCGACAAACATATCGGAAGCTTTTACATCTCCTTTGATGGTTGCTTGTTGAGCAATGTGGATCATTTGTTGGCTTTCCACACAGCCAGAAATTTTTCCTTCAACCCAGAGATTATCTTTCAGTTTTAAATCGCCAATGATTTCAGTTTCTTTACTGATCACTGTAGGAAAACTGATCTGTTTAATCTTTTCTCCAAAAGCCATTAGGGCTCCTTTTTCGCTTAAAGTAAAAAGCGAGGATTTATCTATTCGATATTTAAGATTCTTTCTGAATACCCAGCAAGTGAATGATAGCTTCTAATTCTTCCTTGTTTTTAAAAGGAATCATTAATTCGCCTTTATCTTTACTCTTCGTTTTAATTTTTACATTTTTTCCAAATTTGGATTTTAAACTTTTTTCATAATAGCCAATCATTTCGGAGTCAAACACAGGTTTTTTGTTGGCTTTGACTGGTTTGCTTTTATGAAATTTTGCGGCTTGTTCTTCTGATTTTCTAACAGAAAGAGCATTTTTAATAATCACCTGTGCAAACTCTTCCTGATGGGCTTCTTCTACTTGTAGAATTGCTCGGGCATGACCTGCAGTGATTTGTTTTTTATCGATCATTTCTTTAACAGATTCAGGGAGCTTCATAAGTCTTAGCGTATTGGTAATGGTTGCACGATCTTTGCCCATTATGTTGGAAACATCGGCATGAGTAAATCCAAATTCATCAATCAGTTGCTGATAAGCTTTTGCTTCTTCCATCGGAGTCAGATCTTCTCTTTGCACATTTTCAATAATGGCAAAAACAAGTTTTTCTCGAGAACTCACCTCGCGGATCACAACAGGTATTTCTTTTAACCCCGCCATTTTTGATGCTTCAAGACGACGTTCGCCAGCGATTAGTTCATAGGTTTGATCTCCAAGAGGAGAGATAATAATGGGCTGAATCAAGCCATTTTCTTTGATTGATTGAGATAGATCCTGTAATTTTTCAGGATCAAAGATCTTTCTTGGTTGATATTCATTGGGTTTGATTAAATTTATATCAACATGGGTAATATTGCCATGTGAGTGTTCATGACCACTGTCTTCTTTGATAAGAGCTGATAATCCTTTTCCTAATCTTGTCATCTTTCTACCACTTCCATTGCTAATTGAAGATAATTTTGAGCGCCTAAAGACTTGATATCATAGTGCATAATTGATTTTCCAAAGCTTGGCGCTTCAGATAATTTCACATTTCTTAAAATCACACTTTTAAAGACTTTTTCTTTGAAATAATTCTTTACTTCAATGGCAACCTGATTGGATAGATTTAAGCGTTTGTCAAACATTGTGAGTACTACTCCCATAATGTTGAGTTGAGGGTTCAGGTTTTTTTGAATTAAACGAATCGTATTGAGGAGTTGACTGACACCTTCGAGGGCATAATATTCGCATTGAATGGGGATAATCACATCAGTACAAGCCGTCATCGCATTGACCGTTAATAAACCCAAAGAAGGGGGACAGTCAATCAAAATGTATTCATACTGGTCTTTGATTTGATTCAAGGCTTCTTTAAGTTTTTGTTCACGGGCAAACTCATGAACCAGTTCAACTTCTGCGCCTGTCAGGTCAATATTCGAACCGATGACATCGAGACAAGGGATATTTGTTTTCTTGATTGCTTTTTCAGGGTGAATTTTACCGATTAAAACGTCATAAGAGTGATGGGTGAGTTTTTCTTTATCCACACCGATACCACTCGTGGCATTTCCTTGGGGATCAAGGTCGATCATTAAGGTTTTCTTTTCATAAATGCCTAATGCTGCAGCTAAGTTGACGGTACTTGTCGTTTTTCCGACACCGCCTTTTTGATTGACGATGGTTATGATTCTTGTCATTTTTTAATCTCTACTATCTTTCTTTCACCTAAAATTGTTTTTGAAACATCAAAAACATGAGCTTTGTCAAAAAGTTCTGCATCTTCCAAGCGTACTGCTTTGTATAAATTGATGGTTCCACCTGGTTTGAGCAATCTGAGTAAATGATCTTTAAATTCAGGCAGAATACGAACAGACCGACAAACAATTCGATCGAACGATGCGTTATGCACTCTATTTAAATCTTCTATTCGTGAACATACAAAATCTGTTGATTTTAAGTCAAGCATTTTGCAAAAATTTTTAATTGATTGTACTTTTTTGTGTATTGAGTCAAGAAAAATGGTTTCATTTTCAGGAAAAATGATGCTCAAAGGAATACCAGGTAATCCGCCACCAGATCCAAAATCTAAAATTCGTTCGCCTTTGATTTCTTTATAAACTTCTGCGAGTGTTATTGAATCTAAAAAATGAACGGTCCAGATCTCTTCGGAAGGCATCTTTCTGGAAAATAAATTGATCTTTTGATTTTCATCAACAAGAAGATCATAGTATTTTTCAAACTGAGCGATAATTCCAGGCTGAGCCTTGTCAATTTTTTGTAAATATTCGATAAAAGCTTCTTTTGTTTTCATAAGAGAATTTTAAAAAGTAGCATTTTTTTGTCAATATAATTAATTTTGTGGTGTTTTTCATTAGATTCTTTAATCTGACATTTGTTTGATGAAAATTATCCCTTGCTACATCATATCATTCTCAAGAAAATACTTGATATCAACTAAGACGGCAAGTAGAGGGCAAGTAAGGGGCACTAAGAGCGTAAAATATAAAATATTGATAAAAATTTGTTCAATAATTTATCTTATTGTATGGGTGAAATGATATTTTTTTCAAAGTGCAGGATCTAAAAATCACCACTCGGCATTGCCTAACTTCCAAATTTCCAGTGTTACGCCTTCATATTCGATGATTTCATTAGGTTCATCGGCTGACCAGTTTTGACTTTTATCACGATCAAAAATCAGAATATTGGCTTCTTTGACACCACAGATTTTTGCATAAGCGCTTGTTTGCTCTATAGCCTCTTTCAATACTTTCGGATAGTTCAGTTTTTGATGGACGATTTTCAGTTCAATGACGACATTTTGAATACAGAACTGGCCTTCTTTCTCATATTGCCATTTAAGCATCAGATCGGTTCTTTTTTTGGAAAGCCCATATTCTCGATTGATAAAACCGTTACCATTCGCCACTCTCTGAAGAAATGCCTGAGTCACTAGTTGCGGTGCCGCTTCCTGATACCCGGCAATGTTACTGCCCCAAATACCTGTGTTTTCATTCCAGAAGTCCTTAAAAAGCGTGAGTAGAGTCTTGACATTGATACTGCCATCATTATTTACCCAAACAGGTCTGAAAAGAGAAAGGAAATTTTCCTGATGCTCTTTACTGAGTTCACGAGGGAGAATTTCTTTATAGATTTGATTTGCAATTTCTACTCCTGTAACCGTATATTTGATCAATCCCAAATCAAAGCAATAGTCTTTATCATCAACATTCGCTATTGATTGATCACCAGTGATCATTGGCAATAAAATCCTTCTCACTCTATCTTCTTTAAGTTTATCTGCCAGCTGGTCAAGATGTGTTTGTCTGGATAAAATGAGTCTCTCTTTGGCAATTTCCAGCATTTGAGGTGTAATTGAAATCGAGGGATCTCTGTTTTCTGCTATTTCATAAGTGACTTCATGCGCAAGTGCATTCACCAGCCAGGGTTGACCATCGGTATAATCCATCACCAGATCATAGCAAGCTTCATCAAATTTTTGACCTGTTTCTTTTGTATGTTGCGTATAAAGATTAATGACATCTTGTTTTGAAAAGTTGCCTAATCTCAATGATTTTGCCTTAATATTAAAGGCAGAGCCTCCCGTAATAATATCTTTTCCACTGGTCTGAATACGGTAATCTTTGATATCCCTTACCCCACACAAAATGATTGTAGAAGGAAAGGAATCGGGGCGCTTTGGATATCCTGTTCGTAGCTGC
The DNA here is from genome assembly GCA_964573665.1 of uncultured Candidatus Cloacimonadota bacterium. Classification (GTDB taxonomy): domain Bacteria; phylum Cloacimonadota; class Cloacimonadia; order Cloacimonadales; family WRIO01; genus JAGOCT01. The sequence continues at coordinate 39,989 of CAZNKI010000010.1, read as the reverse complement.
CTAAGTACGGAGATTAAAGAATCACCAACCAGTGAATCTATTTCATCGATAAAGAGTACAAGAGGTTTTTTTGCAGTTTCAGTAATATATGATAATACAGAATTTAATCCATTTTCTGCATCAATTTGATTGAATAAGTCTAAAGCTTTATTAAAATCTATTTCTTCTTTCAATAGGGCTTTAACATTATTTAATAATTCCGTCACTATCGCTTTGATAGATGATTTTATATCGTTTCTACTGGCCTGTCCTACTTCGAAATTAGTATAAACTGCCAGATATTCTCCTCTTTTATTGAGGTATTCCTGCAATGCGAGCAAGGAGCTTGTTTTTCCAGTTTGTCGGGGAGCATGAAGAATAAAATACTTCTTTTGTTTAATGAGTAAAAGTATCTCATCAAGGTCCCATCGATGTAAGGGATCAACCTTATAATGTTCTGGCTGATTAACAGGTCCGGCAGTATTAAAGAACTTCATTATTCGCTCCTTTATGAACAATTCTTCTTTTCCCAAGATAATATGTACTTATAATCTTGTCAATAGTAATTGTCATCACACAAAGAGTGCTTTGCTCGAATCTATTCATAATAAAAAATCTCCATTAATCTCTTAACTAAAAATACTCATGATCAGCATCATATGTAAATACATGGTTTCAACCTGCATTACAAGCGCTATAGGTGCGAGCCATTTCATTTTTCGAGTGATGATAACTTGCTATTCAGAAAGTGATTCAATAAAAATTATCAGTTATTATTCTAATTTAAAGCTCTCGTTTTGCAGATATCAAAAAACTAAAGTCAAAAAGTTAAACAACAAAATCATCATAACAGAAAACAAAAATTTCACCTTAGAATTTCATTTTTTAATATACTTATTGACTTTCAGTAAAAAACATATTATTCTATTACAAAAGGTGGATAGGGAGCATTCTATGAATATCAAAGAACTCAATCATTATTACAATCGCTTTAAATATGGTGATGATATATTTTATCAGTTGATGCAACACAGAATCAGAGATATCCTTTTGGTTTCCACATTCTACGATGCGTTTATTTTTGAACAGGATGGTCAACTCAATGACTTGATTTATGGCGATTATAAACAATTAAATCTCACAACTGCTCCACGCATCAATAGTGTTCCCACTGCCAGTGAAGCGATAAAAGCGCTGAAAGAAAGACAATATGATCTGGTCATTACGATGATGCGCATTGGAGACATGACACCCTTTCAACTTGCAAGATACGTTAAACAAAATTACGCCAACTTGCCTGTTCTGCTTTTACTTAACAACAAAGCTGATTTTGCACTAATCGAAAAATATAAAGATGAAATGAAATATATCGACAATACTTATCTCTGGTCTGCCGACACAAAGCTCTTTCTTGCTATGGTGAAAAATATTGAAGATATGATGAATATGGAGCTAGACACACAAAGAGGCTTAGTCCGCGTTATTCTTCTGGTAGAAGATTCTATCAACTACTATTCTCTCTATATGCCTCTTTTGTATTCGGTGGTGATGCGGCAAACGCAACGTCTGATCGAAGAAGAGCTTAATGATCTGGGTAGAAGGCTCAGAATGAGAGTGCGCCCCAAAATAATCCTTGCTAGAAATTTTGAAGAAGCCGTTAAGATTTATGAAAAATATAAAGAGTATCTGCTCTGCGTCATCTCTGATGTTCGATTTGAGAGAGCAGGAATAGAAGACCCACATGCAGGTTTTAAACTCATCAAGAAGATTCGCAGTGAAATGCCAGATATGCCTGTCATACTTCAATCTGCCGAATCAGAAAATCAACTTATTGCAGATTCGATAAATGTCACATTTCTCGACAAAAACTCTGATCAACTACTCGCTAAACTTCGCCGATTCTTCATTGATCATTTGGGTTTCGGAAATTTTGTATTCAAAGATTCCCAAATGAATGTGATCTGTGAAGCAAAATCATTGGCTGATTTTCAAAAAATGATCGATGATATCCCTGATGAATCCCTCTTATTTCATAGCCGAAGCAATCATTTCTCAAACTGGCTGATCGCCCATGGAGAAGTGCAGATTGCTAATAAAATCAGGACAGTCAAAGTTGAAGATTTTAAAGATTTAAGCGAATTAAGAGATTTTATCAAAGACGTATTTGAAAATGTCCGAAAAATGAAGTACAAAGGCAAGATTATTAACTTTGAAACGCGAAATCTAAGCGAAGTCAATCAAATTGTAAGACTTGCTGAAGGTTCTCTTGGTGGAAAAGGCAGAGGACTTGCTTTTTTAAATGCTTTACTCAGCTCGATGGAGTTTGAAAAACGTTTTGAAAATGTAAATATATCATTACCCAGTACTGCCATTATTGGCACTAACGAATTTGATCTGTTCGTGGAAAAACATCATATTGGAGAATTAATCAAAAACAAAAGCGATATTGAAATTGATGAGATTTTTATTTCTTGTGCCCTAAGTGATGATTTGATCAATAAGTTGAGTATCTATCTTATGGAAATTGATTATCCGATTGCTGTACGATCATCTTCTTTACTCGAAGATTCACAACTTCAACCCTTTGCTGGCATTTATCGCACTTTCATGCTTCCCAATAATCATCAGCGCTTTGAAGTAAGACTCGAGCAATTGATGAATGCAATTAAATTGGTTTTTGCTTCTGTTTATCTTCAGGAAACACGAAATTATATTGAAGCGCTTTCATATAAAACTGAAGAAGAAAAAATGGCAGTCATAATTCAGGAAGTGGTGGGGAAAAATCATGGAGAGGGTTATTACTACCCTCATGTGTCAGGTGTGGCTCAATCTTACAACTTTTATCCCACTTCGTACATGGAGCATGATGATGGGATTGCGACTATCGCGCTCGGACTGGGGAAAGCTGTCGTTGAAGGAAAATATAATTACCGTTTTTGCCCAAAATACCCCGAAACGGATCTGCTGACAGCAGAAGAAATTATTAGAAATTCTCAGAAAGATTTTTATGCCATTGACTTGAATCAAAATGAATTTGACCTCCTGAAAGGCGAAGATGCGACATTGATCAAACTTGGTTTAAAGTCCTCTGAAAAGCATCAAACCTTGAATCAACTTGTTTCTGTATGGGATTATGAAAATAAAATGATGATCGATGGCTATTATGAGACAGGGATGAAGGTTTTGACATTTGCCAGCATTCTCAAATACAAGTATTTTCCTCTGGCAAAAATACTTGAAGAACTGATGCAGATTGGCGAAGTGTCATTAGGTATCCCGGTGGAACTCGAATTTGCTCTTGATCTTAGTAAAAATGAGATAAAAAAAGAAAGACCAACTTTTAATATCTTACAGATACGACCCTTGTCAGTAAATCCTGTATCCTACTATATTGATGCGGATCTGATCAACAAAAAAGATCTGATGCTTTATACCAATCAAGGCATGGGAAATGGTGTGATTGATGATGTTTATGATGTGGTTTATGTTGACCCAATTCTTTTTGATAAGACCCAAACCATTGAGATACAGAATGAAATTGATTATTTTAACCATCAATTGAGACAACAAAACAGACCATATATCTTGTTAGGTCCAGGAAGATGGGGTACGCGTGACCGCTTCTTGGGGATTCCTGTGAAATGGTCAAATATCAATTTTGCCAAAGCTATTGTAGAGTTTGGTATTAAAGATTTTGCCATCGATGCTTCTCAGGGTACGCACTTCTTCCACAATCTTGTTGCAATGAATATTGGCTATTTCAATGTGAAATACTCACAAACAGACACTGATGAGTTTATTGACTGGGATTGGCTCAAAGAACAAACTATTTTCGAGAAAAAGTCATATTGTGTGCATTGCCGATTTGATCATCCATTGATCATAAAGATGGACGGGAAACATGGTATCGCCTTAATTGGGAAATAAATAATATATTTATTGACGAATCGGAACTGTTTAAATAATCGTCACTTAAATCAATTGTAGAGATTTTCAAATACTTTTTTAAATCAACCTTTGTGTGGTTTAAATCGTTTGAAAACTTCGGTAAAAACCTTTACCGGTATGCATTAGCAGTTGCTGATGCCTGACAAAGAGTGTTTGAATCACTCTATAAAATAAAAAGTGTGAAAGAGAAAAAATGTTAAGTTTTAACGAAATGAACTTAAGAGAGGAAATCTTAAAAGCCATAGATGAATTAGGTTTTGTCGAACCTACGCCTGTGCAAGAAAAGGTTATTCCTCACTTATTAGGGCAAAGTGAAGGAGATTTGATTGTCACTTCACAGACAGGAACAGGGAAAACAGCTTCTTTTGGTTTTCCAATTATTGAAAATACGGACACTCACAAGAGAATGATTCAGCATCTGATCATGTGTCCAACGCGTGAATTGTGTTTACAGGTAGCAGATGATATCTCTACCTATTCCAAATTTGTCAATGGAATCAAAGTCGCTGCAATCTTCGGCGGTGCAAACATTGAACGTCAGATCAGAGTGATAAAAGAAGGAGCACAAATCGTTGTCGCTACTCCAGGACGTCTGATCGACCTTATGAATCGTAAAGAAGTTAATCTTTCAAAGATTACCACTTTAGTACTTGATGAAGCAGATGAAATGCTGGCAATGGGTTTTAGAGAAGATCTTGAAATTATTTTAGCCGACACTCCAGAATCAAAGAAAACCCTGATGTTTTCTGCGACCATGCCAAATGAAGTGCTTGAAATAGCTCGTAAATATTTAAAATCGTTCCAACAGATCGGTATCGGCACAAAGAATTCTGGCGCTGAAGGTATTAGTCATGAATGCTATATGGTTCAGGCGCGTGATCGTTATTCAGCATTAAAGCGCATCGTGGATTATTATCCCAATATTTACGGTATTGTTTTTTGCCGTACTCGCCAGGAAACACAGGATATCGCAGAACAGTTAATGAAAGACTCTTACAATGCTGATGCACTTCATGGAGACCTCTCTCAAAATCAAAGAGATCACGTCATGGGAAAATTCCGTAGTGGTCACCTTAGCTTACTTGTTGCAACAGATGTGGCTGCTCGTGGTATTGATGTGGACAATCTTACACATATTATCAATTATAATATCCCAGATGAACTTGAAGTTTATACGCACAGAAGCGGTAGAACAGGTCGTGCTGGTAAAAAGGGAATATCAATTGTTATTGCCCACCTGAAAGAAAAAAGAAAAATCCAGATCATTGAACAACAGATCAAAAAACAGTTCACTTTTAAAAAAGTACCCACTGGAAGAGAAGTATGTGAAAAACAACTTTTCCACCAGATTGATCGTATTGAAAAAATCGACGTTAATGAAACAGAGATTGATTCTTTCCTTCCAATGATCTATAAAAAATTGGAATGGCTTGATCGTGAAGAACTGATCAAAAAATTCGTATCTATTGAGTTTAATCGTTTTCTTGATTATTATAAAGATTCAAAAGATATTAATGCCTTTGATCACTCAGCAAAAAATTCTGTGCAAAAGTATGAAAGAATGTTTATCAATCTTGGCAGAAAAGACGATTTAACTCCTCCTGATTTGATCTCACTAATCAATGAATATACACAACAACGCTCAATTCCTATTGGTAAGATTAAGATTTTACAATATTTCTCATTCTTTGAAATTGATCAGAATTTTACACCAACACTTCTCGATTCTTTCAAGGGGAAAGAATATCAAGGCAGAAGAATCCATGTTGAAATTTCTCAGGATGATCCTCGTGACCAATCACGCTCAAAAAGAGATGGCTACCGTTCACGAAGAGATGATGATCAAGCCCCAAGAAGACGTGACAATCGTTATTCTGATTCAAGAAACTCATCATCAAACGATGCTGAACCAAGAAGAAGAAACTATTCTGATTCAAGAAACTCATCATCAAACGATGCTGAACCAAGAAAAAGAAACTATTCTGATTATAGAAACTCTTCATCAGGTGATGCAGAACCAATAAAAAGAAGTTATTCGGACAAAACTAAAGATCCATCTCAGAAAAAACCGAGTTATCGCGATAGAGACAGAGACTCAAATCCACCAAATCGACGTTTTAAAAAGAAAACTGATTCTGAATAAATATCAAAAACCCGGCTTCACGCCGGGTTTTTTACTTTTAAACCCACCATATTTCTACATCTTTACAACTATCAAAGATACGATTATTGTTAAGCAAGTATCCCTGCTTACTTAATTGAAAAAGAAAGGGACGTAGTCCTGACATCTTAATAGCAATGAATAATCATTCCTTATCTAGGGACGTAGTCCTGACATCTTGGTAGCTATATCAAATTTTCAATATTTTAGGGACGTAGTCCTGACATCTTGGTAGCTGACAGTGTGGTCTTGCGTAATATTTAGTAAAATCTACCCGATGGCGTTTTTTCTTTCACCCCAAGCGGGGCTTGAGAATATAAGAATTGCAACAGTAAACAAGTATAGAGCAGTTTACAGTAAAGACACCCCTAAATCATAAGCCCCGCAGGTAGGGAGATATTTATAGGAACAATCATATAATAATGAAAAAAATAATATAAAATACTGATATTTTTATAAAAAAACTTGACAATTAAAAAAGCTTAGAATAAAAATGACGATGTGTATAAAAAAGTCTTATTTTTTGAAAAACATTGAAGTTTTTACAGCAAGAGGTTTTTATGAGATTAAAAATTAATTTTCTTCTTCAAGACAAGTCATTTATTCCATACAATTATAATTATCAATTACATTCTGCTATATACAACACCTTAAATAAAGCAGAGCCACTATTCTCAGATTTTCTTCATAATGAGGGATATCATAACGATTTAAGAGTTTTTAAATTTTTCACCTTTTCAAAGCTACTTCTTGATAACTTTACTACAATTCATAAAGATCAGCATGGTTTTCGAAATGTAAAAAAAGCATCTCTTATTTTATCTACCAATGTTGATAGAATATTTGAAAATATTGTTCTTGGAATTTTTACAGACAATATATTAGTTTTAAATTTTAAAACTCATACTTTAAAAATGATGATCAGCGAAGTAGAAGTACTGCCAGAAATTGAATATCAAAACCGTATGACATTTTCATGCCTTTCTCCTATTTCAATGTCCACTATGCAAGAAATCGATGGAAAGCTTCAGCAACACTTTTTAGATTATATGAATCCTGAAGAAAGAGATCATTTTAAGATTAATCTCTATAATAATCTTTGTCAAAAATATAAGACGATTTTCTCTGAAAACTGGAATCAGCCAATCCTCTTTAACTTTTCATTTGATCCAAATTATATTGTTAAAGCCGGTGGGAGAATTAGCAAATTGATTCACTTTAAAAATAATGAAAAGATTAAATGTTTTGAAGGACCTTTTACAATTGAGACTTATCCTGAATTGATTAAAATTGGCTATGAATGTGGTTTTGGAGACAAAAATAGTGCTGGAATGGGATGCGTTGACTTATTAAGGAGACAAGATGAAAAATAATTATAATGATCATGTAACAGGTGATCCCTTTGTTGATAATGGTCGCTTAGTTCTCGAATTTCTTCAAGAGAAAAACCCAAATAAATCGCTCAATGAACTTATTACTATGGTGACTAAAGTGTATGTAGTAAATTGGGAAGGCAAACTTCATAGCTTTTTTCTTAATTCTACAATAACTCATAAGACTAACAATACTGTTGAAAAAAAAACAAGTAAAACAATAACATACTATACGGAGACAATCTATAACTCAATGTTAGAAAGTGGTTATTGCAGAATTTGTGGTCAAATGAAACATCTAAGCCCTACGGGAAGAGATAATTATTGTTTATGCGGTTCGAATACTTATGTTAATTTCCACCATGCTCTGGAAAAGGGATTTATGCTATGTGCTGATTGTCTTACTGCAATATTTCTCGCACCTTTGGCAACATATCAGGGTAAAAATTTGATTCTTCTACAACCCAATAGCGAAGGCATAAGAATTTATATAAAAAATAAAATTATTTCAAACAATTATAATAAATATTTTGGAACAAACCTGAAAGGTGGTTTTCTCTCTCCTGCAATCAAAAATCCAAATAATGCGATTATTAAAGTAGCTGGAGAATTAATCGATTTATTTATAGATACTGACAAAGAAAATCCAACAGAAAATATAACAATAAATAGTTTTTCAAACTTTGCCACATCTCCTCAAATTGATATCATCAATCTCCCTTCAAATATATATACATTCTTATACAAAATGTCAAAAGCAAAGTTAAGAAGCGATTGGAATCAATTCATTTATAAATATTATAAAGTATCAAAAGCCACATGGAATAATGAAAATAATAATTGGGTGGATAAAAGACAAATAAAAATATCTGAAGAGATTATCGAAAACTCTTATAACACTATAATTCATAATCTTATAAATGAAAAAAGTATCTTATCCTATATTCGAAATGATGCAAAACATCAATATCAAAACAAAAAATCAGTATTAAAAAGCGAAATTATCTATCTATATATTACGGAGGTATTAGATATGCAAACAAAAACCATAAACATACTCAAAGCAATTACTAACAGTATTTTTGTAATGATGCAAGAAAACAATGACCAAAAAAGAGTATTAACCCAGTTAGAATCAACAAAAACAGCTCATGAATTAAGAAGAGTCATTCTCTTATTGATCAAAAAAAATTATCAAAAAGGGAATCAGGATCCTTTAATTACGCTGGATGATTATGTGAATTATTTATTTCCAGATGGGCAATACTGGTCAGAAATTCGAGACTTAATGCTTATTTATCTCTATGAAAAAATGCATGAAGAAAATTTAAGAATTGAAATTGATAATAATGATATCGAGATACCAGATGAACAAGAAGTGAAAGAATATTAGGAGGAGAAATGCTAAATATTCAAGGATTAGTTGTAATTGATGTTGATGTTGCTGCCTTAAATAATGCAGGAAGTGAAAAAACTGCAGTATCTGACAATGCTACTGTTACCAAGAAAATTAGAAGAAATGGAAAACAATATCCTTACATTTCAGGCCAGGCTTGGAGATATTGGTGGAGAGAAACACTAGAAAATTCTTTCAAATGGAAATTATCACCAATAACAAGAGATAGCAAGATTGCTTATACTAAAGCAGATCCTATAGAATACTCAGATGATGACATTTTTGGTTATATGCGAGCTGCAAAAGCAGCTGAAGGTGGTACATTAACAAGGAATTCTCCTCTAAAAAATTCTGCTCTTATTGGAGTAGGATACAATCCAATCGCTCATAATTTTTCAGTTATGGGAAGAAGCGATGGAGATCCTGTACCTTATGGAAAAGATGAATATTCAGCAGTACTAAAAGGTTTGTTTTCTCTTTCAGCAGATCAAATAGGAACATTTTCTGACTCTAATCGTACTGGTTACAAAAACATCAACGAAGCTCTTATTAAAAAAGCAAAAGAAAATGGAGCAATAGAAATTCAAGATCCATATAATTCAGAAAAAACAACTAAACTCTTTAGACTCCCTATTGAGATAAGAAAAAAGAGAATTGAAGATACGCTAAAAGCGCTTAAAGTAATAAGTGGAGGAGCAAAATTGACTACAAACTATGCTGATGTAACACCAAAGCTTATTGTCTTAGTAAAAATGAAAAGTGCCAATCACCCCTTTTCACATATCATTAAAGAAAAATTAGATAAACCTGTTTTCTCAATAAAGGCTTTAGAAGAAATTATCTTTGAGTATCATGATTTCTTTAAGGAAAATGTATATATTGGTAAAAGAGAAGGCTTTATGGACGAACTCAATGAAGAGCTGAAAAAAATGAATGATGAAGGGAAAATAGTATTTGGACCTGTTAATAGAATTATTGACTCATTTACTCAATCAGTACTTGATATAATGGATTAAAAAATGCGAATATATAAAATATCACTGAGTAGCTGGACGGCTTCATTTAGATATCCGAATATTGTCAGTGGAGTCCAGCCTTCTTTAAAAGCTCCTCCTCTCTCAACAATATTTGGGTTAATCTCTGCTGCTAAGGGTGATCTATATCATCCTGATGAAATGTTAAAATTAGGTTATTATTTTAACTATGATACCTCCGCTTGGGATGTTGAGACAATTTATCAAAAAGAGCACCAAACAAATAGTGGTAATTCCAATATTGTAAAAAGAGAACTCTTCTTTTATTGCCAACTATATTTATATACTAATACAAAAGAAGTCTCAGATTACTTCAAAAATCCAGTATTTCCATTGCTTTTAGGTAGAAGCGGTGATTTGGCAAGAGTTGATAAAATCACAGAAATGGAAACCGATGAAATTGATGTCCTTTCCAATATAAGGGGGACAATAATCCCCTTTAAAAAACATCAGATTCCTGCGCCAATTCAAGCTTTACCCATATGCTTTTCTGATGAAATACCTCGAAAATCTCAACAAACAATCCCCTTTTACATCGTAGATTCTCATATAAAAAAAGGAGTTCAATTAAAAAGCAAAGGAATAAATGATCCAGAATTAATTAGTAACTTCAGTAAATCATCTATTGATATATATTGGCAAGAATGTCTGGGGATTTAAGGAAAATGCTTCTTGATATAGATCAATCGGTCTTAGCTAAATCAGATGGGAAAAGTCTGGATGAACATATCACCGAATGCTTTAATATCTTGAATTCTATGGTAGAATCCATTCCTCAACTAAATGACATAATCCAATACTATTTCCAGCCATTCTCTTATTGGGAATCATTATTCATTATAATTTGCTTTCATGATTTAGGAAAAGTTCATAGAGAGTTTCAGAAATTATTACAAGGTCAAAACAATCATTGGAACAACCAAAGGCATGAGTTTTATTCTTTACCCTTTGTTGATAAGATTGCTTGTCCAGAAAACACGCTTAAATGTATAAAGTACACCATATTATCGCATCACAAGACATTTGAAGAAGCTTTAGGATACTATGATCAAGATAATAATTTTGAAGCAAATATCAAAACAAAAATGATATCCGAATATCTTAAACAGTTTTTCCATGTGTTCCCTCAAATTTATCAAAGAGTTTATGGAAAAGCAATTGAATTGAAATCGATAAATTTAGATGGCATCATACACCCAGTTAAACAATACGCGATCCCATATTTAAGAAAAGAATGGGAAAATGAAGGCTCCATGCAAAACTTATTAATATGGGGAGGATTAAAAACTTGTGATCATTATGCTTCTGCTGGAGTTAAATCATTAAAAATGCTAATAGATAATGATTTTTCTCCTCTTGATCAAATGCGATCAACTCTTCTTGAAAAAGGAATGGATTTCTATAACCATCAATTAAAAGCCAGTAAATCAAAAGGATCTGTTCAATTATCAGCTCCTACTGGTTCAGGAAAAACTGAAGCAGCTTTACTCTGGTTACAAACACAACTTTCAATCAAACAAGGGCGATCATTTTATGTATTGCCCTATACTGCTTCAATCAATGCCATGTACCTAAGATTAAAACTAATTTTTGAAGACAAGGTTGGTTTACATCACTCTCGATTAAATCAATTTCTTTATTCACAATATTCACAATCAGAAACTCATAATGTTCATGAGCTGATCAGAAATGATAAAGAAGAATTCTTAAAAATGATCAATCCTATAAAGATAACAACGCCTTTTCAATTCCTTAAACATTTCTATGGAGTGAAGCATTTTGAGATGGGATTGATAGAATTAGCTGGATGTAAAATGATCTTTGATGAGATCCATGCCTATGATTCGATTACTTTTGCGCAAATACTTGAAGTAATGAAATTTTTAACAAATTCATTAAAAGCAGATATCTTTGTTATGACCGCGACCTTACCAAGCTTTATAAAAAAAATAATATCTGAGGTTCTTCAGTTAGAATCATCACAAATAATTGAGGCTGATCAAGATCTGCTTAAAATTTTTACAAGGCACAAAATCCAATTAGTAGAATCTAACATTGAAAATCAGATTGATCGTATTAATTATGATTTATCGCAAGGGAAACGAGTTTTAGTTGTCTGTAATACGGTAAATAATGCGCAAAAAATCTTTCAATATTTTTGTAATGAACAATATCAACAAGATGAAATATGTCTTTTACACTCACGATTCACATATAAAGATAGACAGAAAAAAGAAGAAAAAGCACTTGATCCTAAAACCCGATTACTCATTGGAACTCAGGCTATTGAGGTAAGTTTAAATATAGACTACGATGTTTTATATTCCGAACCTGCACCTATTGATGCGCTACTTCAACGGTTTGGACGAATTAATCGTGAAAGAAAAAAAGGAATATGCACAGTAAAAATCTGTACTATATCGGGGAAAAACGATCATTTCATCTACCCCACTGCTATAGTAAAGAAAACACTAGATGTGTTAAAAGATATTGATACTCTCTCCGAATCAACAATACAATCATTAATCGACCTAGTATATCCTGATTGGGAACCAGAAGAAAAAAAGAAATTTGATGATACTTCTCATTTTTTCAATCAAGCAATTTACTCATTAAAACCCTACCAAGATTCTTCAACTACCGAAGAACAATTTTATGAGCAATTTACTAATGTTGAAATACTCCCTTTCTGTTTTATTAAAGAGTGGGAAGAATTAATAAACAATCATCATTATATCGAAGCAGAAGGATTATTTGTCTCAATACATAAAAACACCTATGGATATTATAGAAATAAAAATTTGATTTCTAGCCACAGTACAGTAGATTTGACTAATGACAAAGTTATTAAAACAATTACAGCTAAATTGGAATATAATGCCGAGTTAGGATTACTAAAAGAAGTTATTAATACAGATATTGCGGGAGAGATATTCTAATGATGAGTTTAAATGAAAACCTCTTTATTACTGGCACAATGTTAAATTATTATTTCACTTGTCATCGTGAATTATGGTATTTTGCTCATCAAATTAATATGGAAAGCAACTCAGAGCTTGTTGAACTAGGTAAGATTCTTCATGAAGATTCATATCAAAGAGAGAAAAAAGAGATTGAAATTGGTCCAATAAAAATTGATTTCTTTGATAACGAAGGGATCATACATGAAATAAAAAAATCACCTAAAATGGAAAAAGCACATATTTGGCAATTAAAGTATTATATTTATTATTTGAGAAATCTTGGCATTGATAACCTTATAGGAGAATTAGATTATCCAAAATTGCGTAAAAAAAAAACTGTATATCTTTCTGATAAAGATATTGACGATCTTGAAAACCATATTATAAAAATAAAAGCAATTATTATTAATGATAATATTCCTAAGCAGATTAATAAGTCCTTTTGTGAACAATGTAGCTACTATGAACTATGTTATATAGAATGAGGTGATATGAAAAGAGACTATTTTATATGTTCTAGTGGATCAATGAAAAGACAGGATAATACTATTTTTATCATCAATGAAGCTAACGAAAAAAAAGTAATCCCCATTGAAACTATTAGATCTCTATTTTTATTTGGAGAGATCAGTTTAAACACAAAACTATTAAACTTCTTGTCGCAAAATGAAATTGTTCTTCATATATTCAACTATTATGGATTTTATTCTGGAAGTTATTATCCCAAAGAGAGTTTACTATCTGGTTTTGTTTTAGTTGAGCAAGTAAAAGCGTTCACAAATTCTAAAAAACAGCTTGTAATTGCAAGAGAAACCATTGATGCTGCAGTTAATAATATTATTAAAAATCTTCTATATTATCAATCAAGAGGCAAAGAATTAGAAGAATTTTTAAATGAAATCAAGAAATTAAAATCAAAACTACCTGAGTGTAATTCAGTAGAAGAGATCATGGGTATTGAAGGTCAAATCCGCCAAACTTATTATTCAACTTTTAACATAATAATCAATCAAGAAATCAACTTCAATAAAAGAGTTAAAAGACCACCCGATAATATGATTAACACTTTAATTTCTTTTGGCAATTCATTATTATATACTTCAACCATATCTCAAATTTATCAAACACAGCTTAATCCAACAATATCCTTTTTACATAAACCTGGATATAGAAGATATTCATTAGCATTGGATATTTCTGAAATCTTTAAACCGATTCTTGTTGATAGAATTATATTCAGAGTTTTAAATAAAAACATGATTACAGAAAGTGATTTTGACACAGAACTAAACTTTTGTTTTATGAAAGATAAAGCAAAGAAAATTCTCATTAAAGAATTTGATGATCAACTAAATACAACTATTAAACATCGAACACTGAATAGGAATGTATCTTATCGACATCTAATCAGACTGGAATGTTATAAATTAATTAAATACTTAATTGAAAATAATGAATATAAAGCATTTAGGATTTGGTGGTAACAATGCATGTAATCGCGATGTATGATATAAATGAAAAAAGAGTTGGTAAGGTGCTCAAAATATTTCGCAAATATCTTACATGGATTCAACTGAGTGTCTTTGAAGGAGATATCAATGAGGCTGCACTTACAAGGCTTAAAAATGAAGTGAGAGACATCATCGATTCGGATATAGATTCTGTTTTATTCTTTGAATTTTCTTACAATGCAAAATTTAAGAAAGTATTTGTAGGTAAGAGTTTCAATCCCTTTGATAATATTATATAATTATTTGTTGAGTATAGATAGAAATAAATGATTTTCAATGATACTCAAAATGATTAACATCGTCGATTATTCTTTTATAGTGATCTTCACATCATCATAGAGTGAGAATAAAACTGGCAAATGACGATGTATTTAGCTACAGATAGCTAATCGTCGATAGTATGGGGTTTTTGCATCATTTATGATCGACGCAAAAAACATTGAAATTTTGATTGACATTATAATTATCAATCAGTAATTTGCCCAATATAGTGTGAGGCTTTTAATCAGACCATATTGGAATTGAAACAGATCAGCCGATTTATTATAATAACTTCTATTAAACTTTTAATCAGACCATATTGGAATTGAAACATTGCCCTTTACTTTCGCTTAACTGAAAGTGTAAGGCTTTTAATCAGACCATATTGGAATTGAAACCGCATCTGCTTGTATATTTAATATTATGGCACTTACTTTTAATCAGACCATATTGGAATTGAAACGGATAGTTCAAGTAGATTTGTTACTGATACACAAATCTTTTAATCAGACCATATTGGAATTGAAACTTGTTTTTAGCCTCTATAAACTCTATTTCAGAACCTCTTTTAATCAGACCATATTGGAATTGAAACAGTAATTGTTGAAAGAATGATTAAACTTGATAACACTTTTAATCAGACCATATTGGAATTGAAACTTGTTAAGCACCTGCCAGAGAATCTCTCTCACAAATTCCTTTTAATCAGACCATATTGGAATTGAAACTTTCTTTCATTCTATTTCTAATAAATTCTTTGTCACTTTTAATCAGACCATATTGGAATTGAAACTGTATCCATACAGGTATTATTGGGGGTGGAACTTCACTTTTAATCAGACCATATTGGAATTGAAACGGCTGTTAATTTAGATTTGACAACAGCATCTAATCTTTTAATCAGACCATATTGGAATTGAAACTTACATCAAGGCAATTACCTTGATATAGTTTGTTTATCTTTTAATCAGACCATATTGGAATTGAAACTTAAAAGTGGTACATCAACAGGTATAGTTCAAATAATCTTTTAATCAGACCATATTGGAATTGAAACTTATATATCTCGTTCATTTTCATTATTCATCACTCCCTTTTAATCAGACCATATTGGAATTGAAACTTATAGAACTCCTTTTTCTTGGTTACAAACGATACACTTTTAATCAGACCATATTGGAATTGAAACCTGGATGTATATTTAAATTCCCCACCACAAACTTTACTTTTAATCAGACCATATTGGAATTGAAACTAGATACATCCACATTTAAACTATCCGTAGGTCACCCTTTTAATCAGACCATATTGGAATTGAAACACGACAGAATTGGTAGTACTTATTGTTTATGCGACTCTTTTAATCAGACCATATTGGAATTGAAACCTCCTTCCAGCGGGTTTTTTTTGTATAAAATTATAGCCTTTTAATCAGACCATATTGGAATTGAAACATAAGAGTTTGCTTAATTCAAAGATTGCAATTTACTCTTTTAATCAGACCATATTGGAATTGAAACTAAGACTATGGTAGCATTGACATATTTACATCTATTCTTTTAATCAGACCATATTGGAATTGAAACCTGGATGTATATTTAAATTCCCCACCACAAACTTTACCTTTTAATCAGACCATATTGGAATTGAAACTAGTCTATTTTCTCACCAATAAGAATAAAACTACTAGCTTTTAATCAGACCATATTGGAATTGAAACACCTTATCATAAAGATTGACCTGAATGTCATTTGCACTTTTAATCAGACCATATTGGAATTGAAACTAAATGATGGCTTATAATATGCCTACTAAAATAAAAACTTTTAATCAGACCATATTGGAATTGAAACTACAACTCTTTAATTGTGTCAAAATCCCATTTGTAATCTTTTAATCAGACCATATTGGAATTGAAACTGTTTTAAATAATTCTTTCTGATGTATGCTGAAAAGCTTTTAATCAGACCATATTGGAATTGAAACAGATAAAATGTTTCTTTATCAATTCTGATTTTAATCCCTTTTAATCAGACCATATTGGAATTGAAACCAGGTAACATATAAACCATGTGCTTTAATCATTATTTCTTTTAATCAGACCATATTGGAATTGAAACACCGTATTTTTGGGGCGCTCATCGTAGCGCTCCAGCCTTTTAATCAGACCATATTGGAATTGAAACAATATTTTAACAAATTGGAGGGGAAATGATATTTGCTTTTAATCAGACCATATTGGAATTGAAACATATGAATACGACAAATTGACGCAAATCGGAGCAAGCTTTTAATCAGACCATATTGGAATTGAAACATAGTTTAGACCGGATCTGTGTCAATTTTATAGGACTTTTAATCAGACCATATTGGAATTGAAACTTAAATAAGCCAAATGGCATGACAATAGCATGCGATTCTTTTAATCAGACCATATTGGAATTGAAACGAATTTAAAAAAAGTTTATGCATATAAACTACTTTTCTTTTAATCAGACCATATTGGAATTGAAACTTTTGCAATTTTTTTATTGCCAAATTAATTTCATACATCTTTTAATCAGACCATATTGGAATTGAAACGTGATTCGCGGATAGACATATTTTCGAGCATAGCAACTTTTAATCAGACCATATTGGAATTGAAACGTGCGCGGCAAGCGACGAGCCGCGAAGCGGCGCGGACTTTTAATCAGACCATATTGGAATTGAAACTGAATATTTCCAAGGACTTCTATCTTACGCTCACTGCACTTTTAATCAGACCATATTGGAATTGAAACATTAGACCGTAATCTATTGTCTATATTGATTTTTAGCTTTTAATCAGACCATATTGGAATTGAAACATTATATCATTAATCATCAGCATGTCAACCCCCTTAACTTTTAATCAGACCATATTGGAATTGAAACGTGCGCGGCAAGCGACGAGCCGCGAAGCGGCGCGGCTTTTAATCAGACCATATTGGAATTGAAACCCGTATTTCTTAAGATCGTTTTTAAAGCCAGATGATCTTTTAATCAGACCATATTGGAATTGAAACTTGTTTGTGTAGATTATTGAGGTTGATAAGTTCCAGCTTTTAATCAGACCATATTGGAATTGAAACTGTCAATAACTTCAATATCAAGTCCAACGGGATTCCCCTTTTAATCAGACCATATTGGAATTGAAACAGACAATAGCCTTGGTATGATTCATCATCTTCTTCTCCTTTTAATCAGACCATATTGGAATTGAAACCAACAAGAGTCTTCTTTCCATGATGTTCCTTCAGAACTTTTAATCAGACCATATTGGAATTGAAACTCATATTTGTTTTTTGTTCTCCGTACCACCTTTTTCTTTTAATCAGACCATATTGGAATTGAAACAGTTTTATCTCTATCCCTACAAAATAACCATTTACGCTTTTAATCAGACCATATTGGAATTGAAACAAAGTTATATAATACACCTACAATTCGACCAGAGATCTTTTAATCAGACCATATTGGAATTGAAACTTTGTTTTCACTTCGTTTTCACTGTGAAAACTATTATCTTTTAATCAGACCATATTGGAATTGAAACACCGATAAACACAAGCAATGATCTTGCTACTTTAAACTTTTAATCAGACCATATTGGAATTGAAACCAATCAGATAATGCAAAACCTGCAATTCGTAAGCAGGCTTTTAATCAGACCATATTGGAATTGAAACATCAGATTCACATCTCTTTATTTTTCCCCTGCTTCTTTTAATCAGACCATATTGGAATTGAAACTAGAGTATAAAATTTCAAATAATTGAGTGTAAGTGCTTTTAATCAGACCATATTGGAATTGAAACTCTTCTGGATAAGGCTCGTATGTATCGGGGATGGAGCTTTTAATCAGACCATATTGGAATTGAAACAGCACATTGTAGCAAATGTATGTCTTGCAGTATGAACTTTTAATCAGACCATATTGGAATTGAAACGCATTTATTAGACTATTTGATTTGACTTGCCCTATGCTTTTAATCAGACCATATTGGAATTGAAACAAAGTAATGTGGGATAAAAATCTTGGGGCATGGGTTCTTTTAATCAGACCATATTGGAATTGAAACTAAAAGAACCATTAAGCAAGCGTTTGGGATTCCTATCTTTTTATCAGACCATATTGGAATTGAAACATTGGTACTTCAATTGCGAATTCTCCCTGTGCGTTTCTTTTAATCAGACCATATTGGAATTGAAACATTGCTAAGAATTTTCGAGAAGGTGGCAGACCGATAAACTTTTAATCAGACCATATTGGAATTGAAACGCACCTGCAAAGATGCCCTTACCCTCACGGTATAATTCTTTTAATCAGACTATATTGGTTGTGATATATTAATTTATATACGACTAATTATAATTAATCTTCTCACTGATTAGTCTTTTATAAATTGATCAATGGCTTATCAGTTATTTAATATTTTTTTAATCCCCCCTCTATATATATAGGGTTCCCCTTTTTCTATAAAGTATTTTAAAAAGTAGGCAAAATATGTGTCTTAAAGTCTGTAATATAGGTGGTTGCAAAATCTCTTATTTTCTGTTTACGAATTTGATTTTGTAATTTTCAGATATATAAACAGATGATAAATAATAAGAAAGATAAAGAAAACTTCATATAGTGTTATTTCACCAAATTAAGCTCTAATTATTATTAATATTTTATAGTTAACTCTCTACGTGCCCCTTACGTGTCCTCTACCTGCTGTCTTAGTTGATATCAAGTATTTTTACTCGTCATGTTGCGAACAACTTTGTCTAAACTTTTTAACGTCATCTACCTGATTGCATATTTTTATCTTTGTACAAGCAATGATGATTAAAAACATACAGCTAAATCTTAAAACATCATTCATATAATCATTAAAAGTTGATACTTTTATTTCTGAAAACCAGCAATAAATATCTATTAACTATAAAGCAAATAGCTGAACCGAGGGTGAACTGAGGCGGAACCGAGCGTATACCTGTGGTGAATAAGCAAAAATGCGTGTCTATTAACCCAAAAATCACACTTGGAGATATTTGATATCAACTATTTTTTTGTAGATTAGAAAAACCGTAGGGGCTGACCTGTGTGTCTGCCCAAGAATATTGGCAAGCGGGTGACTTACTCTGCTTACTGCTCAAGAATTAACATCATCATCAAAGAAAAATATTGTGTATAAACTCTAATGTTCACATATAATCAAGCGCTTAAAAAAACAATACATTTAATATTTTGCTTGACAAGACTTTGCGAATCAATGATGATCTTTTTAATCTGAAATAAGACCTTAGTGAGGTATTATGGTTAGTAAAGCACAGAAAGTCCGATTAGGCATATTTCTAATTAGTGGAGCATGTTTCTTGCTGATTTTGTTAATCAGTATTGCTGGTTCAAAGCTAATGGAAAAACGGGATTATTATTATATTCTTTACGACAATGTATCTGTTAATGGCTTACAAGTTGGCGGTCAAGTCATGTATAATGGTATCCGCATCGGTCGAGTAGAGGATATCAGTATTGATCAGGAGAACATCGCAAGAGTAAAAGTCAATATCAGTATCAAAAAAGATACGCCCATTAAAGAAGATACAGAAGCTAGTTTAGCAATAGTCGGCATTACAGGGTTAAAACAGATCGAACTCACAGGCGGTACGAATAATGCCAAAACATTGCCTCCTAAATCAAGAATTAAAGCAGGCATGTCGCTTTTTGACAATATTGGAGACAAGGCTGCGTCAATTGCTGATAAAGTGGATATTGCACTGGCGAATGTTATTGAATTAACCAATAAGGAAAATCAGGAAAATCTTCGTCTCCTCCTTAAGGATCTCAGAGAAATCAGCAATCAATCAAAAGAGCCAATAAACAATGCCTTAAACAATGTAGATTCTTTAACTTATGAATTGGTAAAAACAACTCAGGAAGCTAACAAACTGGTTCATCGACTTAATACCATTGCTCAATCAGAAAAAATTGACCACATTCTTACAAACAGTGAGAAAATCACAAAAAATATTGCTGATATCGACACAAAGCGTATCGAAAAAGATTTATTGGAAACAACAAAGAATCTGAATGAAACTGTTAATAAAGCAAATATTCTCATGTCCCGAATTGATGCTCTGGTTCAGAAAAACAGCCCAGATATCACTTCTTCAATAGAAACCCTTCGTGAAACTCTGGATAATCTCAACGAGTTTTCTCGTATGATTTCAGATGATCCAAGTATACTGATCAACTTTGGTTCAAAGAAACAAACAACTAACCCATAGAGGATTACTATGAAAAAATTAATTCTTCTGCTATTATTAAGTCTGCTTTTCTTATTAAGTGCATGTAGCACCACAATGATCCAAACAAAGAAATATTTCATTCTTGAATATAAACCTGTAAAGGAAAACAAATCACTCATCCAGAAAAAACCACTGAATTATAATGTCAGAGTCATTGATGCAGAAATGCCAAGAATCTACGATCGCAAGCAAATCGTCATTAAAAGTTCAGATAATATGATTGAATATGATTATAATAATTTATGGGCTGAACGCTTAAACCCCAGCATTGCAAACCTGATTGCTACTCGTCTTAATCGTTATAATGTTTTTAAACAGGTGACACAGGATTTTCAACAAAAAGCAGATTATGAAATTGTGACCAAGATCAATACGATTGAGTATGTTGATTATAGTACCAAGTGGGCTGCTCATCTGAATATTGAAATTTATCTTAGAGACACAAAGAGTAATCAGTTTGTTTTCAGACACTACTCAGACAAAAATATTGAACTTTATGACCGACGTATGGAACATTATGTCCAAACCATCAATGACATGATTCTTGATGAAACAGATATGTTTATCAGTAAAAGTCTTCAGTTTTTAAATAATCCTGCAACGACAGTTGATGAAATTGCCGGATCGGACAGTAGTCAAGTTGTCGTTGATAGTTCGTATTTTGCTCTTGATGAATACGAAGCTGACTTCTCTTCTTTAGGAAGATTGTTTGTGCCTTCAAAAACAGATTCTGATTATGAACCGTCTTTTTCCGTTTACAGCAAATCTGACAAGTTTATTGAATCTTATAAAATGGGCGAAGATGTTCTTTTAGAACCAGGATCTTATATATTAAAAATCGGTAATAATGAGAAGATTGAAACAAATATTGAAATTCTGCCCCGTTATCGTCATGTTGTTAAGCCCGAATGGGGTTGGCTCTCAATCAATATAGTAGATGAAAACAGAAATCAGATCGATAGCAGATATGAATTGTTTGATCTTCAAACGACAGAATCTTACGGTTTTGGGATGGGTATTCAGGAAGGATTGGGACAAAAACTTCAGACTTGGGTACTTAAGCCTGGTTTTTACAAAATCGTATTAAACAATTATCCCTTTAATACATATACTGATTTTGCTACGATCGAAGTCAAAGAGGCACAATTAGTTCAGATGATCGTTGTAGTAGATTCTGAAACCAATCGCTTATTAGGTGCTGGAAAAGCGTTAGAAGATGAACTTTTCTATAAGAATAACTTAAAAAACAATCTTCTGCTTCATATAAACGCAAATGTGAATTTTAATAATGACGTCAAAAAGAATAAATTTGATGTCTCATCAGTGCTTAATGTGCAAGGAGATCATAAACTCATCTATGATTCTCATCCTCATTATTTTTCAATGAAAACGCTCATTGAACAAGGTGTAAGCAAATCCAGCGGAACAGATCTGAAAATCTCACTCGATAAACTAGATTTAAAAAACACTTACGTCTATACCATCATCAGTTTCTTTGGTCTCTATGCTCGACAGGATATCAACACCCATTTGTGGCCAGAATACCTGATTGAGAAAGAAGAAAGAAATTATATTATCACAGATAAAGACGGCATTAGCGATTCTCTTTCAACAAAAAAACTCAAAATCAAAAATTCCTTATTCCCATTAATTAGTAAAACTGGTGCAGGTTTTAATTTTAGAATCAGCAACAATCTTGGATTTCGAACAGGCTTTGGTTTAAGACATGATTTGAATAGAGATTACTATATCTTCGATAAAGAACTCAATGGATATTATTATTACAAAGAACTGCCCTCTGTTCGACAAATGGGCTATGAAGCATCTGTTTATGGCAACATTCCAATCCCTCTTTTTATTTCGGATAACAAACTCACATGGACGACAAATTTTGATTTTCTCAAGCCAATCGATCAGGATCAGTCAATCAATATGGACTGGGAAAACACCTTCAATTTGCCAATTTTTCGATTTATTTCTTTGGATTATCGCTTAAACATGACTTACAATAAAGATATAAAAGATTATATTGTATTGGATAGTTCAGCTTTCATAAGATTTACTATGATATTATCAAGGTAAGGCACTCATAATGGCTGATTATCGTATTGAAAGCGGACGGCTTTATTTATCAGGAATTTTAGATAAACAGACAGCAGACAGCCTGTTTTCTGCTATAGTTAAAGATAAAAAATTAAAAGAGATTAAGAGTATCTATTTTACAGATTTAACTGAAATCGATAGTGCTGGAGTATCATGCATCAACGAAATTATCTCTTCAATGAGTCAAAAAGCTGAATTACTCGACATGAATGAATCGGTAAGAAATACATATACCGTTTTTAACTCTCAAGATCTTCCCGAAAGCATTAAGCCTCTTAAAAAGGGGATATTTGAGCAATTAGGACAACAGATTATCAATCTGTCTCAAGAATTGTTTGAAATGCTCATCCTTACAACAGATATTATTTACTGGTCAATTATTGGCTTGTGGGATAAAAAAGGACAAAGAAAAGGCAGTCTTATTCAGCAAGGTGTCCTAATAGGCGTTGAAGCTTTAGGAATCGTTGCGTTACTTTCTTTTATTATTGGTTTGATTATTTCATTACAGTCAGCAACACAGTTAAAACAATTCGGTGCAAACAATTTTTTAGCCAATTTGATTGCTATAAGTATGCTCCGGGAATTAGGACCATTAGTAACAGCTATCATTGTCGCTGGGCGTAGTGGCTCTGCCATAGCCTCTGAAATAGCAACGATGAAAGTGACAGAAGAAATTGATGCATTAAAAATGATGGCCCTCAATCCCATCAGATTTATTGTCGTACCTAAATTTCATGCAGTGACTTTTTGTATGCCGATTTTGGTTCTATTTTCGGTGTTGATCGGCACTTTTGGTGGTTTACTGATTGGCGTTTACTACCTTGATTTAAGTGTAATTGCTTTTGTCAATTCATGTATTGAAGTGACCGCATTGAAAGATGTGATTATTTCGCTTGCTAAAAGTATTGTTTTTGCCTGGCAAATCGTTATTATCGGCAGTCATTATGGTTTTCAGGTCACGGGTGGCGCTGAAGGTGTCGGTAAAGCAACCACAATCTCTGTGGTCATCTCAATATTTTCTGTTATCCTTATGGATGCTCTATTTTCGTTATTCTATATGATCTGAGGTTATGATGACTCAAGCGATAATTGAAGTAAGAAATCTGATTGCAAAGTATGGGGACAGAGTCATTCTCGATGATGTTTCTGTAGATTTCTACAGGGGAGAAGTCACCGTGATCCTGGGATCAAGTGGTGGAGGTAAAACGACACTATTAAAAAACATCATTCGTCTAAATGAGCCTGCAGCTGGTTCTGTAAAGATCTTTGGAGAAGAAGTGACACACATGGATGAAGAACAATTTACTGCCATCATCAAACGTGTGGGCATGCTTTTTCAAAATGGTGCATTGTTAAATTCAATTGATATTTATGAAAATCTAAGCATCCCTTTAGAACAACATACAAAATTACCTAAAAATATTATCGAACGTATGATCAGAAAAAAACTTGAGCTGGTAAATCTCTCTCATGCTTTATATCTACTCCCTTCTGAGCTGTCTGGAGGTATGAAAAAGCGAGCAGCTCTCGCAAGAGCAATCGCACTTGACCCAGAAATATTGTTTTTTGATGAACCTTCAGCAGGTCTTGATCCGATTACATCTGCACAATTAGACGAACTGATTTTGAATTTAAAGAATTTATTAAATATATCAATTGTAGTCGTTACCCATGAACTCGCCAGTATTCACCGAATTGCTGATAGAATCATTTTCTTGCATAAAGGCAAACTAATATTTCATGGGACTTTAGATGAAGCAAAAGCATCTGAAAATGAAAATATTCAAGAATTTTTTAGAGTGGGGAGATTTGAATAATGAACTATCAAAGAGTTCTCGACAAAATTTATAAGGAAATACAACCCTATTTTGGTAAAGGAAAGGTTGCAAGTTATATCCCAGCTTTAGCAAAAGTGAACCCTCGCAAGTTTGCTATATCTGTACTGACTGTTAGAAACGAATCCTATCATATTGGAGATGTTGATGAAGCTTTTTCGATTCAAAGTATTTCTAAGATTTTCACGCTTACTGATGTTTTGAATCGATTGGGATCAAAAATTTGGACAAGAGTCGGAAGAGAACCCTCGAGCAATCAGTTTAATTCTTTAATCGAACTCGAATATGATCATGGTATTCCACGCAATCCTTTTATCAATGCTGGAGCTCTTGTACTTACTGATATGATCTGTGAATTAGAAGTGGGTCCTAAACTTCATATTATTAATTATATTCGAAAATTATGTAAAAATCCTAATATCGCCTATAATGAGGAAGTGGCATCCTCTGAAGCTGATCATGGATACAGAAATGCTGCTTTGGCAAACTTTTTAAAGAGTTGTGATAATTTAAAACAACCCATAGACAAAGTGCTTGATGTTTATTTCTCTCAATGTGCTATTGAAATGAGTTGTAATGATTTAAGCAAAGCCTGTTTGTTTCTCGCCAACAGAGGAATGAGTTTAGATCAGGAACGAGAAATATTAAATTTCAGACATACAAAAAAAGTCAACTCACTCATGATGACTTGCGGTTTATATAATGAAGTGGGTAATTTTGCCTGGAGAGTAGGTTTGCCAGGAAAATCAGGAGTCGGTGGTGGTATTGTTGCAGTGATTCCAGGAGAATTAGTGATCACTGTATGGGCGCCTGAATTAAATAAAAATGGTAACTCATTTGTTGGTATAAAAGCACTTGAACTATTTACTACCTATACAAAACGTTCAATATTCTAAAAGGACGATTATGAAAAAATCCATATTATTCTTTCTACTGTTTGCTCTATTTGTTTTCATTTGGGCTGATCAGGTAATCATCAATGATCAATTCAATACAGATCAAATAGTAAAACTTATGAGTTCTTCAAAAGATGAGATTGAGATTGAACTTACACTTAGCACTTTTAATAAAGAAACCATCAAAATCAACAATGAAACTTATGAGAATATCAGCTTGTCTAATGAAGGTCTTCTTTTAGATAAAGGAGCACCTCAGTTACCACATATCGGTAGAAGTATTATTATTCCTAATGATGCGAAGATGGAAGTCAGTGTCATAGAATCAGAATATATTGATTATCAGATGAATGTCATGCCCTCAAAGGGAAGCCTTCTCAGAGATGTTAATCCTGATGACGTCCCTTTCACCTTTTCAGAAGTATATCAAAAAGATGAATTTTTTCCGGGAAAATTGGCAAGTTTAGGTGATCCATATATCCTTAGAGATTATAGAGGCATTACGATTTCTTTAACACCTTTTCAGTACAATCCTGTAAAAAAGATACTAAGAGTATATTATAAGATGAAAATCAAGGTAGAAGCAAATGGCTTTGACCATCGGAATATATTAAGCGCTCAAAGAAATAGAATTAATGCTGATTTTATGCCATTATACCAACAACATTTTCTTAACTATGATTACATCTATGATCGTTATACGCCAATTCTTGAAGATGGGTCAATCTTGGTTATTACGCATCCAAATTATTCTTCAGCGATCCAACCCTATATCAACTGGAAAAGGCAGAAGGGTATACCCACAACGCTGGTTAGTACAACAGAGACTGGCACAAGTAATAGTGCAATAAAAACCTTTATCCAAAATTACTTCTCAGCTCATCCAGAGTTATCATTTGTTCAACTGGTCGGTGATGCGGCGCAAATAGCAACTTTAACATATGAAGCAGGTGGTTCAGATCCATCCTATGTCATGCTTTTAGGCAATGACAATTACCCTGATTTACTGATTGGCAGATTTTCTGCTGAAAGTGTAGCAGACGTTGAAACTCAGGTACTTCGCAGTATCTGGTATGAAAGAGATATCGCAGCAAGTGATGGTGCTTGGATCAAACAAGCAACAGGAATTGCATCGAATGAAGGTGGTGGCAGTACGGGTGACATGGGCGAATCAGATATCACTCACATGAATCTCATCAGAACAGATCTTTTAAATTATGGATACACTTCGGTTGATCAGGCTTATGCACCATCAATTACAGCCGCAACATTGAGTGCCAACTTCAATCAGGGTCGTGGTTTGATTAACTATGTCGGCCATGGTTCAAATACTACATGGGTCACCTCATCATTTTCAAACACTCATGTGAATGCGCTAAGCAATGATTATAAATTGCCTTTTATTTTCTCCGTTGCTTGTGTAAATGGCAACTTCACCAGTACCACCTGTTTTGCAGAAGCCTGGCTTAGAGCGAAGAATCCAAATACAGGAGCTCCTACAGGTGCTATTGGTACATACATGTCCACAGTAAATCAACCTTGGAATGAACCGATGCGCGGTCAGGATTTGATTACAGATCTCATGGCAGCAAACACAAAGTATTCATTTGCAGCAATAGCATTTAATGGTAGTTCTGGAATGTTAGATGCTTATAATAATAACAATAATTCAGTAAAAACGATAAAAACATGGCATATCTTTGGTGATGCATCCTTACAGGTAAGAAACAAAACACCTCTTCTTCAAACAGTTACTTCATCAGACAATATCTTCATTGGTGCAAATTCTTATTCTGTAACAAGTAATATTGCCTATGCAAAAGTGTGTCTCTATGATCCGGTCAATAATCAGATTATTGCTTCGGGAAACTGTAATCAAGCAGGAAGTGTGACACTCAATTTTACTCCTTTTTCTCAGGTTCAAACGATAAAATTAACGGTAACAGCTCCTAATGCTGTGACATTTATCAAAGATGTATCGATTATCCCTAATCAAAGTGCTTATGTCGTCGCAAACAATATTATTGTTGCTTCAAATGGCAATTTGTCAATCAATACTAATACTCAGTCATTCTTGAATTTTCAACTTGAGAATATTGGAACAACAAATTTAAACAATCTGAATGTAAATATCAGTTCTCAAAGCCCTTATATCAGTGTTATCAATGGATCTTATCAACTGAATCAGATGATCATCGGGCAATCGGTATCTGTGATGAGTCAAATATCTATACAAAGCGCTTTAAATTGTCCAAACAATACAGATGCCACCATGCAAATTACTATTTCAGACAATCAGGGACATCAATGGATCTATCCTTTTGTGATACTTTTAAAAGCTCCTGTAATTAGTGTTGGGAATATTGTCATCACGGATAACTCAGGCAACAACAATCTTAATCCAGATGCTGGAGAGACGGTGATGCTTAATATCCCTTTAACGAATACGGGTTTGATGGCAAGTTTAACGACAATTGCACATTTAAACAGCAACAATCCATTTATTAGCTTACCACAGACTGAGTTTGACTTACCTTCTATAAATTCAGGATCTTCACAGAATTTAAATATTCAAGCAATAATTTCAGCCAATTGTCCTACAAACACTTTCTTGTTAGGTCTTACAATTGATTTTACTTATTTTGTCCTTCAGTATAATATCCAATATACGATGGGTTTAAAAATTGATAGCTTTGAAAATGCAAACTTTAATGCCTTTCCATGGACAAATACAAGTTCAATCCCATGGACGATCGACAATACTAACGCTATTCATGGTTCAAAAAGTGCCAAAACAGGTGCCATTGGTCACAGCAACAGTACACAGTTAAGTGTCATCAATCAATGTAGTAATGCATCTGTTATAAAGTTTAAATACAAAGTAAGTAGTGAATCAGGATACGACTATTTCAAGTTTTACGTTGATAATACACTTACAGGCTCATGGTCAGGAACAGTAGATTGGTCTCAGGCAGAATACCCAGTATCCGCGGGAAATCATACTTTTAAATGGGTGTACAGTAAAGATGGCAGTGAGATCAGCGGATCAGATTGCGCTTGGCTGGATCAGGTAATTCTTCCAGGAGATAATGATTCTGGAACACAAAGCGCTTATGCTTATATTGATCAAACCCCTATTGATTTTGGCAATCAAGCCTCTCAAAGGACGATCAGACTTTACAATATTGGAAATGCTCCTCTTACTGGACAAGTGAGTGTCCCCACTGCTTTTTATATCAACGTCGAGAATCAGACAACTCTTGCATATACCATTTCAGCAAACTCTTATCATGATTTTAATATATATTTTTCTCCACTGAGTTTACAATATTATGATGGAGTCATTACGATAACTACAAATGATACGCAGCATCCTCAAATCCAGATTCAAATAACGGGAGGCATTAATAGTTATTTCACTCCGATCTGGACAGGCGAAGCATATCAGCCAATGATTTTTAATTTTTCAGATACAACTTTACTTAATCTGGGTTTAAATATTGGAGATGAAATTGCCATATACGATGGTTTAAATTGTGTTGGTAGTATGATGTATCTGACAGGTCGTGATAATTATTCAATTGTCACTTCTAAAGATCATCCGAATACTCCTCAAATTGATGGATTCATAGATGGAAATCCGATTAGTTTTAGGATTTGGCAATCCACGCAACAAAATGAAATTCCAAATTATCTGATTAACGTTACGATTCCAAATGGACAAACGAGTTTCATCCCCGATGTAACAACCGATATCGATATTGAAATTATCAACGCTTTAACACAAAATGTTAGCCTGAGTAATGGCTGGAATGTTGTATCCTTCAATGTAATCCCAGATAATAGCAATATGAATGTCATTTTACAGGATTTGATCAACCAGGGACAATTAGTCAAGGTACAGAATGAAAGCGGTCAGTCATTTGAATATCTAAGTATTCTCAATCAATGGATTAATAACATTGGCAATATGCAAAATACAGAAGCTTATTATTTAAAAACTAATGCGAACACATCTTTATCACTCATAGGAGCTCCTGTAGCTATCCCCTGTTCTGTAAATCTAACTGTGGGTTGGAATTACCTGCCTGTCCCCTATCAGAATAGTGTCTCAGCAATGACTGTGATTCAGCCTATGATAGACAATAATCAATTGATCAAAATGATCAATGAAAGCGGTCAAAGTATCGAATACATCAATGGAATTGGTTGGATCAATTCAATTAATCAGTTGATTCCTGGTGAGGGCTATATGATTAAAGTGAATCAGAATTTAACTTTAAATTTCCCTTTTATTTATCAGACTCTAAATCATGAACCTTTAGCATTATCAAAAGAAAAGACTTTTAATCCCTCTTATTATCATAAAATATGGGGGAATAATGGTTATAAGCACTGCAATATCTATCTTCTCAACGATGCGTATCTGTCAGACTTGCTTTCTCAAGGCGACGAAGTTGCCATTTTTGATGGCAATTATTGCGTCGCAACGACTTGTTATGATCCAAACCAAAACATCATTAATCTAATTGCTAGCCAAACTGATCAAACACAGAATATTAATGGATACATTCCTGGGAATAATATATCTATCAGAGCATATCAAAAAAACTCTCAACAGGAGTTGGTGTTAAATGGTATTTTACTAAAAGGTAAATCTTCTTTTGAACCTAATGAAAGCAGTGTTTTTCAGATTAATAATCATCTGTCTTATTCCTCTGAAATAAAACCACTAAGCACTCAAATCTCTTCTGTTTATCCCAATCCATTTAACCCTTCAACAAAAATCCAGTACCATCTCAATGAGACGGATCATGTGGAATTGAGTATCTACAATATCAAAGGTCAAAAAATCAGAAATCTCCTTTCAGAAAATCAAAGTTCAGGGGATCATCTGATGATATGGGATGGGAAAAACGACCGTAAACATGATATGCCCTCTGGAATTTACTTCTGCATACTAAAAACTTCTCAAAATCAATCGATTAAGAAACTCATTTTATTGAAGTAAACATAATCCCTTTGAATGCGCCAAGTGCTTATCTGATTAAATTTTATTCATAAATCTTGACAATATCAATTAGATAAAGAACTTGGAATTGTATTTTAATAAAGGGAGTTATAATGGATAATGAATCGCAACTCTTAAAACAGCGAAGAGAGAAACTCGATAAATTGATCGAGATGGGAATAGATCCCTATCCTCCGCGTTGTCAACGATCACACCGTATTGAAGAGTTATGGAAGAATGAAGCTCAGTTTTCTGAGAATGAACAGGTTTGCAGTATCGTCGGCAGACTTACCGCAAAGCGCAGACAAGGAAAAATTGGCTTTGTTAACATTCAGGACATCAGTGGTAAAATCCAGATTTTTGTCCGACAGGATGAGCTGGGTGACGACAATTATGAATTATTTAAATTACTTGATTTAGGAGATTTTGTACAAGTCGATGGTAAGACAATTCACACACAAACAGGTGAATACTCAGTTCTTGCCAAAAAACTGACTTTATTATCTAAAAATATACGCCCTATTCCAACAGTTAAAGAAAAAGAAGTCGATGGAAAAATTGTCCGTTACGACGAGTTTTCTGATACTGAATTAAGATACAGAAAAAGATACCTGGATTTATTATTGAATCCAGATAATCGTAAGACCTTTGAATTGCGCTCAAAGATCATTCAGGGGATTCGGAATTTCCTCAATGACCGTGCCTTTTTGGAAGTTGAAACACCTATTCTTCAGCCTTTATACGGTGGTGCAAATGCTCGTCCATTTACCACGCATCATAATACTCTGGATATGACCTTGTATCTGAGAATTGCTACAGAATTATATCTCAAAAGACTTATTGTCGGTGGTTTTGAGCGTGTCTATGAAATTGGCAAAAACTTCCGTAACGAAGGAATGGATCGTACCCATAATCCAGAATTTACTGCCATTGAATTGTATCAGGCTTACACTGATCTAGATGGTATGATTGAACTCACAGAAGATATGATCAGCAGTCTGGCTCAAGATATTTTTGGTACTCAAACTATCAATTTCCAGGGAAAAGAAATCAATCTTCAAAAACCTTGGAGAAGAGCATCAATGCTTGAACTGATTAAAGAACAAACTGGAGAAGATTTTTCTGATTTTGATAAAGAGAGACTTAAAGCTTTTTGCAAAAAGAGCAAAATTGAAGTGGAAGAACATGACGGACCAGGTAAATTGATCGCTGAAATCTTTGATGCTTTCGTAGAAGATAAGTTGATCCAACCGACTTTCGTTATCGATTATCCTCTTGAAATCTCTCCTTTGGCAAAAAATCATCCAGATAATCCGAATTTAGTAG
This sequence comes from uncultured Candidatus Cloacimonadota bacterium, assembly GCA_964573665.1. GTDB lineage: Bacteria > Cloacimonadota > Cloacimonadia > Cloacimonadales > WRIO01 > JAGOCT01. The sequence goes on along the minus strand of CAZNKI010000010.1, from coordinate 7,874 downwards.
AACGCTTTGAGTTGTTCATGCTTGGTGCTGAATATGGCAATGCCTTTACAGAATTGAATAATCCGCTTGAACAAAGAAAAAGACTTGAACATCAGGCGCACATGCGTGAAATGGGTGACGATGAAGCGAATGTTGTGGATGAAGATTTCCTGGAAGCTTTGGACTATGCAATGCCTCCGATGGGTGGATTAGGGATCGGGATTGACCGCCTGATCATGTTTTTCACCAACAATACTTCCATAAAAGAAGTGATCTTATTTCCTCAAATGAAAAATGATTGATATTATATGGCGGAGCATTTGTCTCCGCTTTTTTTTTGCAATAATAAAAAAATGGAGATTTGAATGAGTTTTTTAATCTTTCTTAACATGATCGGCGGCTTAGCTCTGTTTTTATTTGGGATGAATATCATGTCAGATAACTTACAAGCTGCTGCTGGTAATGAAATGAAACGAATCCTGAAAAAACTGACAAATACACCGCTAAAAGGCGTGATTGTCGGTTTAGCAGTTACCAGCATTATTCAAAGTAGTAGTGCGACTACTGTAATGCTGATCGGTTTGGTCAATGCTGGTATTATGGCTTTAAGTCAGGCAGTTGGTGTGATTATGGGTGCAAATATTGGAACTACAGTCACTGCTCAACTAATAGCCTTTAAAATAGGGAATTATGCATATTTATTTGTGATTATTGGTGTAATTCTCTTGTTTGCAAGAAAAAATAGAATCATGGAAAAATGGAGTATGGTGATTCTTGGATTTGGTTTATTATTCATCGGATTAAACGTCATGTCTGATGCTGTCAAACCTCTCCAGAATTCTCAAATGGCAAAAGATATCTTAGTTAATCTTACCAGTAATCCATTTATGGGTATCTTAGCAGGAACAATTTTTACGATGATTATTCAGAGTTCTTCAGCTTCTATTGGTATTGTGATTGTCTTGGCTACGAATCATTTAATCCCTTACGAAGGTGCTTTATACTTAGTTTTTGGTGATAATATCGGTACCACAATTACTGCATGGTTAGCTGCTTTATCTGTTAATCGTACCTCAAAACGTGTAGCAATGATCCATACTCTTTTCAATGTCTTTGGTACTATTGTATTTGGTTTTCTGACTTATATTGGTATATATACATTGTTCATTAATAAAATAACACCTGGCAACATACTTGCTGGTGAAAACATTGCACGTCATATCGCTAATGCCCACACATTTTTTAATGTCCTTAATACAATCATTTTCCTTCCTTTTGCTGGTTTATTAGCCAAATTAGCTTGTAAGATTATTCCCGGCGATACAACTGAAAGTATTTCAATGGGTGAACCTCGACATTTAGACTATCATTTAATCAATTCACCCGAATTAGCTATTGAACAATCTATTGCAGAAATGCGTGAGATGCTTCGATTGGTCAAGCTGTCCATTGGAATGTCAATGCATCTGTTTTTAGAAAAGAACTATCGGAAAATGGATAAAATTGAGAAAATTGAAAATGCAACAGATAATCTGCAAAAAGAAATCACCTTATATTTAGTCTCAATTAGCGAAAAATCAAACTCCGATGTGATCACTAAAAAAATCCCATCTTTACTGCATACAGTCAATGACCTTGAAAAACTCGGTGATCATGCACTTCAGGTGAGTGAAATTTTGAATAATCAAATTCTATGTCAAAAAACACCTTTCTTTAGTGATTTCATGAAAGAAATCGACGAATTACATAAAAAAATCGTCTATATGATAGATTTATCACTTGAATATATGAAACATTTTGATCAAAAACATTCCTATATGATCATCGAACTTGAAGGAAGAATCAACCAATATCATCAAGATATGAGAAGAAAAGTGCTGGATATGATTCAAAATGCGGAATGTGATGCTGTTAGCGGTATCAACATGATTGATTACATTGACATGGTTGAAGTCATTGCAGATAAACTCAAAAACATTGTCAAAGCAGGAACACATAATTTCATTTATCAAATCAAAGAACACGCAAAACCAGAAATATTATAAATCATGTCTTATCATAACTATAATTTTAGAGTACCACTTCATCAGTGGTACTTTAATTTTTTTAAAAGCATTGTTTTATGTCTCTGCTTAATCTCCGTCAATCTATCATTGTTTGCTGATTATCATTGGAATGAACCAGAAGATTATTTAATTCTCAATTCATGTGTAGCCGCCTCTATCTTTCTAAATAAAGCGATTTATACGGATTCGATCAATACAAATCTGGTGACTTTGTCATCAGACATAAACACTTTTGATCAATCAGCTTTGGATAACTGGTCACCCACAGCTTCAAAAATCAGTGATTATCTGCTAACCGCTCAAGTGATCGCTCCTTATGTTATTAGTCTGACTTCTTCTTCAGATCAAAAAAAAACTGAAATGCTCTTATACTCTCAAGCCTTTGTAATAAATCATTTTTTGACCAGCAGTACAAAATTCGCCTTTAAAAGAAAAAGACCTTATGTTTACAATCAAAACTTAAGTAATAAACAAAGATTGGATCAGGAAAGTCAGTATTCTTTTGTTTCGGGGCATAGTAGTCATGCATTTTTGTCTGCAATGTTTGCCTATCAGATCATGAATGAAACACAAGATTATAAGAAGTATAAAAACTGGATTAATGCTGGATTAGTCATTAATGCAGGCAGTATTGCCTATTTAAGATATCATGCAGGCAAGCACTTCCCTACAGATATTCTCTGCGGTTCTGCTTTGGGTGCTGGTATTGGATTATTGATCCCCAAACTGCATGAAAAAAATAATGATCGTAATACAAGGATGATTCATTTAAGCATTCAATTTTAAATTTTCAAAAGAATCTGAAATAGTATTTGACAAAAGTCGTTTTACACTTATATTTAAAGAGTTTGAAATATTTCAGAGGTTTTATGATAAATATAGGTATTATTGAGATTTACAAGTCGTTGGATTTGATCAGAGAAAAATGTGCCATGATTGATTGTATAACACAATCTTTTAACTATTATGAATATCAAAACGAACTGTTACAGATCAATGATAATCAGAAAATGGATCATTTAACACATCGTGTTGATCAATTCATTACAAAATACAGCATCGATCTTCTTTTTATTGACTCTGAAATATTCTTAATTTTACCCGCTAATATAAAAAAACAACTCAATTTACTTTTTTTCAAAGTTCCGACGATTATTGTAATTACGCAAGTGATTGAAGGGATTGAAGATCAGTTAGGGAAATATTCTCCCACTGATATTGTTTTCAATTACAACAGCATCAATGAATTGAAGTTTAGAATTAAGTTAGCAATCAGTAAATGCATCATTTTAAATCGTTTCTATACAAATCATAAAGAACTTGAAACTACGAAACATCAGTTGGACAGTCTAAATAAACAACTTGAACAATCTATAGAACAGTCTAATCAGATGACCCTTGTAGCAGAACTAAGCAAAATTACACAAAGTAACTTTTTGGCAAATATGAGTCATGAAATGCGTACTCCTTTAAATGGGATTCTCGGAATCATCCATCTGCTTGCTGAAACATCATTAAATAATGAACAAAAAGAATTTGTTGATTTAATTAATACTTCTTCAGAAAACCTCTTAAATCTGATTAATGACATTCTTGACTATTCCAGAATTGACGCTGGTAAAATGACGCTGAGAAATGAAGACTTTTCTTTGAATGAAAAAATCGTTAAAATGTTGAAAACACTTACGGTTAAAGCCCATCAAAAGGGTATTGAGTTAATATATGAACAGGACACTCATGTCCCTGATCAAATCTATGGTGATCATGCAAGAATCAATCAACTGCTGATTAACCTTGTTGGAAATTCTATTAAGTTCACTGAAAGAGGAGAAATTAAAGTTCATGTGAAACTTAAGAAAATTATTGATCAACATCACGCCATACTTCAATTCTCAGTCAAAGATAGTGGTATTGGGATCTCAGAAGAGTTGTTGGAAAATATCTTTGAACCCTTCTATCAAATCGAAGAACAAAGGACCAAGAAGTATGCCGGTTCGGGATTAGGTTTAGCGATTTGTAAACAATTGGTGATGCTCATGAATGGGCATATCTGGGTCGAAAGTGAATTAGGCAAAGGATCCACATTTTCATTTACCATTGAAACTGAATTTAGACAAGCACAGGAATCTCCCTTGAATGAGACAGATATTTTGACAAATAAACGTGTACTTGTCGTGGATGATAGTTCAGGTTTAAGAAAGTATCTCCGAAACCTGCTCAATCGCTACGGAATGATTGTGGATACTGCAGAATCCGAACATGAGAGCTTTAAATTTTTAGATCTCTGCAAACAATCACAAAAAGTGTATGATATAGCTCTCATTGATCTGACACTCAAAGATAGCGAAGGCTGGCAGATAGTGAACTATATTCATCAAGACAAGATTTTGAGTAACATAAAAACAATTATTATCACAGGACTTAGCGAATATAATGTCCCTGACTATGCTAAACAATTTGGGATCGATTATGTTCTTAAAAAACCCATTACTGAGCAAGAGTTAAAATCAATGTTGCTAAACCTGTACAAAGACAATGCCATTAAACTAAGCCTAAGCCCCAATCAAAAACGAAAGAGCATACGAAAACTCAATATTCTTTTAGTCGAAGACGAGGCAATTAATCGGAGATTTGCTGAGAGTTTACTCACTAAAGAAGGGCATCAGATTACAATTGCTGTGAATGGTTTGGAAGCTGTTGATAAATATCAGAAGTCTCATTTTGATCTGATACTAATGGATATACAAATGCCAGAAATGAACGGTATTGATGCGTGTAAAAAAATCAGAGAGATTGAATTATTCAGTGGCATTCATACACCAATTATCGCTTTGACTGCTTATGCATTGCAGGAAGAGCTGGATAAATGCCTCAAATGTGGCATGGACACTTATGTCACAAAACCCATCAATATCTCATTGATCTATCAAAAAATTGAAGAACTGACAAAGCACTCAGAAGATGCTGATTCTGAGGAGATTGTGAAAACTGATGAGTTTGAAATACATCAACAAGAAACAAAAATCATCGAATATAAGAGCTTTGATTACAACGAGTTTAATCGACATCAGTGCAATGATAATGAGTTTATGATCGAACTTGCGGAAATGTTTATCAAAGTCGTCCCTCAGTATCTCGATAACATCAGGGAAGCGATTCTCCAAAAAAACAGCGAAATGCTCAATAAATCGGCGCATACACTTAAAGGTACCTTAAAAACCTTCTGGGTAAAATTAGCTCATGAAACTGCTCAATCCCTCGAATTACTCGGGAAAAATGCTTCTCTTGATCAAGCCATGGAACTCTATAATCTATTAGAGAATCAAGTGGCTGATGTTGTTCAGGATCTTGAACTAATGACTCAAAACCTCCAATAATACTCAATCGTCATCTTTATTTTGTTTCCCGCTTATACAGCGCTAGTCCTGACATCTTGGTTGCAATGGCAAAAATATCAAATATGCCCTACAGGAGCCACATAAACCGTCAATTCTTCTTCTGTGTTCAAGTTCAGCAACTGATCAAACAAATCCTGATCGTATGCCCCGATGGCACATGTCCCTAATTTCAATGCTTCACAGGCAAGATACAAGTTTTGACAAAGATGACCGCTATCCTGAAGAATGAGTTTTTTGCTTTCCAGCATATAACGCCATTCACATCGATATGGTATAGCCGTCCAGATAAAGCATACGGCACAATCTCCTGCAAATTCCTGTCCTAATGATGCTTCCGCAACTTTTTTCTGACGATCTTCGATATCAAAAAGATACACTAATTGATGTGACATCACCTGATAACGGTAGATCCCTTCTTTTAATCCTTCCACACGATTTATGGAAAGATAAGTCTCAAAGGGATGCCTGGATCCGCCTGATGGAACTGTTCTTTTGGTCATTCGGCCGTCAAATAAGGTCTCTTTTAGACCTTGTGTTGCCCATAACAGCATCGATAACTCGTCAATGCTCAGCTTTTCATCGGTAAATTTTCGACGTGATATTCTGTTATTGATACACTCAAAGATATTGCTCATTTTTAATATTTCAGGATTTGGAGCAGGGAGATCAATCACTTGCTGATCAGCTTCTACTGTCTTTTGAACGGGAGGGATTGGAACACCATTCATCTGATCTGTTCGTACGGGGAGTTTCCACCCAGCTTTAAGGATTTCACGATACACAATAGTCTGTTTTTTAGCTCTAATCGTATTCGCATTCAAAGCCCTCATCTTAGAAGGCAGTATCTTTAATACCTTTACGATTTCATTGGTATAGAGAAGCTTTTGTTGATTATTTGGTGTTTCTGCTTTCTGAACTTGCTCTTTCAACCAATCAGTGTTTAAAATACCTTTAAATCTGTCAATAATCAAGCCTTGCTCTTCTTGTTTTAAAGAGGCAATCAAACCAACAAAAAATGGAATTAAACTTTCTTTTGCGTCACTGAGTAAAGAGAAGAATAATCTGAGTTTTGGGGGTTCAAATGTAAGTATTTTTTTAAATAATAGATTCATTAGATGCTCCAATGTATTTTTTTTTATATATCTATTCCAGAACTTACTTTATTTGTCAATCATAAATATGATATTTTAAATATATAGTACAATATGGCGAGGATAAAAGTGTTTAACGGCTTTTAAGAGGGATTAAATGTAGAGACTTTGATTAATGCCTTATTCTTCATAATACTTGATATCAAATATTTTGTAGAGTTATTTTTGATTCAAAAAATATGGTTTTTTGATGATTTACTTCTGCTTTCGTCTCCGTTCCGTCTCGGTTCACGCTCGGTTCAGCTATTTGATTTATAGGTAAAAGATATTTTTTGATTTTTCTTCTGTGAAAAAGTGTTAACTATTGATGGTTTTTGTACAGAAAGCTGCCAGTTTGATCAATATGCAATCAGGTTGATTGCATTACGAGACACACGATAGGGGTAGGTTTTACGCCTACCCAAATTCGTTGTTCATGCATCCCTGCTTGAGCGTTTCAGAGCAGAAGAAAATATGAGTCGCGATTAATCGACGCCTCTAAATACAGTTTTGAATTGACAGAATAGTCAGAAATCATTCACGAGAGGCTTGTAGGAGATGTAGGGATTTGCGAAATGGAGCTTGCGAAATGCCGTAAATCCGCAATATTAGCAATAAATACTGATGCTGATCAAAGTATATCATTCTCTTTTTACGGATGTACCTACAAATGTGAAAATGTCTTATCTTGTTCTGTCATAATCTATTGTGTGATATTCCCTATATTCTGAACAGCGTAGCTGTGACAGAATCCTAGCCCAGGGTGCAGCCCTGGGTGAAGATGCATCCCAAAATAAAGCACCGTAGGTGCGCAAGAAGTTCTGTCACCCCCCAAAGGGGCTATTTTAATTTCTTATCTTTAACCCAGGATTTGCATCCTGGGCAAGGATTCTTACGCTCCCATGGAGCGTGTGGTTTTCAAACATTATTCGTATGGTTGGCACCATACGCTATGTATATGATGCTATTTCACAGCATTTCAGGAAATTTACGAATCATTGTCATTGCTACGAAGATGTCAGAGCTAGCGCTCCTTAAATCTGACTTTTTAACATTGCTACGAAGATATCAGGACTAGCGTCCCTAAATAAGGAATATTCTTCCATTGCTACGAAGATGTCAACTCAATTTTAGCTATATATAACTTATAGAAGAATATACAAAACATAAAAGATATATCGTAAGAAATATTTAAATAAACAATTGATCAGAATTTATTTTAATTATTTTTCGCTATAGTTAACATACACTTACAACATTTTTTAGAAAAAGACCTGATAGTTGATAGCAAAATGGGAACC
>CAZNKI010000009.1:0-82299 GCA_964573665.1 uncultured Candidatus Cloacimonadota bacterium | reverse complement strand
GCCAGCGTTCGTCCTGAGCCAGGATCAAACTCTCCGTAATCACTTTTAAAAATTTTATTTCACCTTTGAGTCACTCCACTACTATTCATCTTTTCAAGATCGCGTCTCGTTTAGAGACATTATCGCAAGTTATTTGAGAGCGCATATCGTGTCAAGTAATATTTTCATTTTTTTCGCGCTTTCTTTCACTCACTCTATCTGCATCAGCTTCAACTGATAATTCGCAATTTAAAGAAGGCAGTTTTTTTGTCAATAGATTTTTTTTATTCAAGTTTATTTATCCGACGTCTGATTATCATAATTTATTGAAATATTTAGAGGTTAAAAATCTTAAATTTTTTCAAGATTCTCAAATGATTGAACTGAAGATACTCATCAAGAAAGCTGTATTTTTGCAGAAAAGCTGTTTTTTTTGATTATAGAAATCTATAATAAAGTGCGAAATTCACTCAATAATTTTTGACCAATAATAAAAATAAGTATAATAAAATTCTTATTCACTCTTAAGACATTAAATTTAGAATCTTAATTTCTCAAATCATGCTTCTCATTAGAATAAATTACTTATGTTGCTGTATATCATACTTTTAACTCACTCACTACTCATTCACATCTTACTTCTATCCTGTAGAAAACTAATTTAACAGAGTCAATACTTTAAAAGAGACTATTCGTTTCTTGACAAAAGAATATGATTATAAATGATGCAATATATCTAAAAGAATAGGAGTTATTATGATTATAATAACAGGTGGAGCAGGATTTATTGGCAGTGTTTTAGTTTCAAGACTGAACCAGGCAGGGATCAATGATATAATTATTGTAGATTCATTAAAACATAGCGAGAAATGGAAAAACCTTGTTGGTAAGAAGTACACACTATATATTGATAAATCAGAATTGTTCTCGTTTTTAAAAGGGCAGAATCAAATTGACTGTATTATTCATATGGGTGCCTGTTCATCTACAACAGAGAAAGATGCAGATTATTTGATTGTCAATAATTACAGATACAGTATTACATTAGCCGACTATGCGATTTTGAATAATATACGTTTTATTTATGCATCAAGTGCAGCCACATACGGTAATGGAGAAAATGGATTTATAGATGATCATGAATCATTACATCAATTGAAACCTCTAAATATGTATGGCTATTCAAAACAAATGATGGATGAATGGATTTTACAAAATGATTATTCAGATCGAGTCGTCGGATTAAAGTTTTTTAACGTATTCGGTCCTAATGAATACCATAAAGGAGATATGAGTAGTGTTGTTTTTAAGTCATATTATCAGATTTTAGAAGACAACAAAATTAACCTATTTAAGTCGTATCATGATCATTTTAAAGATGGTGAACAGAAAAGAGATTTTATCTATGTCAAGGACTGCGCTGAAGTAATTTATCAGTTAATCTTTAAAAAAGATATTAATGGAATATTCAATTTAGGTACTGGCCAAAGCAGATCATGGAATGATTTAGCAAAAGCTGTATTCTCAGCTATGAATAGAGAAATAAATATTGATTATATCGAGATGCCGGATCATTTAAAAAATAAATACCAGTATTATACAGAAGCGAATATGGATAAATTCCAGAAGTGTGGGTTAAACTTTCAATTTTTAAGTTTAGAGGAATCTGTAAAAGATTATGTTCAAAATTACCTCATGAAAGACCAAAAAACAATATAAAAATACTGGAGATTGTATGGCTACAGATAAAGATTACATGGAATACATCTATAATCAGATTGATCTTCCCTATTCTATCAGGTATACAAAAATGTTTGGGGAATATGCATTATATTGTGAGCATAAGGTTGTGGCTTTGATTTGCGACAACAGAATGCTTGTAAAGATAACAGACGAGGGCAAGGATTTTATAAGGGAATATGAAGAAGGTATTCCTTATCCAGGGGCAAAACCTTGTTTTCTAATAGAAGAAAAACTTGAAGACAGCGATTGGCTCAGTCAGTTATTAGATATTACCTATAAGGCTTTACCGGAACCAAAACCTAAAAAGAAAAGGATTAAGAACAGCTAAAGAATCAGTTCATTAAGATTTATCATAACATCATTTACTGATAGCATTGGTGATAATGCAGAGATAAATTCAATTTGGCTAATGTTCAAGGATTTAAAAAGATTCTGATCAAAGAGATTATTCAGATAAATCTTACTAATGAAATTATCAATATGTTTATTATCAATAGAATTTTCATGCAGTTCGATAAGAAGAGGTGTTTGTGATCTAGCGAGCCAGACAGTATTATGTTCCTTTGAAGTCCAAGAATGCAGGTGTAAATACCAGCCAGAATTCATAATACTGCTAATAAACACGTTGAGATTAGGGACATTAATTCCAATATGATGTAAACCAGGTCCTCTTTTTTTTAGCGCATTTAAATAAGGACCATCAGAGATAGGTTCCATTAGTAAAAGACGAGAAGACTGGTTCTTATTACCAATATATACTTCTTTTGTTCCCTCATTTGGAAAACAATTAATTTCATCAACAAAGCAATCGTAATAAGATAAATTGCTTAGTGTACGATCAATCGATTCAACTAAAACTGCAACATGATCTATAGAAACCATTAAAACTCCAAGTTATTTTTTAATAAATTAACAAAAAAAGCTAAAAAGACAAAAAAAAGCTTGAAAAAAAAGTTAAGATAAATTAAGTTTGAACAAAATAATTATAAAATAGGTGATTAGGATGAAAAAAGTGAGAATAATCGTGATTTTGCTGTTAATGTTGATCGTGAATATATCATGTAGCAAACAAAATCCAGATACGCATAAAATCTATGTTGTTAGTTCATTCCAGGTATATTCAATGGTCGTCAAAGACATCGCCAAGGATGATTGCAAAACAGACGAGTTGTTTGAGAAAGAACAAGATTTAAAAGAAAAAGAATTATCAAAAAAACAGATAAAAAAGATACAAAAAGCAGATTTAGTAATTTTGAATGGATTCATTGAAGACAAATATAAGGAGCAATTAGAGCCCTATAAAGAAAAGATTGTTTATGTAAAGTCTATGATCAATCAAGTAAAGATCAATATATCAACTGAATATCCATATTACTGGTTAAGTCCAGATTTGTTTAAAGATTTTGCTCGTGGGATAAACCATCAAATCATCAAAAAGAATCCAAGAAATGAAGAGATATATACAAAAGCGTTAAAAAAGGTATTAACAGAGACTGACAGTTTGATTTCAAACATTATTGAGCACAAGATATCTAATCAAGTGACAATCACAAATGAGTTAATATATTTTTCAGATTTTTTAAAGAGCAATAATATGTTCAGCGAAAAGTCAGAAGAGCATGCGGGACAAAGTATTTCAACATTGGATCAAGTTGGTAAAATTAAGATTGATGTTTTTGGTAAAGAGAAATATAAAAACAGCAGTGACTATCTATTGCAAATTTTTAATAATGTGTTTATCAAAAGGGATTAAAAATGGAAAAGTTAAAAGGTAAGACAGAGATTAAAATTAATGGACAAGGATCATCAGTCAGCATAATTAAGTTATTTCCATACAATGAAGATGAATCGATGATTGAATTAAAACATATACAAGCCTTACTACACAGTAATAATGTCATATATGGAATAGATGAAAAACTGATTGAATATTATATTAAGATGTCAGTACTCGAGAATAAAGCATATTCAGAAATCGTAATCGCACAAAGCAAAATGCCCGTAAAAAAGGGATCAGGAGTATTAAAATTTACTAAATCTCCCTATAGCTATGATGAGATCAGCAAATGGAATTTTTTTGACAGATTATTAAAAGAATATAAAACTGAACTTTCAGAGACTCCATATTCATTAGTATATCATAACAAAGATGAAGTCATCGCCACTTTAAGTCCTGCTAATGACAATATACCTGGCAAAAGTGTCATTGGAGAAGATACTATACCAGGGCGTTTTGTAGCGAGCAGTTTTAATGCTGGTGAAAATGTAAGATTTGATGAGAGCAAGAATGCTTTTATTGCTGGTGTTTGTGGTTACTTATTAGTCAAAGATTCTACATTAAGCATTTTACCTCCATTTATTGTTAGTCCTGACAAAATGCAATTGTTATATTATAATTTTAAAAAGATTATCAATGAGCATCCAAAAGAAAGTGATATTATCTCATATTTAAACAAAAATAAAATATCAGAGACTTATTTAAAAACCAAGAATTTATCAGATTCAGAAGTTAATAGTATCAGAGTAGTAGCAGAAGGATTAATGCCTGAGGATAGCATTGATGCAACTGTCGAATTATATTTTTCTACGAGTAATAAGATTGTAGAAAAAGGAGAAAATGACATCATCGATTTCAGAGAGATTTTATCATTTTCAGATGTTAAAGAAAATGAAGTTTTAGCAATAAAGAAAAATCCATTCAAGGGAAATAATGGTGAAGATATCTTTGGAGGTATCATCCCATCAAGAAATCCAAAAGACGCTGTCATAAAATGTGGATTAAACACATTTAAAGAAGAAACTGATTACGAAATGAAAGTCATTAGTAAATCAGATGGAATTATAGAGTATAAGAATAGTATTATCAGTGTCTTTCCTCAGTTACGCTTCAATAGTGACATTGACTATGGAACAGGAAATATCCATGCGAAAGTGAATGTTTATATCAGTGGCAATATCAAAACAGGCTTTAAAGTTCAATCGGAAAAGAACATATTTATCAATGGGTCAATCGAGGACAATTGCCTTATTGAAGCAGGAGGAGATATATATGTTCAAAATGGTGCAAGCGGAAGCAATACTCATCTGAATGCTGGAGGAGATCTGTCCATTAAATTTGTTGAAGGGTGTAAACTAACAGCAAAAGGAAATATCAATGTACAAAGATTCATACTTGGATCAGAAGTTGAATGTGGAGACACTATCACGGTGATGGGATCGGGAATCAATTTAAATGAAAAAGGTGCAATAATTGACTGTGATATCAAGGTAAAAAACACTTTAATTGTACCGAGTATTGGCAATGATTCGGGAACAAAATCAAATATTACTTTTGCTTATGATACAGCTCTGTATACAAAAATCAGTAATCTTCAAGAAGCAATAGATAAGCTGAAAGAACAAATTCAAGTCATCAATGATAATTATGAAGTAGATATTACTTCTCCAACAATTCATGCGATCATCAAGAATTTTGCAAAATCAGTAAAGGATGATATCATTGCAGCAATTCAAGAAAAAAACAAGCTTGAGCAGAAAATGAATATGATGCAAAATATGCTGAATAAAGAGACAGAGATCAAAGAAATCCTGTTGAGAAGGTCATCGGTTCAGATCACAAGGAAAGTATTCCCTCCATTGATTTTAGAATGTGATGGAACAAACAAAGTGGTAGATACAATTCAACCTCCATCAAAGTATTACTTAGATATAGAAACTCATTGGATTGAGCGCAGCAGATATGGTGGTTAATAAGGGGTAATTTTTCTATCTAACAAAACCCATTGATTTTCTCTAAAAGCTAAAGTGCTTTCTATTAGCGCAATTCTATCAATATTAGCAAATCCTCTGATTTCCTGATATAGAATAATCTTAGAATCCCCTACATTATCATTCAGGATTTTATAATTAACGAGTGCATTACCCCAAAGGATTATGTCATCTTTTAATACAGCATCCGAATAAATATTGTTTTCAATGAGCATTTTCTTTCTATGATTTAAGTTGATATTTATTGAATCTTTATTTATGAAAGTGACGTAAGCTTTATAATCATTAAGATACTTACCCGAAAAATTGATTATCTCAATTTTTTCAGAGTTGAGCAATTCATTAGGATACGAATCTACAAAAGAGAAAATCAGCAAATTGATAATCCCACCACTTCCGCCTGTATCTGATTTTATAATAATATTGTAGTGATTATCTTCTGTTTTTATGAAATCAATACAAGGATTATAGGCATTGTCATGTGGAGAAGGTAAGCGTTTTAAGCTTTCATTGACAAAATTACCTTCATCGATGTATATATAGCAATCGTTCCAACCTGGGCTATCAGCAAACATTTTTGTTCCAAGTATATAGATATCTTGTTTCGATGAATTCTTATACACCATTTGATTTTTGTAGTCAAGAATATAAACATTGTCAGAGAAATCTAATTTTCCCATACTATTAAATTTTGCTAAGGATATTTTCAGAGAAGAATGTTTCCCGAGATCAAACTCATATTTTAAACCATTCTTAATCCACATTGAATTTGGTAACAAATTATTTATAGTATCTCCATATTGCTTTTTAAATTCGTTTACCAAGTTCTTTAAATGCTTTTGCTTTTTAAAAGTAATTATTACATGTTTTAGTTCTGAATCCTGATAAGCATAATTAAGCTTAAAATCAGCCTTTAGATTTAAGGCATTTTTAAAAATTTCATAATTTACATCACTTGTGGAATTGTTCTGTAATTGCTGAAATAATGCTAAATCATCAATTTGAGCATTTAAACTCACTACAGAGATTAGAATAAGAATAAAAATATAGTGTTTCATAAACCCTCCAACTAGTTATTTTTAATAAAATAACAGAGCTAATAAAAATGTCAATCAAATAATATTGACAATAGACACAATCATTTTTTTATAAGCAAAGGAGAATAAATGCATTATGAATATTTAAAGCTTTGGTTAATGGAACAAAGCAAAAAGGATTTAGTTTTTAAGGATTTTTTAAAATATGAAGATCAGTATCTGTTTGAATTTAAAAATTCAAGTCAAAGTCTTCAAATTAATCTTTCATCACGAGACAGTTTTATATTTTTTTCAGAAGAATATCATCAACATTCATTTTCCAGAGTCAATGAATCAAAGATTTTTTTTCAACATCTGAATCATTCAAAACTAAAAAGAATCACATTACAAGAAGATGACAGAATATACTATTTAGTTTTTGAGAAATTTAACATATACAATACAATAGAAGAAATTACTCTCATCATAGAGCTAATACCCCATTTTAATAATATTATTCTTTGTAAAAAAAAAAATGAGAATTTAGTTATATTAGATAGTTTAAAAAAGATTAGTTTTTCAGAAAATCTTCAAAGACAGATACTTCCAGGAATAGAATATAAAAAACCAGAGACAAGTTACAAGAACAACAGCATCAAAATTGAATATCCCCTTGCGATTAAGAACTTGAAGATAAGTTCTCAAGATGATCATCAAATGGCTTATACTTCAACAAATCAATTATTCAATGATTTATACTATATTCATTATCAAGAGATAAAAAATCAGAACTTGAAAAAGCAAATCGTTCATCAGTTTCAAACACAAATTGATAAGAAGATTAAAAAAGTAAAAAAACTAAAATTGGAGTTAATGAACGAAGAAGATGCTTTTCTTTGTAAGGTAAAAGCAGAACTACTTCAGACCTATTCAAAAGATGTTTCTGCTGGGGAAGCAGAGGTTATCCTTAATAATTTCTATGATGAAAAAAACTCAGAGATAAAAATTCAATTAAATCCGAAATTGAGTATAAGAAGTAATATTGAATTGTATTATAAAAAATATAGAAAAGCTCAATCAGGCAGAAAAATAATATTTCAACAAATAGAAAAAGCAAATCAAGAGATTGATTTTTTAAATCAGGAAATCGAAAGAGTGAGTCAGTTAAGCTCATACAAACAGCTGAAAGAAGTTTATCACAATGATTGTAGTTCATCGAAAGAAGAAAAAAGGACATTATTTCGTAGATTGTTAATTAATGATTCATGGGAGATAATGATTGGGCGTTCAAGTAAAGAAAATGATATTCTAACATGTAAATCTTCACAGGGTCATGATTGGTGGTTTCACACAAGAATTTTTCAAGGGACACATGTCGTATTAAGAAACTATAAAAAGCAAAATTTACCTGATCGATTATTAATGTTATGTGCTCGTTTAGCAGCATATTACAGTCGAGCCAAAACGTCTATCAATGTTCCTGTAGATTATACACAGGTTCGATATGTGAGAAAACCCAAGGGTTCAGCTGCAGGATTTGTCGTTTACACCCAACAAAAAACAATTTTTGTGAATCCTATATCATTCAGAGATGCCAGTGAATTAGTTCAAAAAGGAGATTACTAATGTTTGAATTTGTAAATAGTCTTGGTTTAGCTTTTCTAATAATTGGTGCACGAATATTAGATGTATCATTAGGCACATTAAGAATAATACTTATATCAAAAGGATTAAAGAAATTTGCACCATTAATTGGCTTTTTTGAAGTATTAATTTGGATTATAATTGTCAAGCAGATCATTACAGATGTAAGTCATCCTGTCACGTATATCGCTTATGCATTAGGATATGCTTTAGGTACTTATATTGGAATTTTTATTGAAGGAAAATTATCATTGGGTAGGGTGATGATACGAGTGATATGTAAAAGTAATGATGTTGAGCTTGCCAATATTCTCAGAAATCATCAATTGGGAGTAACAATTGTAGATGCTCACGGAAAAGATTCAGAAGTAAAGATCATTTTCAGTATCATCAACCGCAAAGATTTAAATTTTATCTTATCAGAAATCAGATCATTTGATCCAGATCTTTTCTATACAATAGAAGACATACATACGGTTAATAAAGGCTTTTTTAATACGAAAAGAAAGATGGACAGTATTTATAAATAAACTACTGAGAAATCAACTTTTGTTTAAAGAGAAGCTAAAACAGGATCCTTGATTTTTAATACTTTTTACCCATATTTCAGTTTGATGAAGGTCAATGATCTTTTTCACTATCAACAAGCCGAATCCTGTTGATTTTTCTCCATCTGTTGGAGTCGCACTATATCTCTTATGATTTTTGAAAAGTTGATCGAGTTCTTCTGGATAAAACCCTTGTCCATTATCCTCAATATGGGTAATCAGGAGATTATCTTTTGATTCAAAAGACACCTTTACTTTACCATTTGTTTTTGTGAATTTAATAGCATTTGATATCAGATTATCCAATACTTCATGAATCCTAATTTTATCTGCAATAACTGTTTGATTCGCATATTCTTTATCAATAGTAAAATCAATTTTTTTATTTTCAGCAAGTTTCTGATAATAAAATTCTTTTTCTTCAATAAAATTCAAGTAATTTTCTTCTTTAATCATTAAGGACAGTTTTCCTGTTTCAATAGCAGAAAAATCAAGTAATTCATTGAGCATATCATTCATTTTTAGACTAGTACTTCTAATCAATGAAAGATTTTTTAGAATATAAGGTCTATCTGCATTATTTTGTTGAAGTCTATTTTCAGTTAACTCGCAAAGGATACTAACATTTGAAATAGGATTTCTTAGGTCATGAACAACAACACCTAAAAACTCATTTTTAAAAGAATTTACTTTCTCCAGTTCATTTTTTTGATTTTCTATCTCACGATTTGCATTTGCCAACTCGATATTTTTTAATCGATACAACTCAACTTCTCTTTCTTTAGTTTCCATATCAAAGTTTGCCTGTAACAGTGTGATTTTATCTTTAAATTCCTGAGAGAAAATTATTTTTGACATTTCTGTATATTTTTGATGGTAATGATAAGCATTTTTAAAATCATCGTTTTCAGCATAAATCTCAGACAAAAACTGATACAAATTTCTAAGTTTATCTTTTGTATTCATCACTAAAGCGCAATCGATAGCAGAAAAAGTATTATCCAATGCTAAATCATATTTTTTTTGCAATAAATAATATGTTGCCAAACCTTTGTAAGCATGCATTAAACTCATTTTATTATCATTTTTAAGACAATTTTCTTTTACTGTGCTAAAAAACATAAATGCTTTTTCATAGTCTTTCAGTTCTAAATAAAGCATGCCGATGCTATTATTAATCGCAAAAGATTTATAATTGATGATGTCAATATTTTGAGCAATATTTAAGCCTTCCTGATATACTGAAAGAGCATCGTACAACAACTTTTTTTTTTCATTTTCATCGAGTAATTTAGCTTTTTCAACCATAGAATTTCCAAGATTATTAAATGAAAAATGAAGTTTATTGTAATCACCAATTGATTTTCTAATTTCAATTGATTTTTTTATATAACTGACAGATAAATCAAAGTCTTCTAAGGCATTATAAACGTTGCCAATGTTGTTTACAACATCAGCTAACTCACTCATTTTTTTTAATAACTCGCACAATTTTTGAGATTTGAAGTAATTCTCTAATGCTAAGGAATAATCACCAAACATGTATGAGATATTTCCTAAGAATCTGTATAGAATGATTAAATCTTCCTGAAAATCGTTTTCAACAGCGATAGGGATAGCTAAAAGGGTATATTTTTGACAATCATAATATTCAGTTTTCGCCCAGAATTCTTTTATTATACCAATATAAACAGATACAATATCTTTTGGATCACTTAAATTATTTAAAGATTCTAACAATTCAGAACATCTATCCATAAACACCTCAAATCGAGAATATCTCACAAATTTCAATTCGTCAAGTGAATTATCAGTTTAAATGTTCAGTTTTTTTTTCTTTGTCTTTTTTAATTTCAAAAAGAGTTTTTTTTGCTCTCAATTTTGGAAGTAAGTTCCATTCCATAATCACAGAATAAACAAGTAATACAATAAGAATGATACAGATAATTATCATCATAATAATAACAAACAAAGAAGCTGGATAATCTAATTGTTTTATTTCATTAAGAATAAGGGCATCATTTAATGCAAAATCTACAATGATCAGTAGAATCAACAGGATAAAGATCATTTTCATATGCACCCTTTCAATCAACTTAGTTGTTTATTTTAATATCGGATCATATTAAAATTTCTCAAGAACTAATTTGTTGAGCTTGCTTTCAGTGACGACGTAAATGCAATTTTCAAAAGAATCATATTCACTGATATATAATAGATCTGAATCAAAGACAACTGAACTAATCAACTTTCCAGTATCGTTATTCAGGAGTAAAATAGATCTTTTTTGAGGGATAAAGAAAATACTATTTAAGAGACGTTTATCATGATTGGAAGTAAGAAGAAAAGGCTCTAGATTTTGATTAAGCGCAGGCAAGTTTAATTCTTTATAGGAAATAGTCCATTCATCATTGCCGGAAATTCTGTTAATATTGTAAAAATGAGACGAATCATCACAGGCAATCACCCTATTCCTGTCCAGTAGATTGAAATAAATAATTGGAAAATCAAACTGTCTTTTCCACTTAATATTGGTCGTCTTTTTATCATAGACAATTATTTTGTCATAGGCAATCAGATAGAGAAAATCAAGATCAAAAAAGGGTTTCATCGTCAAATCAAAAGACAGATTGGTTGTCCATTCTTTTTTTAATTGTAGTTCATTGTTTTTGTGAAGTATCTTTTCAAATTCGACCTGAAGGGTCAGAGGTATTTTGTCAAAATCAATGTTTCGGATTTTATGTTGAATCAAATACTTGCTTTTTTCAATATTAACTTCAACTTCATTATTTTTAAAAAAAGCATAATAAATCGATACAGTTATCATCAAAATCAATAAAATCATTGTCAACATATATCTCTTCATTTCAAACTCCTAAATATTACGTCCACCATTTGATGAAACTGCGATAGAAGACACGATACAAAGTTGGGAAATCATGAAGCATATTTGTGTATGAGGCATTAGCTAAAGGGCAATAACACTCTTTATTTTTGATTGATTTTCGTTCTTTATTCATGAGTTCAGAGAACCATATTCTCTTAAAGTTGTAATCATTATTTCTCAGATTTCCGAGTGATTTTGCTTTAATACAACATGACCAAACTTCACCATCAGGAGAGATTTGAGTAGAAGCTAAACCAGCGTAACATGGGATGATTTGAGTTTTGTATTTCAATATTTTTTTGACTAAATTATAATACTCAATTCTAAATGATTGGGTAATGCGATTGACTCTTTTATTCATTTTACTATTTTTAATTCGATGGATTAAGTAGTCAATTGCCGCCTTATAACTGAATAATGATGGCGTAATATCAAGACCAATCGTATCAAGTTCAACTCTTTCTTCGGCAATCTCAGTAATATATTGATCTGGTTTTAACCGCATTAATGTGTTAGAGATCGCAGTAAAATTATCGACATTTAATTTAGAAATAACAGAATGAATCCCAACAGACACATTTTTAAGTTTTTTATTTTTTAAGGCATTATAAGTTTCAATTACTTTTTTATAATTACCTTCAACATTTCTGATGCGATCATGTTCTTCTTCAATTCCATCGATTGACAGGTTGATAATAATCTGTGAAGTCGGGCAATTATTGGCAATTTGCTCAACTTTCTCAAGGATTTTATTCACCAGAATACCATTACTTGGGATGTTTATCATTGCTGGTTTGCAGTATTTATATGCTAAAGTGGCAATCTCAACAATTTCATTTTTTAAAAAGGGTTCACCTCCACTAAAAGTAATCCAATAAGGAGATCTACCCAAACTTTTAAAAATCTTTTCATATTCTTGAAGATTCAAATGACTGCATTCTTTTTTATAGATATTACAGGTGCTGCATCTTGAATTACATTTATAAGTTAAACTTACAGTATAGTTCATTGGCAGTAATTTTGGGAAACCACAATAATAGAAACATTTATAAGCAAGAATTCTTGGGAGTAATTCAAACATTTTTAATCCTTATTTTTATAAGTTAATGATTTAGAGCTATCAATTGTATTCCATTTAAATGGATTTTTCTTTTTGATTTTATAATCGTATGTTCCTAAAATTCTACAAAAGATTTCTAATTTTGCAACAACAAGTATCTTAAAAATATTCTTTGGTTGTTTTAGACAAGCTTTAATCAGAAGAGTTAGAAGGATAAACTTGTTTTGTGAAACCACATGATAATCCTGATGATCCTGTAACCATAAATGACCTGCGGCAATCCGTCTTCTTTGCTTAATAAAATCTGACAGATTTTCTGGTCCTTTATTGTGAATAATGGCATTTGCAATATACAGTAAATCTAAATTTCCTTTTTTAACTAAAGCTTCAATACTTGCTTCATCAACTGCAGACTGATTAGGGATCTGATCAAATATTTTTCTAAAGGCAACCATTTCTCCTAATTTTGGACTATTCATTGCCATTTCATGGTGCAATGACCAAAGTAAATTTACAGCAAAGCCAATAAGTGTATCTTTTGAATTTTCAGGGACTGGTCTTCCTCCAGTCATACCGATTTTGGGATTTTTAAAAGGCAGGACTAATTTTTCAACAGTGTCATATTCAGGAATTGTATCAGCACTTTCAATCACAAGAATATCTGATTTAGCAATTTTTAAAAACTGATTAATTGCCGAAGATTTTCCATTTCGCTGACTTTCTTGAATCAACTGGATTAAGTTATTTTTATCTGCCATTGCTTTAACAATCGCATCAGTCTGATCCGTTGAGGCACTGGAAACAACAATTATTTCATCAATATCAACAGACTCGCATTTTTGATTTAGCAACGCTTCCAGTACTTTTGCGATATTTTTTTCTTCATTATATGCAAAAACACCGATACTACATTTTAATTTATTGTTCATTATTTACCACTTTTTGATGATGAACTGCATCTAAGACTGCATTAATGTATGGAGCAGAAGTTTCAGAGCAGAATTTTTTACTAATTTCAATAGCTTCATTAATAATGACTGCTGGCGGTGTTTTTATATAAACCAGTTCATAGACAGCGAGTCTTAGGATACATAGATCAACCTTTGCAATTCGATCGGTTGTCCATCCTTTGCTATGTAAATTAATTACCTGGTCAAGTTCACTGATTAGAGGCAACAACCCTTTCATTAATTTCTGAGCAAAGACAAAAATTTCTTTATCTTTATCGATATGATTTTCTTCAGCAACAATTGAAAGTTTTTCTTCAAATTTATTAAGTAAGTCAAGTTCTTGTAAATACTCATCTAATTCTTCATATTCTAATGCATAGAGAGACTGAATTACAAGCTCGCGCGATTTTCTTCTAAAACTCATTTTAATCCTTATATCTCATTTATTTGCTGGCAAAGATTAACCATTTCAATAGCAGATAATGCAGCATCCCAACCTTTGTTACCTACTTTTGTGCCAGCTCTTTCGATCGCCTGTTCGATTGAGTCTGTAGTTAAAACACCAAAAATTACAGGTTTATCAAACTCTAATCCAACAGATGCGACACCTTTGCTAACTTCAGCACTTACATAATCAAAGTGTGGTGTTGCTCCCCTGATAACAGTTCCTAAACAGATAACTGCCTGATATTTTTCTTTTTTTGCTAATTTCTTCGCCATTAAAGGAATTTCAAATGCACCTGGTACCCAAACCACATCAATTTCATTTTCATCTACACCATGTCTGTATAAGCAATCTAAGCATCCGCTTAATAATTTATTATTAATAAATTCATTAAAACGGCTAACAATAATTACATAACAAGATTTTTTTGAAATCAGTTGTCCTTCGATAATATTTGGCATTTCAACCTCACACTTTTTTTTAAACAATATGTAAATTTTTGTAAAATCAGTCAATTAAAATCTTTTTTATGATTTAAGAAATCTATCTGATCAACTGAACCTTAACAAAACACAGAGTATATTACTTTATAGCAAACAGTTCAGAAGCCATTTTTTTTGGTTAAAATATGCTTTTTTGATCATTTTGTCCAGGTAAACGCTCCGTATGCCCTCGGTTTACTCTCGGTTCAACATCTTTATTCATATAACATATCTAAACAAGTGAATCAAAAACTATAAAGTATCTATCAAAATCAGGGTATTTTTATAATTAATATAAACTATACAATCATTTGATTTTGGAATATTTTCGAGAATTGATTATCATTTTGTTTAATCGTTGATTATTTTGAAAACATTCTTTTTCTCATTATGAGTTTATTTTAAAAGTTTTATCACAAAGACCATTAAAAAATTGAATAATGTATTGACAACTTTGATAATTGAGATTAGTAATGATACAATTATAGGAGGTATATAATGAGTTACAAAATATCTTCAAAATTGATTAAACCACTTGTAGTATTAATTATTATAGGTATTTCAATCCCGTCATTTATTGCATATTTCCAGCAACGAAGCATGGTAAATCGCTTGTTGAAGGATGAGACGGAGTCTGCATTATATGAGTTGACTCAAAAGTTAGAAACATCAGAAGAAGCAATATCATTATTAAAAGAAGCAAGCAAGAAGAATTATTTACGAATAACCAGAGCAGTATCTTTTATCATTCAGCAAAATTCATCAATGACATCAACAGACAATATGACACGGTTAGCAAAAATCATAAATGTTGATGAACTTCATGTGACAGATGAAAAAGGTGTATTGAGATGGGGCAATGTCCCTGGATTTTTTGGGTTTGATTTCAATACGAGTGATCAGACGAAGCCATTTCTTCCTATGTTATCAGATCAATCATTTGAGCTTGCTCAGGATCCTGCAGAACGAGGAGTAGATAAAACCTTATTTCAATATATCAGTGTTCCACGAAAAGATCGTCCAGGGATTGTCCAAATAGGTGTTGCACCTACAGAATTGCAATCCTTGATAGAAAGTTCAGATATCAAGAAGCATATTCAAACGATAAAAATCAGAGAGGGAGGATTTGGAGTAATTTTATCTGACAAAGGCTTAATTACAGCACATCCAGACACTTCATTTATCGGCAAAGAAGCCAAAGAAATCAATATTGATTTTTCTCTTTTATCATCTGATAAGGGAAGTTTAAAATACAAAAATCAAGGTTCAACATATCTTGCCTATTATGAAAAAAGTGGTGAGAACTGGGTCATTGCAAGCGCAAAAATCAAGGATTTTACTGGTCCACTAACGAGCTTACTTTTTATAATAATTATTTCAATTTCAATCACTTCTTTGGTCATTATAGCTTTAACATTAAGATTAACAAAAAGTATAATACTTAATCCATTAACATCAATAAATAACAGACTGTTAGAGATTTCCCGCGGGGAAGGAGATTTAACACAAACTTTAAATATAAATACTCAAGATGAATTTAATGAGTTAGCACAATCCTTTAATGAATTTGTAGAGCAAATCAGATTAATTATATTTGAAGTTAAAAAGCAATCGGATGATTTGTATAATGTTTCAAATTCTGTTTATCAAACCACTAATAATTTAAGCGGTTTAGCCAGTGAATTGAATCAACAAACACAAGTAGCTTCAGCAGCATCAGAAGAAGTATCCTCAAATTCGAATACCATAGCATCAGCTGTGGAACAAACATCTCAGAACATTGACAATATCAGCCAATCTGCCGACCATATGTCTTCAAACATGAATTCTGTGGCATCATCAGCAGAACATACCGCAAACAATGTGACACAAGTGAGCCAATTAATTAGCAAACTTCAGGATAATACAGAGAAAACTCAAAAGGCGATGGAGAATGTTTTAAACATGGTAAATGTTACGGCATCCTCAATCAATCAAATCAATGGTAATATTATAGAAATTTCCAAAAATACACAGAATGCAAATCAAGTTTCAAATAATGCAAATAATCAAGCAAAGTTAACATCAGAGACAATGATAGAACTTCAAAAAACAGCACAGGAAATTGGAAAAATTATCAAGGTCATCAATGCAATTGCTGATCAGACAAATATGCTGGCACTCAATGCTACAATAGAAGCAGCAAGCGCTGGAGATGCAGGTAAGGGATTTGCTGTAGTAGCGAATGAAGTTAAAGCACTTGCAAAACAGACAAGCGAAGCCACAGAGAGAATCGCAGAACAGATTGACATG
Source organism: uncultured Candidatus Cloacimonadota bacterium (assembly GCA_964573665.1). Classification (GTDB taxonomy): domain Bacteria; phylum Cloacimonadota; class Cloacimonadia; order Cloacimonadales; family WRIO01; genus JAGOCT01. The sequence goes on along the minus strand of CAZNKI010000009.1, from coordinate 65,485 downwards.
GTACAGAAAGCAACGAATCATTCTGTAAATTCCATGAATAAAATTACAGAAACAATCTTTGAATTGACTCATATTAATTCAAACATTGCTCAAAGTATAGAGATTCAATCTCAAACGATATCAGAAATAAACCAATCTGTAAAACAAGTCCTTGAAGAAACAGGAAAAGTAGAAGAATATGCATTAAAGAATAATCAATTAGCCAATGAAGTATCAGTAAATACAAATCAAGCAAACACAGGTGTCAGGGATATAGCCAAAGAGACGACAGGAACAGCCGAATCTGCAAAACAGGTTGCAAAAAACATCAATGAGATATCATTAGGAGTAAAAGATATTTCAAGATCAACAACAGAAATCAGTACTGGTATATCCGAAATATCAAGTACGATGTCATCAATTGCTCGAGTTTCAGAATCAACAGCACAAGATGCAGAAAAAAATCAAATTGCAGCAAATCAATTAAAATCTATATCCGAAATAATTTACAATTTAGTCAAAAAATTTAAAGTTTAAAGCTGAGCATTGCTCAGCTTTATGGGAGTATTATGTTTCAAATCAACAGAGACAATATATTGATTTATGTGTTAATTTTCATATTAGTTACAGTGATTTCTTTTGTTACAGTTCATTGGATAAGTTTTCCCAAAGCAACGAAGACCAGTGATGAGTTTATTGATGTTTTTTCAGAGCCTATACAAACAGAGACTCAAGAGCTACCCTTTAGTACAAAAATAAATTCACTTCGTTTTTTTATTACTCCTATGGCAGATTATGATATATCGGCAGTAGTCGTATCGAGTAAGAGATATCACAGAGGTATCGATGCAAAGGTAGTTCCTTTGGATTTGGGCGTATGTTGGGGAGATATTGCGAAAGAAGAAAACAGGAAAAAAATAAAGTTTCAACAATACCTCAGATTTTTAACTTATCGATTTAAAGAGGATCTCCCCTTTTCAATGGAATATTTAAGTTCTCATGCAGGGAATATACATATAATACCTGCAAATAAAAGAATAAAGAGAGTGATGTTTTCATTGGATAAAAATGATTCAGTTCGTCTTAAAGGCTATTTAGTAAAAGTTATTGCTCAGAATCAGAAGTATTCTTATTATCACAGAGGGACATCCTTAAGCAGGGATGATACAGGAGATGGAGCCTGTGAACTTATGTGGGTAAAAGAAGTGCAAATAGGGAAAAAAGTATATCAGTAATCCATGATTAACGCGTGATATGATGAATGATGAGATAAAATTGATGGGCGACAGCGTCCCGTCGCCCATCCGGTTCGGTTAGCCTAGTACCTCTCAATGTCATTGATCACAGAAGTGATATGACATTGCCACAGCAGATTTAGCCAAGATTTTTTTAAATGTAGAAAGTGTGTATTTTGTAACATGGCTCACCTCATTAAGAGCATTAACCTAAAAGGTTTAATGCCAATCTTGGTAATGAGTTTGCCTGAGCCAACATTGATACAGCAGCCTGGGTTAGTACCATGTTACGAGTATATTCGGTCATTTCGCTTGCAATATCGACATCGGAGATACGAGATTCAGAGGCTTGAAGATTTTCAGCCTGAATCTGTAAGTTCGTAATCGTATTTTCAAGTCTATTTTGAATTGCTCCAAGAGATGCGCGAATATTTTCTTTACGAATAATCGCAGTATTAAGTCTTTCAAGAGCTTTTTGAGCAGCATCCTGTGTTGAGACCGCCACTTTAATCGTAGTATCCCTTGTTGAAGTTCCTGCATCTCTGAATAAAGATTCAGTTCTGGCATCAGCGATCCGAATAAAGTAATAATCTTCGGCACGTTTGTTACCAGTACCAAAATGAATTTTGATACCGCCTTTGATATTACCATTAGCATCAGCAGTTCCTTGAACTTCTTTCCATCCAGAGGAGTTTGTCCAGGTTCCTTCAGTAGGGCTCCAGGTTTTGTTTGATGTCCATTGGCCATTTGATCCTGCAACAGAGACATTACCATTCAGCAATTTTACTCCGTTGAAATCGGTCGCAGTTGCGATACGATCAATTTCAGCTGCCATAGCAGCGAATTCAGAATGAATGATCAATCTTTGTTCATTAGTATAAGTACCTGTAGCCGCCTGTTCAGCAAGTTCTTTCATACGAATCAGTTTTTCATCGATCACAGAAAGCGCACCTTCAGCCGTTTGAATCAAAGAAATACCATCCTGAGCATTTCTTATACCTTGATTAAGAGCAGCGATATCTGCTCTCATACCTTCACGAATCGCTAATCCTGCAGCATCGTCTGCGGCAGAATTAATACGTAACCCCGTCGATAAGCGTTGAACAGAAGTTGAAAGATGTCCGTAAACACTGTTCAAATTCCTTGAGGTGTTCATTGCCATCATGTTGTGGTTAATGATAAGTGACATAATTCCTCCTTGATTGTTTCATTTTATTATACATCCTTAATAAGAGTTTTTCTTATCCACCCTAAATCTACTGTAGGTGACAGGGTAGTAGGTAAAGCCGAAACAATCTATGGCAGAGGAGACCTCATAGAAACAACCGAAAATCCTAGCTTAATAGTCTTAATGCCAATTGTGGCAGAGAATTAGCTTGAGCTAACATAGAAACTGCAGCCTGAGTCAGTACTTGATTACGAGTGTATTCAGTCATTTCACTGGCCATATCAACGTCAGAAATACGAGATTCAGATGCCTGTAAATTTTCTGCTTGAATCTGAAGATTTGTAATGGTATTTTCCAAACGATTCTGCATAGCGCCAAGAGCAGCACGAATGTTTTCTTTTCTGGTGATCGCAGTGGAGATCTGTTCCAAAGCTTTTTGAGCAGCATGTTGAGTTGAAACAGCTACCTTTGGAGTCGTATCTCTTGTTGAGCTACCAGCAGAGCGGAATAATGATTCAGTTCTTGCGTCAGCAATACGAACGAAATAGTAATCTTCAGCACGTTTGTTGCCTGTACCGAAGTGAATTTTGATACCGCCAAGGATATCTCCATTCGAACTTGCGGTTCCTTGAACTTCTTTCCATCCAGATGAATTGGTCCATAAACCTTGAGTAGCAGTCCAAGTGTTGTTACTTGTCCAATTTCCAGCAGAACCTGAAACAGAAACATTACCGTTGAGTAATTTGATTCCGTTGAAATCAGTTGCAGTAGCAATACGATCGATTTCTGCAGCCATTGCAGAGAATTCAGATTGAATAATCAATCGTTGTTCATTGGTATAAGTACCAGTAGCAGCTTGTTCCGCCAATTCTTTCATTCGGATGAGTTTTTCATCAATAACAGAAAGTGCACCTTCAGCAGTTTGAATCATCGAAATACCATCTTGTGCATTACGGATTCCTTGATTCATTGCAGTAATTTCTGCACGCATTCCTTCACGAATAGCCAGTCCTGCTGCATCGTCTGCAGCAGAGTTAATGCGTAACCCAGTCGATAACCTTTGTACTGAAACTGATAAGCTACCATAAGAGCTGTTCAGGTTACGAGCCGTGTTCATTGCCATCATGTTATGATTGATGATGAGTGACATGATTTCCTCCTTGATTAGGTTGTTAGTCTTCCTTGTGGATTAATTAATCCGCAAATTTTTTGGCTAAAATTCCTCGCTGTGACGAGGTTTCCAACTAAGCCAACCTAATTTATGAAAGAGAATAAGTCCTCAGTATAATCAGTTTCTATAATTAACCCAATAATCTTAATGCCAGTTGAGGCAGAGAGTTAGCTTGTGATAACATTGCAACAGCCGCATTAGTTAATACCTGATTACGAGTGAATTCAGTCATTTCACTGGCCATATCAACGTCAGAAATACGAGATTCAGAAGCCTGTAAATTTTCTGCCTGAATTTGAAGATTAGTAATAGTATTTTCTAATCTGTTTTGCATTGCACCAAGAGCAGCACGAATATTTTCCTTACGAGTAATCGCAGTAGAAATCTGTTCAAGAGCCATTTGAGCAGCGTGTTGAGTTGAGACTGCAACTTTAGGAGATGCATCTCTTACAGAACTGCCTGCAGCGCGGAATAATGATTCAGTTCTTGCATCAGCAATACGTACAAAATAGTAATCTTCCGCACGTTTGTTGCCAGTACCGAAGTGAATTTTTATACCACCAAGAATATCTCCATTTGCATTAGCAGTACCTTGAACTTCTTTCCATCCAGATGAATTAGTCCACATCCCTTGAGTAGCTGTCCAAGTGTTGTTAGTGGTCCAGTTACCTGCAGAACCTGAAACAGAAACATTACCGTTGAGTAATTTAATTCCGTTGAAATCAGTTGCAGTAGCAATACGATCGATTTCTGCAGCCATAGCAGAGAATTCAGATTGAATAATCAATCGTTGTTCATTGGTATAAGTACCAGTAGCAGCTTGTTCCGCCAATTCTTTCATTCGGATGAGTTTTTCATCGATAACAGAAAGCGCACCTTCAGCGGTTTGTATCATAGAAATACCGTCTTGTGCATTACGGATTCCCTGATTCATAGCAGTAATTTCTGCACGCATTCCTTCGCGAATTGCCAATCCAGCCGCATCATCAGCTGCTGAATTAATTCTAAGCCCTGTAGAAAGTCTCTGAACAGAAGTGTTTAACGCTCCGTAAGATTGATTCAAATTTCGAGCTGTGTTCATAGCCATTAAGTTATGGTTTATGACGAGTGACATGTTTCCTCCTTGATTGGTTTATAAAATTTTCTTCCTTGATGAAGAAGCAGTGTTTCATCTGCTGTGAACAGAACGACACCAGGCAACCGAACCAACCAAGTTTATCCAATTGAGTTTTTTTTTGTTTTTTCCCGAGTAATGTCAAAATTTAATTTTTTTTTTTTTAGCCGAGTAGTTTTAAAGCCATTTGTGGTAGTGAATTTGCTTGTGCAAGCATTGATACAGCTGCTTGTGTCAGAATTTGATTACGAGTAAATTCTGTCATTTCGTCTGCCATATCTACATCAGAAATTCTTGATTCAGAAGCTTGAAGATTTTCAGATTGAATTTGAAGATTAGTAATGGTATTTTCAAGTCTGTTTTGTAGAGAACCAAGAGAAGCGCGAATATTTTCTTTTCTCATAATTGCAGTATTGACTTTGTCTAAAGCAATTTGAGCAGCATGTTGAGTAGAAATTGTAATGTTTCTTGAAGCAGGAGTTAATTTTCCACCTAAGCCAGCATCAGCAAATAAAGAACTTGTTCTTGCATCACCGATTCTGATAAAGTAATAATCTTCAGCACGATTATTCCCCGTACCAAAGTGGATTTTGATACCGCCAATGATGCTTCCACGTCCATCAGAAGTTCCGTTGACTTCTCTCCATCCTGATGAATTTGTCCAATATCCTTGCTCACTTACCCAAGTTCTGTGAGTTGTCCAATATCCATTAGTACCAGAAACAGAAACATTGCCATTGAGTAGTTTGATTCCATTAAAATCAGTTGCTGTAGCAATACGATCAATTTCAGCAGCCATAGCAGCAAATTCTGAATGTATGATCATTCTTTGTTCGTTGGTATAAGTACCTGTAGCAGCTTGTTCTGCAAGCTCTTTCATACGAATCAATTTTTCATCAATGACAGAAAGTGCACCTTCAGCAGTTTGGATTAAAGAAATACCATCTTGAGCATTTCTCACTCCTTGATTCAGAGTTGCAATTTCGGCTCTCATTCCTTCACGAATAGCCAGTCCAGCGGCATCATCAGCAGCAGAATTAATTCTTAATCCTGTTGATAAGCGTTGCACTGATCTTGATAAGTTACCGTATGAAGCATTTAAATTTCTTGCAGTATTCATTGCCATTAGATTGTTGTTTATTACGAGTGACATTTTATCCTCCCTGATAAATTTTTGTTTTTACATCCTTGTAATTTTCGGTATTTAGAGAATTAATGACATTACTACGGTTGAGATTTTTGTCTCATCATTCATCACATCTATGCGTCTTTCAAAGATCTATCAAAATATCGGTTAGTTATTTAACAACTTTAGAGCAATTTTTGGTAAAACATTAGCTTGGCTTAACATTGTTGTTGCAGATTCTGAAAGCATCTGAAATGACATGAAATTAGTCATTTCCTGTGCATAGTCAACATCAGAAATAATGCTATCCAGTTGTTTTACCTGATATACATGATCTTCAAGATGTTCCATAGTAGAGCTCAGTCTGTTTTGAAAAATCCCAGCATAAATCTGGGCTTTATTTTTTTTAGCGATTGCAGTATTTAGAGCTTCCAAACTTTTTTGTGCGGATTCTTGAGTAGAGACAGCAATTTTTCCATTATTGCCTGCATTTGGCATATATTCTTTCAATAAACCTGACATTCTTAAATCATCAAGTTTTAAAAAATAGAAATCTTCACTTTTATTGTTCCCATCACCAAAATGAATTTTCAAACCGTTATTTTCCTGATTTACATCTTGTTCTTGTAATTTGTTATTTACAGTTTGATACCATGATCCCATTCTAGTAATATCATTTCTGGTAGAAAGAGAACCATCAAGTAGTCGGGTTCCTTTAAAGTCAGTAAAAGATGCAATACGATCGATTTCAATGCTCATAATAGCAAATTCAGATTGCAAGATCATTCTTTGTTCATTAGTATAAGTTCCGGAAGCGACCTGTTCAGCAATTTCTTTCATTCTAATTAAGTTTTCACCGATTTCGTTAATAGCAGAATCAGCAGTCTGAGTTAAAGAGATGGCTTCTTGAAGATTTTTTAATCCACTGTTATAAACAGCAGTTTTTCCTTCAAGAATATTGTGAGTCGCCATATCAACAGGAGAGTCGGCAGAAGAGTTTAACTTAACGCCAGAAGACAATCTTTCAACAGAACGTGTTAAATTACTGTAATGAGAATTAAGACGATTGGCAATGCGAATTGCGCTAATGTTAGAGTTAAAATTCAGTGACATTTTTCCTCCCTGATAACAATAGCTACAGTTATCTGTAGCAATTTGACCGATCCCTGGTCAGTTTTACTAATGATTACTTAGTGGTATCGATAAAATACGATTTAGTGCTTTGAGAGGCGTATTGCGAGATTTTTTTTGAGCTATTTTCCTGCTCACAAATCTTCGTTTTGGCGTCTTCCATCGTATTTTGTAATTTCACACTATTTTGATCCTCAATCTTTACGATTTGATTCATCTTTGATTGAATATCGACCAAAATATCATTAGCTTTAACTTTTTTTGGATAATCAGGGGGATATTTTTTAAATATGTTAAAATCTATATTTTTTTGTAATTGCTCAATATGAGTTAAAACTGATTCTTTTTCTCTTAAAACTATTTCTAAAGCATCAATATCATCATTATTTAAAGCACTATCTTCTGAAATAGCAAATTCTAAAAATTGCCCATAATAGAAATCCAATTTGTTCAGTTTATTGATTGTATTATCTTCTTCATCTTCAACAATGCTGTTTGAATGATAAAAATTAATATCAGCAATATTTTTGTCAATTTCTGCTAATTTGCTTTTTATCAGCATCACGTCTGAATCAATATTTGAAAAAAATGAATTTTCAGTGGGAGTATTTTTTTTTATTCTCACGAATAATTTTAGTTCAGTATTTCTTTTTGAAAGTAATAGACGTCCTAACTCAATGAGTTGAATCGAATCCAGATGATTAATTTCTTCTTTTTGAGTATCATTGTTTTTCTCATTATCATCATCTGTTTTTTTCTTCTTGTTATCAGAAAATTCAAAAGGAGTTTGATTGTTTTCTTTTTTAGAAACAACTCTAAATAACTGAGCAGAAGCTACTTTCATATATTCTGATTTATCAGTCATTGTTCAAACTCCTTTTTTTTCAATAATCGGTATTACTTCTAATTAATGTAGAGATATCTTTTTATTTTTTGAGTTGGTGTTTTTTGAAAAGGTTCATTAATTAGTTTAAACTCTTTAATTTTTGCATGAGCTGGAAGCTGATCGTTAATCAGTCTTTTATTTTTTTGCATAATTTCATTCAATTTATTTTCACTGATATGGTGTTTATCTAATTCTTCGAGATCAGGATAAACCAGAGCAATTATCGTATTATTTTTTTCTATCAATAAAGACTCTTGAATAAATTGTAAATTATTTATTTTTTGTTCAATTTCTTCCGGATAAATATTTTCTCCAGATGGTCCAATAATAACGTTTTTAGATCTGCCTTTGATATAAACAAAGTTATCGTGATCAATGATCCCTAAATCACCTGTTTTTAGCCAATTATCTTCTGTGATCGTTTCTTTGCTTGCATCGGGATTCTTATAGTATCCCGTTGTGACTTGTTCCCCTTTTACCATTATTTCTCCAACGATATGATACGGATCAGGGGAATCAATTTTTACCTGAAGATAATCTACAGCCTGACCAGAAGAGCCAATCCGAGTTTTATTCCAGTTTGTATAAGAAATTAATGGTCCGCATTCAGTCATTCCATATCCGATAGTAAAAGGGAAATCTATATCTTTTAAGAATTGCTCAGCTTCTCGATTCATTGCAGCGCCACCAATAACAATCTCCCGAATTTTCCCACCAAATGCAGAGAGTAGTTTTGCTTTTATCTTTTTATAGACGATTTGTCGTGTGAGCTTATATTTTAAAAGCATTTGAACTGCTGGTTTTTTTAATTCAGGGACAATGGTTTTCCTATAGATTTTTTCAATAATCAGAGGAACAGCGAGTACAATATCAGGTTGATAAAGTTTAAAGGCATCCAAAAGAATTTTTGGGGTTGGCAGTTTGTCTAAAAAATGAATATGATTACCGCAAGTTAATGGATATAAGAAGTCAAAAGAACAGGCATAGGCATGAGCTAATGGTAAAAATGATACCATGTTTGCCCCTCTTCTAAACAGAAGTTTTTTGCTTGCGACTAAAATGTTTGCAATTATACTATTATAAGGGAGCATCACTCCTTTAGAAAAACCTGTTGTTCCAGATGTGTATAATAGAGCAGCTAATTGTGTATTTGGTATTTTATCAGACAGATTAAATTGATCTTTTTTAAATGAATAACTCCCTTTTATTGAGTTTAATTGTTCAATTATCTTGTTATCTTTAAATGTTTTTTTTGTGTTGACAATAGAAAAATCATTCAAAAGGAAAGACATTTCACAATTTTTTAACTGATCCAAATCAATTTCTTCACTTAGTTTATCGGATGAAAAAACAAGTTTTGCTTCAGAATGATTCAAAATATGATGTAAATCTTCATTTGAGAAATTATTCAGAATCGGAATAATTGTGGCACCATAAGTTACAGTAGCAAGATATACAATTGCCCAGTTTGAGCAGTTTTTCCCAATCAAAGCAATTTTATCTTCATTTTTAATTTTTAATGTAGAAAAGAGCTGATGCATTAAATGAATTGCATAAGCTAAATCCTGATAAGAAATTGATTCTTTTCCATGATTAGACAAAGCAGGCAAATCCCAATTTTCTTTAATTTTTTCTTCCATATACTTAACAAAATTTTCCTGAATCATAAACCCTCACTTCAATATTTTAATAATTATTACTTTTCACTTCAGAGGGAATTGCGATCCATAAAAAAATATAAATCAATATTCCTGAACCAAAGTATAAACTTATAAGAACACTCGCCAACCGAATTAACGAAACATCTATCTTTAACTCATTTGCAATAGCAATACAGACTCCACCCAGCATTCTTTGGTTAAGAGGTCTGAAAAATCTATTTTCAAAAACTACCTGATAATCACGTTGGGGCAGTATGATCCATAATGCGATATAAATGAGCAAGCCTGCTCCACCAAGTAAAATGCTAATCAGAAATGCAATGCGTAAAACTATAGGATTTACTTGAATTGATTCAGCTAATCCTCCACATACCCCAGCAATCACTTTGTTATTTGTCGATCGATGTAATTCCATATTTACTCCTTTATTTCAGATTCTTGTTTTGCAGAAAAAACATTATTTAGTTTTTGCGAGATCATTTGAATACTAATTGGTTTCAACATATAATCATTTATTTGAAATTTTTCAATACTTTCAGTCGTCAATGTTTCTGCATATCCAGTGCATAAAATAATAGGAATGTCTTTTGATATCAGCCTGATCCGTTGAATTAAATCAATACCTGTCATTTTTGGCATAGTCATATCGGTCATAATCAAGTCATACTTTTCTTGATTTTCAATAAAACAGTCGTAAGCATAAACACTGTCATTAAAGCAATCAACCTGATAATTCAAACGTTCAAGGATTTGTTTTACAATTTGTGTAATTGCAGATTCATCATCGACGAACAAGATATACTGCCCATTTCCTTTGATCACTTCTGAGACCTGGTCAATTTCTAAAGAACTTTCAAGATATGAAGGAAAATAAAGATCAAAGCACGTCCCAATATTCTCTGTTGAGTTTACTTCAATAAAGCCTTGCATTGCTGTGACTATCCCATGCACCATTGATAGACCAAGCCCCGTACCCTCTCCAACAGATTTTGTAGTAAAATAAGGGTCAAATATTTTTTCAATAATACTTTTAGGGATGCCTTTTCCTGTATCTTCAATACTTAAACAAAGATATTCACCTTGTTTAAGGTTTTGATTATTATCATCAATTTGATGTAAAAATTTTTGACTTAAAGTGATTGTAATTCTACCGCCAGTATCTCTCATTGCATGAAAAGCATTTGTGCACAAATTCATAATAATCTGATGCATTTGAGTTGGATCACCAATAATCATATCTCGTTGTGTAAGATAGTTTTTATCAATATCAATTGTCACAGGAATACTTGCTCTTAACAATTTAGATGACTCTTTGATTATTGGAATCAGCTTTATTGGTCTGAATTGAGTTTCTGTCTGTCTGCTAAAAGTTAAAATCTGAGATATCAAGTCCTTTGCACGTTGTGAAGCTCCGAGTATTTGCTTTATATTTGAGAAAAGAGGATCGTTTTCTTCTAAATCAAATAAAGATAACTCAGCAAAGCCTAAAATTGCAGTCAGTATATTATTAAAATCATGAGCAATTCCACCAGCAAGAGTGCCAATTGCTTCTAATTTCTGAGCTTGACGCAGTTGTTTTTCAAGCTCAATTTCGTGTGTAATTTCTCTGAAAACTGCAATATATCGAGTCACTTTACCTTTAGTATCAGAAAGAAAACTAATTGTTACCAAGAAAGTATGAGTTTTAGTATCAGATATCTTGCTGCTGAGTTTACCTCTCCATCTGCTTTTATTTTTTATGCAATCCATAAATTGATTTAAAAATTCATCATTATATCTTTTCCCGATTTCAATAATATTTGCATTTACTTTGATTTCATCACACCATAAACACAATCCTAACAATATTGAATTATAATAGAGGATATCACCCAAAGAATTCAATATAATAACACCTACAGCACTCTCTTCTATAGATTCCTGAAGAAAATGCGTAGTAATCATCGCATTTTTTTGTGAAGAGATATCATCGATATATACATATATTTTTTTTTCTTCTTCTTCAATTTTTACTCGAGTATGAATACTCACATATTTTCTTTTATGAGCGGTAATAATTAATTCTGCTTTTTCAGCATTTAATTCTTCAAAAATCAAATCATCGATAGAATGATAATTCTTTTCCCATATTATTCTTTTAAAAATTGACTCAACATTAACTCGTAGCAATGATTCCTTAGGAATTTCAAGCATTTCTGTTGCAGAGCTATTGGCATATATAATATTCAGGTATTTATCTAAAACAATGATACACTGTGGATTATTATCAAAAATTGATTCATTGATATTCAGTGTTTTTTGCAGATCGTGATGTTGCTTCTTAAGTGCATTTATTTCTACACATGTGAGAAAAATTTGATCGACCATAGTATCTTTTGTAAAAACTGGAAAATATTGAAATTCATACCAAACAGGATTATGAAACATATCTTCCAAAACAAATTCTCTCATATGAATATTTCCTTCAAAAGCGAAATTGAAATCTTCAATCAATTCGTCCTTATTATGAATAATATCCAACCAATTATAGTCAATCTGTTCTTTTTGTATGTTAAAAAATTTTCGAATAAAGTGTTTTGCTGCAATATTTAACTGTAAGATTTTTGCATCTTTTTGTATCAGGAATTGAGCTTGGATGGAACTATTTAAAAAAGTATCCAAAACTTCCTTATAATCAATATCTTTAGATTCAATCATCAATCTAACCACTTTAATATTATTTTATCATAAGTTATCAACTTAATTGTTTATCGTCAAGCTTTATTTCAAAAAAACTTTATCTGTTGATGTTTACCAAGCAAATTTTTGAAGAATGTGGCTCTGATTGCAATCTTGTTGCTAACATCAGAGCCCAATCATCTATCTTATTATTTCATTATTTTTTTTATGAGTTCTTCAATCGCTCGATCTAATTGTTGATCATGATCATTTATGATATCATTGATTGTATGCGGGACCATGATATGAGGTTTTGCACCAGTACCTTCCATATTCACTCCACTCATTGTGTACCAACCATTGGATGGCATTCTCATACTGGATCCATCCATAAAATCTACTGAACCAGTGCCAATTACGGATCCACTTGTAGGCATTCCAATAATCGTTCCGAGCTTTAAATGATCGAACAACACAGGGAAAATCTCAGCATCAGAAAAGGAATTTTCATTTATCAGCAAAACAATCGGTTTCTCGAAGGTAAGATTTGGGAAAGGTCTTGGAGCTGTATCTGTATAACGGCTATTTGTAAAGGCATATTGTTTGCGTGTTAATATTTCGACCAGTTCATCATGGATATTTCCACCACCATTATCTCTTACATCAATAATGAGTGCTTTTTTATTATAACTTTTAGCAAATAAATCTTGTTTAAACTGATTGAGACTTGCCTGATCCATACTTTTTATATGAAGATAAGCAATTTCTCCCTTAGTTTTTTGATCTACGATTCTTCTTCTTTCTTCTACCCAATGTTTATATCTGAGGTTATTTTGTTGAGAAGCTCTCAAACCTGTAATAAAGACTGTTTTCTCACCTTCTTTTGTCTTTATCAGTAATTTTATTTTTTCTCCTATCTTATAAGCGAGTATATTTGAAATTACCGTGTCTTTATTGATTGCAATATCATCAATAGCTAAAATAACATCATTTGGTTTAATATTCCAGTTAATAGCTAAAGAAGAATGATCATACACTTTTTTGAGCAATAATCCTTGATCAAAACTTTTTGAATAATCAATTACTGCTCCAAGATATGCGATTTCTTTTGATTGATATCTACGTTCTGATCTTGGATAATAGCCGGTATGAGAAGCATTTACTTCTCCAATTAACTCTTCAATAACCGTTGAGAGCATATCAACCGAGTAAAAATGATCTGCATAAGAGATATATTTTTGATACAAATCTTCCCAGTTTTTCTGATGCATATTTTTATCATAGAAATAAAATCCAAATTGAGCCCAAACTTGTTCGAAAACGGCTTTATTCAGAGAAAGTTCATTATATTCATATCTGTGTTTAAAGCTGATTTGTTCTGTTTTTTTATTCTTAATAGATAACTTGTTCAGATTTTTAGCATCAATATAGAAAACATAATTTTTATCAGAGCTTAAACTGATTGCTTGAATGTTTCCATTAAATGTATAGATTTCGCTTTCCTCAGAGCCGTCCCATTTAATTTTTTTCAAAATAGTTTTATCTTGTTGATTTTGAAAGAAATACAACGTACTGTCTTTACTTGAAAAGAAAGTATTAATCCATGAGTTTGGAGAAAATGTTTTAATATTAACAATACGGTTTTCTGCATTATTAAAACTGATTTCATTTTCTTGTTTTTCTTTTATCTTTTTATCTTTGTTTATGCTACTTTTTAATATTGAATCCCAGGGATCTTTTTTGTTAACAAATTCATTTAAGGGAATCAAATCAAAGCGATTAAGATTATTGCCCGTCGCATAGTAAAGAGAGTTATTATTTTCATCCCAAAGCAGAGAGCTCATCCAACCAGAATATGTAGTGATCAAAAAAACTTCCTTTTTCTTGAAATCAGAGATCTTCAATTGTCTGGCTCTGGAATTAGGATCAGCAGTAATATATGCACCCCACTGTCCATTTTTGCTTATGGCATAATCATAAATATACTGATCTTCAAAAACATCTGAAACATAATTGTATAATGAATCAAGCTTTGCAACTCTCATTCTGCGGTCAGCAACTGAATACTGAATATAGTAATTGTTTTCAACAGGAGTGATGCTCTCAATACGTTTATCTTTTGACCAATCAACAAGTTTAATCTTTTCAGGAGCGTTAATATTTAAATAGAATAATTTTAATTCACCTTTAACATAAGTAGAATATAGAATATTTTGATTATCATTTGCAATGCAAATATGACCTATTCCTGAATTATTCGTTGTTAGTTGTTTCACATTTCCTCCGTCAAGAGGGCTGGCAAACAAATCATATTTGTATGAGAAAGCCATCCATTTACTATTTGGAGAAACTGAGAAATTATCAAGCTTGTTGTAGTTTACTTCTGAACGGAGATAATCAGAAAGACAATCTTCATTGATCAAAACCTTAATCTGATCTGTTTTCTTAGTTTTGGGATCTAATTTCCATATTTGATTAAATAATTCAAAAACGATTGTTTCATTATCTTTTGAGACTGACAAATCTCTTGCTGACCACTGATCAAAATGAGTGAGTTGCTGTGGTTCACTTAAATTTGAAAGATCAGCTTTAAATATTTGAAAAACATCATTTACAGAAGCGACATAATAAACCTTGTTTTTTTCATTTTTTGAGAATATGGGATAACGCTCTGTAAAGTCTGTTGTTGTTAATTGCTGATAATCTTTTTTTGAAATATCAAACAAAAATAAATCACCATTATGCGATCCACGATATGCTTCTCTATAAGGATATCCTCTTTTATTAAAAATAATTGATCGATTATCCATAGAAAGATTTGCAAAGATATCTGCATATTCAGAGATCAGAGATCTGCTTTTGCTATTAATGTTTATTTTGACATATTTTGCATCATCTTCGGGAGTGTCAAATATGGCTAATAAATGTTCTCCATCATTAAACCAGTCCTGTAAAGTCATTGTTTCGTCATTAACAAGCTTTGCAAGACCTCCATCTGCAGGTATTATATAGATTTTACTTAAACCATCGCGGTTTGAGTTAAAAGCAATCCATTTATTATCAGGAGAAAATACAGGAGAATACTCATCAGCATCCGTATTTGTCAGTCTTTTTGCATCTCCGCCATTGATACTGACCTTCCATAAATCCTTCATGTAAACAAAACAGACGGTTTTTCCATCGGGTGAAATTGCAGGATCAGACATAAAATTTGCTTCAAAGGAGAAAATTTGTAATGAATATAGCAAGATTATAAACATTATTAATCTTTTTAACATAGCATTCCTCTTACAATTTTTTTTCCTTTTTTATATTTTGTCATTGAAATGTCAATTCAAAAGATATTATGAATTTGGTCGATATAGAATCTGAGAAATGATAAAGGATACTTTTTTAAAATTAGTTCTACTTCAAATCAGCTAAATCACCATTAATAAAGCATGGTAGATCATATACTGATCACTCATCTCTTATGTCTATCCTGTAGAAAACTATTTTTTTGAGAAACAGAAAAGCAAATCAATCTTACTCATTATTACTTATTTTTTATCCATTGGAGAAATGAAAAATATTCTTCTATAGTCAAAACTCAAATATATCGTGCTGACTAATTTAAAGAAAATCATCGATTTGGAATATTTTACTAAATTTCAATTGACAAAAATAAAAATAAATTTATATTTAAAAATTAGAATAAAGTTGAGTGAAATTACTCTTTGAGTGATTCAGGAGGAAAAATGGAGTACAATTACTCGTTCAAGTATCCAATGCATAGCGCTGCAATTGAAAATGATTTTGAAAAGATAAAACAACTATTAGAAAAAAACGACATAAACAGTCAGGATGAATCAGGAAACACACTCTTACATATTTGTGCTGAAAGAGGTTTTTATGATACCTGCAAATTTTTAATTGAAAAAGGGATAAAGATTGATACCAGAAACCAAAGCACCTATTCTGCATTGAATGAAGCTGCATTTTTTGGACATTTTGATATAGTAAAATTATTAGTCGAACATGGTGCAGATGTAAATATTCGTTTTGAATATCAACAAACCATTTTGCATGCAGCGGCATATCAGGGCTTTGAAGCAATTTGTCAGTATCTTATCGAAAAAGGAGCAGATGTTAACGCACAGCGTTTCGATGGCACCACTGCTTTACATAAGGCAGTCATGAAGGGATCAATTGAAGCAGTTACTCTATTGTTAAAATCCGGTGCAAGTGTAAATTCAATAACCGAAAGTGGAAAAACACCTCTTCATTATGCAGTGAGTTCAGGCCGTTTAGACTATGTGATTGCATTAATTGAAAATGGTGCTGACATATTTATAAGAACTAAAGAAGGTCTTTCTGCCAGTGATATCGCAAGAGAAAACGAAAATTCTCACATGATGGAGTATTTAAATTCAATTAATAATGAATCTTAAACTTTTTCAAAACAAGGTTGTCTCAACAAAGTAATATCGAAATTAGGGGTTAATGTGGATAAGAGAGAGAGGTTTACGGTATTAGTCATCGATGACTCAAAAACGGAGAGGACTCGATTAAAGCAGATACTATCAGATGCAAGTTATCATGTATTAGAAGCAGATTGTGGCTTATTAGGCATTGCAATTGCAGCAGAACAATTACCTGACTTGATTTTATGCGATATTATTATGCCAGGTATGGATGGCTATATCACCTGCAAAAGAATCAAAGAAACACGCCAGACATCAAAAATCCCCGTTATCTTTATTAGTAGTCAGTCTGATATTCAAGATAAAATCAGTGGGTTTCAATTAGGAGCCGTGGACTATATCACAAAACCTTATAACCCTATAGAAGTCATTTTAAGAGTTCGAACGCATCTTCATTTAGTATTAGCCAACAAAAAATTAAACCAAATGAATCAGCAGTTGAAAGATCTTGTTGATTTACAAACTCAAAACCTGATTAAAGCTGAAAGACAAACTATTTTTGCTCAATTTATTCAAGGAATAATTCATAATCTCAAAGCCCCATTAAGCGTTATATCAGGCTACTCAGAGATTAATCAGGAATTGCTTAAAAAAGAAAATAATGAAGAAATTCAAAAAGCATTACAAAATAACAACCAGATTATTAACGAATCCTGTTTCAAAGTGATTGATATGATCAATTCCTTATTGCATAGAAGTAAACAAAATGTATCAGAAAAAAAAGAGAAAATTTTATTACAAAACTTGCTGAAGAAAGAACTGAATTTCTTAGAATCAGACTTATTCTATCAAAATCAAATTGAAAAAGAAATCCATTTTGATGACAATGAGCTTTATATAGAAGTCGTCCCATCCATGATTTCGCAAATCTTTCAAAACTTGATTAGAAACAGCATCGATGCGGTATATATGACAGAGACTCCAAAAATTACGATATCAACCGGAAGTGAAGGACAATTTGTTTATTTATCCGTTCATGATAATGGAACTGGCATCAAAGAAAGCGATTTGCAAAAAATCTTTGATCCTTTTTTTAGCACAAAATCAGAAGTATCCCAATCTAACAGCAACCATTATGCCCCCTCAGGAACAGGCTTAGGCTTGTTCATTTGTAAAGAAATGGTTGAAAATAATAAAGGTTATATCAGCGTTCAATCAGAAGAACATAAAGGCACTCAATTCAAAGTATTTTTACCCATCTGCCATGAATAAACTCATTAGTGTCATTTGCCCTTATTTTAATCGAGAAAGTTATCTTTCAGAATGCATTACTTCAATTATCTCTCAGACTTATGAATTTTGGGAATTACTCCTAATCAATGATGGCTCAACAGACCAATCTGAGACAATCGCAAAACAGTTTAATGACAGAAGAATAAGACATTTTTCTCTCAATCATCATGGATGTTGGGCGTCAAAAAACTATGGGATCAAGCAATCCCGAGGCAACTATATTTGTTTTATTGATTCAGATGATATGATCAGTGAAACCTATTTAGAAACTGCAATTTATAAGGTCAGACAAAATGATTCTTTTGACTACTATTATCCAACAGCCTTAGATATTTTGAATGATAAAGGAGAATCATCCAATACAATATGGAGATATATCAATTATCCTGCAAACGAGCGTCATCGTCTGATCAGTCTGTTTTATACACATTTAATTGGCGGGATACCTCACGCAGGAGCGCTTATAAAAAAATCTCTTTTTGATCAGTTAGGACTATACGATGCTTCGCTTACCAATCTCGCAGATACTGTCTTTATTGTAAAAAATGCTTTAAATATCAGATTTTGTATGGTAGAGGATTTGAGACATTACTATAATAGGCAACACCCATACCAGACGAATAAAATTAGTTATGCCCGTCATCTTGCTTTTTCTCAACTGCTTGATTATGTTATTGAACATTATGATCCATTAATATATATTGAGAATGCAGAAAATTTAACAAAATATCAAATCATTGAAAACCATTTTCAAAGATTTCTTCATTTATCGGAAATTTATGCTGATTCAGGAGAATTGTACAGGCAATATGCTGAAAAGTATTTAAGAAAGCTTAGAGAAATAGATAAAGAATGAGGTATCTATGATTAGCCGATCAGAAGCGTTAAGCGTCCTTGAACAACACCTTTCAAACAAAAACCTGATAAAACATTGCCAGGCAGTGGCATATATTATGCAATCGCTTGCAGAACATTTCCATGAAAACCCTGATGAATGGTATATATGTGGATTGCTTCATGATGTTGACTATGATTTAACTTACAATGATGCAGAAAAACATGGCTTTGTCGCAATGGATCTGCTAAAAGACACCGATATTTCTAAAGAAGTAAAACATGCAATTCAAGCTCATACTGGAAATATTGATATTGAAAGCTTGATTGACAAGGCATTATGGGTAGCTGATCCGTTAAGCGGGTTAATTATTGCTTGCGCATTAATGACAGAAGATAAAAAAATAAGTTCCGTCAAATTAAGTTCACTAATCAAAAAATTTAAAAATAAAAATTTCGCAGCTGGAGCAAACAGAGAACAGATTTCTCAGTGTGAAGCTATGCTAAGCATTCCTTTAAATGATTTTCTGGAACTTTCTTTAAACGGAATGAAAGATTTATTGATCTAATCTCATTTTCTTTTCTGCGCGGATATCTTTGATTTCTGGGTATAATACATCCATACAATCTGGGCAAATTGAATGAGAAAAATCTACATCTGTATGTTCATGAAAATAATTTTCTACAGTTATCCAGAAATTTTCATCATTTCGGATTTTCTTGCAGTTTGCACAAATTGGGATAATCTCTTTTAATTGTATCAATTCATTGATATTTTCAATCATTAATATATACTTTTGTGAACCTTCAAATTCAAATGGGCTGGTTGTAATTAATGTATGATGAACAGTTTCATGACCATTTCTTTTTAATTTCAACACAGCTTGCTTTCTATGAGTTTTATTTCCTTCAATAGCTACATTTACAGAGTTTCTAAGCACACAATCTTTACATTGACTTCCATGACCGCATCCAAGCTCACTTTCAAAAGAATGAATACATTTCAGCAATTCACCCCCTCTTTTATGAAAGAGAATGGTATCCCCATCTAAAAGTTCTTTAGCTTGTTTGTTTGCATTTAAGACTTTTACATCATCATCAACAATAAAAATTGCAACCGGAAAATCATCAAATACCTGAAAAAATACATCCATTTTTCACCTCTAAAAATAAGGTATAATAAAAATCTTATATTGTCAAGCGATTACTTTTTTTTCTTATATAAAGGCGTATTTTCTCTTCTGTAATTTTCTAAAACAGTTGTATCGAGAGGATCATCTATTGATTGATTTGAATGAGTTACTAAAGGTTTAATATTTTCAATTTGCTTTCGAAATAATGTTAAGCGCGCTGAATTTAACTTAGTTGCCGAAGTCATTTTGAAGTTTGCGGGATTTATCCAAGTGCGGTTATTTCTGATCCCAAAATGCAGATGCGGACCTGTGGAGTAACCTGTGGATCCCACTGAGCCAATAATTTGGCCAGAACGAACAGCTTGCCCTTTTTTTGCATTGATTCGATGTAAGTGAGCATATTGTGAAATATGACCATCCTGATGTCTGATTTCTACAGTTTTACCATACCCACTATACCAGTTTGCCCGTATCACAATACCATTAGTTATTGCATACACAGGAGTCCCTGTTCTTGCACGATAATCGATTCCATTATGAAACTTACGTGTTCTGGAAATTGGATGAATACGATAGCCAAATCTTGATGTGATCTGAATACGATCCAAAGGTAATCGAAGATGAGCAGAAAGCATTGCAACTCCATTTGCTAAATACAATCCGTTAAATGCAGACTTTTTATCAGATTCTTCATACCTGAAACCTTCAAAAAAAGGTACTGATTTTCCTTTATACGAAACATATAGCACTTTAGTGCCTGGTAGTTTTTGATTTTGATAATAATTTTCTTCCAATAACACACTAAATATATCCCCATTTTTGGCTTGCGTTCTGAAATTCACTTTAGAAGAGAGGGCATTCATAACTTCATTGCGCACTCTTGCTTCAATTTTTTTTTCAGAAAGAGCAAGATCCAAAGACTGATAAACTATACCTTCAATAAATCGAGTTCTTTTTTCTGTTTCTTTTTCAATTAACTGGTATTGATAGTTTTCAGAATCATAAAAAACTCTGTGAGAGGTAATAATGTCCTCGTAATAAATTAATTCTTGAAAGGTAAGTTTCTCTTTATCTAATATTAAATCAAATTTACTGTTGGGTTGTATCGTTTGAATGTCAACTTCATTACCAATTGCATTAATAAGATCAGTAATTGTAGTCGCAGACAATCCTTCTTTACTTAACTCATTGTATAAACTCCCGCCTTCAGGTATTGTAATATGCTTGACGACTTGCGTATCCTGTAATGCATCTGTACCTTTTTTCTTCTCAGAATGACAGGATAAAACCAAGATCACACTTAGAAGCAATATATATATTTTTTTCATCAAAAATCCTATTTATTACCCAAAACTAACTTCAGCATGGGCTTTATTTAAACACACAATATAAGCATCTATAAAAAACACTCTATATTATTAAAGAAAATTAATTCATTTTGTTACAATTTTTCTTTCCAAACAATCAGTCTATCTTTTGAAATAATCACAATTCCTTCAATATTTTCATCATTCATATCTTCATTATTATAAATAACCTGATAGCATTGCCAATCAATGAACTGATAGAATTTTTGATTTTGTGCTGTAAAAAACTTGGCTTTTCTCAAAACAGAAAGCTCAAGTTTATGATCTCCAACAACACCCGCTTCGCCTTTTCTACTTTCTTTTATCTTATGCCAGCAGTTTTCTCTAAAATGATCGCTTCTTGAAGTATCAATGCCTTCAGGATAAAAATGCGAATTACTCAATACTCCCCAGTCAAATAACAAGGCATCCTGTAATAATTGCTCTTGATCTTTATCAAGTGCTAAATCATTGATAAACTGATGTAAAACAGAAACGATATGAATATAATTTTTTTCTTTTTTGCTGATATGATGAAATTCAAAAAACCTGGATAAACTCACAAAAAATTGATAATAATCAATAACATACATAAATACAAAATTAAAAAAATTGTTAAAGTGCTTACTGTTATAGAGAATATCGATCACATGATCAATCCCTTGATACTCCATTAACTCCTGATACTGAAGCCAAAATGTACTAAAAATCTGATAAGGTTCTCGATTTGAATAAATCAAACCATATTTTTTCTGACATTCATACATCTCCGTACCTCTTAATACTTTCAGAATCCCCATTTGATAATGATCAGGTTTTAATGAAAATATTTCATTGAAAGAGTGTTTTAATGAAGGATAATCTTCATAAGGCAAACCAGCAATCTGGTCGAGATGGTAATGAACATTCTTTACTTCCAATAGTTTTTTCAATGTCTCTTTTACGATTTCCCAGTTTGAATACCGTTTAACTGCATTGAGTGTTTCTGCATTTACAGATTGAATACCAATTTCAAATTGAAAAAGATCTTTGGGGGCAGTTTTTAATATTTCCAGCATTTCCTCATCGATATAATCAGGATGAACTTCAAAATGAAATTTTGTTTTAGTTGACTGTTGAATTAAAAAGCGCCACACTTCTTTTGCGAAATCCATATTTACATTGAAGGAACGATCAACAAACTTTACAATATTCAGGTGATACGAGATTAACCTGGAAAGCTCTTCTTTTACTTTTGATAATTCTTTGTATTCCAACTTTTGATCATTTCTTGATGATAAACAATAGGAGCATTGAAATGGACATGATCTTGAACTTTCATAGTACAGATATTTATGTTTGAAATTATCAATATCTGAGTCTTCATAAGGGAATGGAATATCAGAAAATTGATAATTCTGTTTTTCTATTATTAAGGGTTGATCTGAAGAATGCTTATAGTCAGAGCAAATCAACTTCTTATCAAAGTTAGCGCTTGCCAGTTCATAAAAAGCTCGCTCTCCGGGACCTCGGATGATAAAATCAAACTCATTCAAGTCTGAAGTATAATCATCAAGATAGGATAAGTCTGGACCTCCTCCGACGATAATCAGATCAGGTAATATTTTCTTTAAATCTCTGCTTAATTGTAATATAAAACTCTTATTCCATATATAAACAGACAATACCAGAACATCAGGTTTTAACTGGTATATAGAAAAAATGAGATCCTCGATTCGATCATTAATACTATACTCTTGGATTTGCGTTGAAAAATCCAAGTCCCTAATGATTGATCTTAAATAAAAGAGAGACAAACAAGAATGGCTAAATCTTGAATTGACTGCAAAGAATAGTATCTTCTGACGCATTAAGAACTTTTTTGATCTTCTAATAACTTTTGAATCTGTGGATATATTATTTCTCTGGCTTTTTTTAAATCATCCTGAAAGTCAATTTCAATACAAGGGAGTGATTCAGTGTAAACAGGATAAAGATGACAAATAGGACTAATCATATTGACCGCATATTCAAAATAGTTGTTATGATGTCCATTTAGTGCAGACATTTCTAATGCCTCATAAAATGGAGGTAAATCTCTTTTTGCAAATTTCCCAATTCCAATGAATTCGCCATCTGCTTTCTCCAGGGAGACCTGCTTATGAATCTCTACAATTCGATCATTCTCTATTCGAACTTTGACTTCTTCTTCCCCACATTTTTTGGACTCTATAATTAACTCCGAACGACCATTTTCGTTAACAATTTTCCTCAATAAATCCGGATGGAAATACACATCGGCATTAAAATAGATAAAATCTTCCGAAAAATATTTCCCTGTTAAATATAGTGAATATAGAGTATTCGTGTTTTCATAATTTGTATTTTCAACAAAATGTACTTGATTACTATTAATAATCTTCAAGACATGCTCTGTTAATAAGACTTTTTCATAACCGACAACAATAACAAATTTCTGAATACCCAAGTTTAAACATTGCTGGATTTGATAGTGAATGATGCTCTGATTTCCGATTTTTTCCATTGACTTTGGAATTGATGATCTGCCTTCATTCAATCTCATTCCTCTGCCAGCAGCTAAAATAATTGCTTTCATTGTTCCTTCTTCATTAATAATTACTTTCAAATTTCATCCAAGATCATATCTGTCAAGTAAAAGCTGTGTTGCATCAAGCATCATTAATTATTCAGGTGTGATCACACCGCCTTTTTCAAAAGATTCAAACTGATGAATGATTGTTTCTGCAATGAGATCGATGCTTCTTTTCTGATTATCAGTCAAAAACACTTCTACCTCATCTAAATGAATCTTAATTTTATCTTGAACCCCATTTTTATAGATAGTCAATCTCCATTTCCCAGGTCTTAGTGGGCTAAAAATCAGCGTTCCTTCTTTGTTAAAAGTTTGGATTAATTGTTCATCTTCATTCTCAAGTAGCAGACTGATTTGATCAAATAATCCTGTATTAATTGATGATCTCTGTTCTTTATTTAACTGATTCAGATAAATATTGTTTTGATTTATTTCAGTTTCTTTTAGTTTCAAATTCACCTTAATCGATGAAGATTCTATGATTTTAATCTGTTGTGAAACTTTTGTTTTTTTTGAAGAATCAACAGAGATTGGAATTGTGGGTTCAGTGATAAATGATGGAATTGGATTTATGATATTGATATCATACTTTGACCTTGGAATTCCTCTGAAAAATGCAATCCCTTCATCATTGGTGAGTGCATAGTATTGATTTGCTGAAATCAATGCATTTTTTACAGGCTTTGAAGTATATGGATCAATGAGATTAATCTTCATTTCTGAATAGTTTCTTTTTGGGAGAACAGGGACACTCAAAGGTAACACATATTCCAATGATAAAGAATAGGAATCAAGTTTATGATAATTGATATACTGATAAAATCGTGTTGAAAGTCTGAGTTGATGAGATTGATAAATATTCGCACTAATCTCTGAATTGTAGATCATTAAATTTTGCCATTTTTTCTGTTCAAAATATGAGTAATCAGCCGAAAAAGTAGCTCTCAATTTCTCTGATAACATGGTATCAAATGACAGATAATGATTGACTGAATAATGCTCATCAATTAAAGAAACTTTATTATCTGTATTAAAAATCAATTGGTTAGACACATTCACACGAATATTAAATTTAAAATAATCCTCTTGTAGCTGATCTTCAAAATATGAATAATCTCGTTTTCCATACAAACACTCTGCATATAAAGATTGACTTTTTACCGCAATCCCACTTGCATAATTATCATCTGAAGATTCAGTTTTTGCTGATTCATTCTTATATCTTAAATAATTCAACTCCGACACATTATATAAACTCGAATATATCTTAACAAATGTCTTTGCATATGCACTTTGTAATTGTTGCTGATATGAATATGACCAAAAATAATCTGATTTTAAATTTTGATAACGATATCCGGAATAGATCATCAGGTAATCTTTAAAATTTTGATTAAGCGTAGCTTCAAAGAATTTTTTATAGTCATATTCTCCATAGATAATTTCATTTTGATAAAAATTTCTTAAAGAAATCTGGGTGTTTTGATAATTAAGGCTTAACTGATTGTAGATGGATGGACGTGCAATCTCAATATCCCCCACTTCTGTCTGCTTTACCCACATCACTTCATTATAAAGATTGATATGAGAATTAAGGTTAAAGGATAATTGAATATTAATTTTATCATTTTCTTTTGATGAAGCCTCTGGATTAATATACCATTCACTGATCTTTTGATCTTTTCGCTTACTTAAAACATTCAAAGATACATACTGATTCACATCCACTTCCTTACTGTCTGCATCGGTTTTAAAACAGTATGCAAGTGAATACAACCTGTACTGATAGGCATCCTTGATTTTTTCGTTTACATTCATTAATGAAAACTTTACTTTGTGAAATAAATAATTCAAATACAGCCCTTCTCCATAAATCGGAGAAATTAATTCTGATTTCTTGTAATTTGATTTTCCAGCGCTCACTTGATAATAAGGCGAATACACATCAAAATAATATTCATCATGATCATTCCAACGATTGAGATATCGTCCATTATCTTTTTTTAAATAAAATGAAAGATACTGTTGATTGGAAAGGCTACCATAAGCATACATTTTTAGCGTATGATCCCAATAATGCTGTTGATTGATCTCCTGATATGTGACTTTATTTGAAATAAATGCAGGAACACGATGAAATCGATTAGGATCCCCTTCCCATAAATAGTAATAAGGCACACTCACTCTAATGGAATCTTGCCGAACGCTCACTGAATCCGTACTAAAATAATAGTTTTTAAAAAAGTAGTTTCTACTGATCAGAGAACTATTCACATGATCTGTTTCAAATTTTAATCTGATCGTTTCTGTGATTCCTGGTTCGAGAGAATAACGGTATAAAAACCTGCTTTGATCGTCGCTGACTTCACCTTCTATCGGAACATTACTTTGATTTACAATAAGGAATGTTAAAGAATCCTCTGAACTTTTCTGTGTAAGGAAATCAGGCTCTTTTATGACATTTCGATTAAAACTTAAATATGGCTCAACATGAATGAAACAATATTTTCTTTTAATCTCTTCATTTTTTTCATTTCTTATAAGCAAGGGGATACTTAACATCTGCGAAGCTTGCTGTGCATTTAAGAAATATGAGAAATACAGTATTAGCGGTTCATTTTTTTTTAAAAGTACTTTCTCGCTTTTAGATATTAGCGTAAAAAATTCATTTGTTTTCAAATCTGCAAAGATGAACATATCTTTCGCTGTATTATTGACTATTTTAACACTTAACATATTTACAGAATTTACTTTAAATGGATACTTTTCTTGTGTAATAACTGAAATATCTTCTGCAAATAGAAAACTACTAAAAAGCAGAAAAATTAAAATAATATATTTAATTTTGAATGGTGTACTGAGATCCGAACAGTTTGTATTGACCACAATCGACAACCGTTATTGCGACATATTTTTTTTGAGATAAAGGAATTATTGGGATTTGATAATTATAGGATGTTTGTGGATATAGCTTTGATTGATTTGCATAAAATCTGCCAATTTTTTGCCCATCTTCTGTAAATAATTCTACCCAAACTTCTGGTTGAATAAACCTCTCTCCTGTATTTTTTACCTTCAAATTGAGAGTTTGTTCTTTTTGTGAATATGTCGCATTCAGAAATTCTATCTTATAAGTACCTGTATCTTCAATCTGTTGAATTGACTGAATCGCATACCTTTGTTTTACATTCAGATCCATGCGCTCATGATCACTTTCACTATGTTGAGTCTGAGTCTCACTGATAAAAATCACTGACCAGTATGCTCCATTGAGTGATGAATCATCAGGTATATTTACATAATAATCAAAGCTTTTTTGTGATTTTGCTTTCACTGTAAATTTCTGAGAAGGGATTTGAATCCAATCTGCATTTGATCGGATCAATTTTCCTGGACTGACAAACCAGATATTCCCTTTTGCATTAAATGCATAATCTCCCTTGCTTAACTCAAATGTCTTCTCTGTATCTGAATGATTCTCGATAATGATTGTCTTGAGTAATTTCTGCCCTGTTTTTACTTCATCATAATGCGTCAGACCACCACTAACCGACCAGTTGGCAAACAAACTCCATGAAACGAACAGAAAAAACAGTAAAAGGCATTTCTGCATATTTAATCCATGATGGTATAGGTGACCACACGATTATCATTGACAGTAACAGGAGATCCTAAGTTTGCTTTTAAACGATAATACATCAATAAATTTTGCTGGTTCACATTAGAGATATTCGTGACAACAGGTACAGGTGTCGCTGACAATTCAACATAATCCAAACTGATTGCATTAACAGGTGCATCGACTTTTACTTCGAGTGTTGAATTCAATGGCATATTCTGGTTGAGCTGGGCAATTAATCTTTTCATACTTCCTGTTGAAACAATATTGTAAGTGGAGTTGATTATTAAAGGCTCATACAAGTTTTGTCCCCCACCTGAATATGAGAGATTAAGGGTTAAATTTGCATCATTCAAAGTGATTTGCTGTACATCGGGAATCGTAAAATGAATCACAGTACTTGCATTTCTTGCTGCAAAAAGTGATAGTGTGAGCACAAAGAGTGTAATAGCGATAATGTATTTCATAAAAAGCTCCTTAATGATTTTGATTTATTGGAAGCAATTGCATATAACACCTGCCAGAATGACTTATATAAATTTGGGATCTTATCCGTCAACATATTTAATGAATGCCAAAATATTTGCTGACCAAGATATCTCTGAACTAAAAAGATCCGATCTGGAAATCCCTGAATCAAATGATAAATCATTTCAACTTCTTTAGCTTTGGGTGAATGATGAATATTGAGATTGATCAGAATATAAGATACATCATTTTTTATCGCATCAGAAATTGATTGTTCCAGCTCTTCTGGCGAATCATCCTCATTATAATAAAGAATTTTTAGATTAAGACTTTCGACAATTATTGGAAACAATTGGTACAACAAGTCATCTTTGAATAAATTCAACAGATCCCATTTTTCCTGAGAATAAATCAAACGATCTTCCATATTGATCACAGTAAGATAAATTTCAAGATAATTCAGGAGAGAATTAATCGTAGAAAAATGCCTGTTTCGTGGAAGGTCATATGAAAGATTGAGTATTTTGTCAAAAGCGTCAGATAAAAATAATGTAAAATCTTTCCTGTACTTCATTTGATCAAGTGATGATTCAAACTCAGATAATGATAATAGGATTTTGTAAATTTGTTCTTTGGGCAAAACCAGTTTTGAGAATTGTCTTTTAATTGAAAGATGCTCAGAAATGTGCTCTTCTTGTTTCGTTTGAGAAAAAGATTCAATAATATCTGATAACTCCTTCTTAATCTCTTTAATTGATTGACTCAATGATTCTGCTTCACGCTTCAATGATATTTCTTTGATAAGATCAACACTTTTTAAACACGAATCAAGGATCTGTTGTGTGATCTTCTGCCTGCCCTGTCTTACTTCATCCAAAACAGATTCTGACAACTGGCTAATCGCCTGTATCTCTTTTTCTCCTATTAAGCCTGCATTACCCTTGATTGTATGAAATGGGCGAAACAACTCACGGATATAAAAAAGATTATCCGGTTCTTTTTCTAACTTAAGAAGGTATTCTTCAATAGAATGAGTCAATTCCTTAAATTCATCAAAAAACTCTTCTTTGAGCTCCTGATCTACAAAATCGAGCATTATATTTCACATCCTTTTACTTTTTATTCTTATAATCGGATAATTTCCTCAATATTTAAGATAATTAATAACTCAGATTTAAGTTCAACAACACCCTTGATAAATTCTTTTGATATATCTCCAACATTTGCAGGGGCTTGCTGAATATCATTTTCATCAATCTCAATGACATCTCCTATTTTATCAATGATAAAACCAACAGCATCTGTACCGATTTCTTCTATCTTATGTTTGTCTCTGATTGTCGCAGTTTCTGTATCGGTTTTTAATATCAGATTTCTTGTTTTATCCTTAATCTCAGTATCTTTTCTGCCTAATCTTTTTGCCAAATCAAATATTGTGATGATCTGACCGCGAAGATTGAACAAACCTTTGATAAAATCAGCAGAATCGGGAACAAGTGTGTATTTCATTTGATTATTAATTTCTTTTACCTGAAGAATATTCACGCCAAAAAGGGTATCACCAACATAGAATGTGGTTAATTGAATCATTTTTCCTCCTAATTATTCAATAATTCTTTTACTTTTTCTAATAATTTATCTTTATGGATCTTAATTTCATAGGCATTGAATCCCGCCTCAAATGCCTTTTTCTTACTTTCTTCACTACTGAGTGTAGTTAAGGCTAAAGTAGGAATTTTGTCAAATTCTGGATTCTTTCGTATTGCCTGTACAAACTGATAACCATCCATGCGAGGCATAATGATATCAACGATAAACATATCATATTTTTTCATAGATGCTTTTTTAAAACCATCCATACCATCAACCGCCAAATCTACGATATAGCCATCATTTTCCAGATAATTCTTCTCTAAAGATCTGAAAAATGGAGTATCTTCCACCAGGAGAATTCTTTGTTTCTTCTTATCTTTCGTCTTATATTGTTGCATCTTTTCAGGTTCTGCCATCTCAATTAATTCATAAATGTCTGGGAATAATACCAAATCATTCTTAATCAGTGCAGATCCGATTAATCCTCTGGAAGTAATGCTTTCGGAATCAATCTCAATATTGACTGATATAGAATCAACAATCCGATGAGCGATGATACCAATTGGGTTCTCAACAGCTTTTGGAATAATGACATAGAGTTCATTGTTGGCATTTTCAGGTGCCTGTACAGGTAAGAACTGTTCTAAACGAATCACATGGAGACTCTTTCCTTCATGCTCAATATACTCTTTATCACCCACTAAATCAATATCTTGTGTATTGATCTTTTCGATACGCTTGATGAGATCAAGATTAAGGGCAAAATATTGCTGATCAGCATTTTCAAACAGTAAAAGATTTTGCAGATCATCCATCATCTGTTTCTCAAGGTCTTCTTCATTGACCATTTGCTGTTCTTTCATACCCGTAAAATTGAGCTTGCCTTTATTTGCTACACCTGCGATATCTAAAATCAAAGCAACAGTACCGTCGCCCATAATCGTTGTGCCAGCATAACACATCGATGTTTTAAAGAATCGAGGGATTGACTTTACAACGATTTCTTCATGATCAAAGATTTCATCAACGACCAATCCAAATTCATTTTCGTCATGTTTCATCACTAATATTCTTATGGTATCATCAATAGGTTTTGGTTCTTCCATGTTCAAGACTTTGTATAAATAGAGAATTGGCAGTAATTTATTTCTTAAACGCAAAACAGGCGCATCATTGACTTGCTCTATACGATGTTCAGGATCATCCGAACGTAAACGTACAATTTCCTGTAATGAAACTTGTGGAATACAAAGGTTGAGCTGATTCACCGTAATAATGATCGATGGGATAATCACCAAAGTCAATGGCAGTTTGATATTGATGACCGTATGTGAACCAGAATCTGAATCGATATTGATCGATCCTCCGATTTTTTCAAGTAACAATCTCGAATCATAGAGACCAACTTCACGATCACCTTCATCTAATTTTGCATTGAAAGTAAAAAAGTTATGAGATAATAAAAGATTGAGAATATCCTTTTTCCCATATCGATCAGCATCACTTGCCTTTAAAAAACCTAACTCTATGGCTTTCTTTAGAATTTTATCAATATTAAGACCAATCCCATTCGAAGTAATATCAACGTTGACTTTTCCGCCTTCCTGATATGCTTTTAAAGAAATCGATCCGGTTTCATCTTTATGAGAGGACTTTCTGTCATCTGGACTTTCCATATCATACTCAATCAGATAATAAACCAGAATTGCTAAAGGATCATAAAGATTCTCTACGACTGATTTATCTAAATTGATTTCGTTGCCTGAAGTATCAAGTTTGATTTTTTTATTGTTTTTCATGGTCAAATCCCTGATCAGTCTAGGGAATCTGCTAAAGACCAAAGAGATCGGCTGCATACGGGTATTCATGATTTTTTCCTGAAGAATTGATGTCGTCATATCAATATCTTGCAAAACGTTGGTTAATCCAGGGATGTTTTTTGTTAAATCAGTGGTTAGTCTCAACAATTGATTTCGTGCCAAGACAAGCTCTCCTGCATAGATCATCAGCTCATCCAAAAGTCCCAGATTCACACGAATAGTCTCATTTTGGCTTTCTACTGATTTTTCTTCTTCATTTAGCAGGTTTTGATTTGTTTTTTTTTCCATAACCCCTCACTTTTTTATATGAATTACACAACTTTTCTTTATAAGACATATTTAGCATACAAAGCATATTTTAGCAAGTATTTTTTTTCAATTTGTGTAAAAAATGCGATTTATAGCAAAAATTAACAAGTCGAGAGCTTTGAATTAGTCTTGGAGACGACTCGGCTCGAGCCGTAAAACCCAATCATCGAAGACCCAATTAATATGATATCACCTTTTTTCTTCTAAGTTATAGGGCTCTCATTGATTTTTTTGGGGTTTTCACGATCTTTCAGCAACTTGATAAGCATTCAAAAAATAGTTGATTAGCTTTAGTTGATTTGGATAATTAAAACAAAAAACAAATAATTCTTGACAGAATAACCCATGTGCGTAAATATGACAATAATTATCGCGAGATGGAGCAGTTGGTAGCTCGTCGGGCTCATAACCCGAAGGTCGGAGGTTCAAATCCTCCTCTCGC
The DNA here is from genome assembly GCA_964573665.1 of uncultured Candidatus Cloacimonadota bacterium. GTDB lineage: Bacteria > Cloacimonadota > Cloacimonadia > Cloacimonadales > WRIO01 > JAGOCT01. The sequence goes on along the minus strand of CAZNKI010000009.1, from coordinate 33,503 downwards.
TACCAAAAAATCCCAAAGTGTGGCGGCGTAGCTCAGTTGGTTAGAGCGTCGGAATCATAATCCGCAGGTCCGGGGTTCAAGTCCCTGCGCCGCTACCATAATATAGTGTGAAACGCAAGCGAAAGCTTGCTTTTTTTTGAATTTGATGCGCCAGTAGCTCAGTTGGATAGAGCAACAGCCTTCTAAGCTGTGGGTCAGGGGTTCGAATCCCTTCTGGCGTGCCATGTAATGGTGGCTGTAGTTCAATGGCAGAGCACCGGATTGTGGTTCCGGGCGTTGTGGGTTCGACCCCCATCAGCCACCCCATTTGACTTTATCGTGTTTTCTATAGTGTTTAAAGTGTTGAAAAGTAGTGAAATATCTGCGGTTCGACACTTTTCTTTTTGGTACTCTACTCCAGAAGGGAAAATTAGCCACTGAAGCGCCTGTTTATCACGGTTCGACAACTTACGCCAAAGTTCATCAAGATTTGAAAGATAATATCTAATGTAATCAATACAATTACTTTTTTCTAAATAATCAGTATTGGTATTATTTAGTTCAACTCTCACACTAATAATTTGATTATCAAGTTCACTTTTCTTTAGCTTATAGCTATCCTTGTCAATCACATCATCCAAAAGCAGATCATCTAAGCGTTTTCTTTTAGCAATCAGGCTATTGTATTCTTTTTCAAGAATCTTCGCTTGATCTGCCCTATTTTCGTTTTCTTTTTCCCATATATCGGTGATTGCCAACTCAAATAACTCAATCACCGGTTGAGAAACACTAATCTCTTTAAGGAGATTACAAAACTTAGTTTCAAGAAGATCCGCATTTACATTAAACTTGATTTTATGTGTTCTGTAATGTCTGTATTTTAACTTTCTGCCATGAGCCCAGTATCCAGATACAGGCATCCCTTCATAAGAAACAAATCCATTCAATGGAAAATCTTCAATGCACTTGGTTATCTTTGCTTTTGGTTTATACAATAATTGTGCATTCCAGAATACATCTTCATCAATAATTGGTTGATGAATCCCTTTAACGCTATCTGAAAACCATTTTACTTCAATCATTCCAATATATACCTGGTTAGAAATAATTCTTTTTAAATATTTTAAATTGAAATTCTTAATCTTGTTCTTATACATATCTACCAATGTGGCAGAATTGTATAAACCAGAAGCAGCATTATTAAAAAGATCTTTCACAATAACTGCGTTTTCATCCGGAACAATAAGTTTTTTCTTTTGATCATCGATCATGAAAGAATATCCAAGAGGAGCATGAAAAATCCATCTCCCTTCCTGGACCGCCTGTTTCATTCCAAGTAATGTTTTTTTTGCTCTGTCTTCATTCTCGAACTGAGCGAAAGCACCCATGATGTTACGCATAAGATTACCAACAGGTGTTTCATCGTTGTTTTCTGTTACTGATATTATACGTATTCCATACTTTGCTAATTGTTGAGCAATGCTTAATTGATCAATCAGATTTCTGGCCAAACGATCAAGTTTCCATATTACCAGATAATCAACTTTATCATGATTCTTATCAATGTAATCCAGCATTTTTTGAAGTTGTGGGCGGTCTGCAGTTTTTGCAGACTCACCCTTTTCAACAAATACTTTAATTATTTCTATGGATTCATTGTCTGAGAATTTCTGTATTTCAATTTCTTGAGCTTTTAAGCTGTAGCCCTGAGCCTGCTCCTGGGAGCTTACTCTTGTGTAAGCAACTGCTTTCATAACATCCCCTAATCAACACTTTTGCCATAGAATATAAACCGTTACGAATTTTGTCAATATCTTTCTGTTCGATATCACCAAACACATTCTTGATCTTTTCATCAGTAAGTTTCATTTTTCATATCCTCAAGATCAGATCTCATTATGAAAAAATTTACAATCAACAGGATCAAACATAACTTAACCCCAAAATCACAGTTAAGCATTATGATCATATAGGAAAACAAAGCAATAATCATCAATACATTTAGAATAATTATAATCATACCAAGTATTCTATTAATCAATTTTAAAGTTTTCATAAGGTACTCCATTCATTATCCGGAAATACAATATTTCCCAATGTTTCTGGCAATAATCCAATCCTATTAATTCAGCATCTTCTTTTGCTGTACTTGGATCAACATAAATCTTACCTATACCACGATCTGCATAAGTGACATAAATGTGGCCTTCGTTTTTTATTTTATTCTGAATTCCATAGAAAACACCTGTAGGGCAATCAATTGTAAGCCATCTGTTAGTGTGGAAAGGAAAGGACTCTCTATGCTTTTCTCGATTTTCTATCTCAAGCTTTATAGGAACGTGTACGCAATCCCAGTTCATCCTTCACCTCCTTTTCCAAATCAATTTCATCTCTAATTTGCTTAGTGCTGTACAGGATTCTTTCTACTATAAAATCAATTCTTTCAGAAAGTTTGTTATGAGTTATTGATTCGAGATTTTCTGTTAATTCTAATAAGCTTTTTGTTATTAATTCTATTTCATCAACTGATAGAATTATCATTTCTTTCATCATTCACCTACACTTTGCTCTTTGTGTTTGATAAAACAAGATTTCGGATTTCGCCATCAATAATTCTAACATATTTGTTTAATACTGGCTTAATGCACTTGTTTAACTCATCAGCAATTTCCTTCTTACGATTCCCACGTATTCGTAAATTAACCTTAAGACTGTATAATCCATCTCCAGTAATACTAAATGATTCAAGTTCGTTTTTTGCCTCTATTAAATAGGATATCTTGCCAGTATTAAGTTCACTATCTTCGTTACATTCAATAGAATTACCTGGATTAGATTTCGTTTGTGGATCTGGAGCATTTTTAGCAGTGTCTGGTATAGGGGCAATATTACAGTTAAGATGATTGTCTGCATTACAGATGCGGTGTATGTATCTAATTGCAATTATTCCGATAATGAGAAACACCAGAGCCATAATTGATGTGATAAATAATGCAACCATGATTACACTCTCCTGTTATCAAATTTATCTTTCATTTCTTTCAACTGAGAATTCAGAGTTACTAACTTTTCTTTAATCTTTTCAATCTGTTCAGAGTCTGTTTCTTTGAATGGGAATTTTTCTATCAGATTTTTAACTCTAACATATCGCATTCCCTTATCAACGTATGTGTAACCTGGTAAAAAGGCATCATCTAATACATCTTCAGCAATTTGCAATACATTAACATGCATACCAGGATTATCTTTAAGCTCAGGCACTATTTCATTTAGTATTTGTCTCATTTCCTGAGAAAGCTCTTTTGTTTGAGACTTATAAGAAGGATCATTCAATGATGCAGCAATATTAAGAAATCTCAATTTTTTGCTGATTAATTGGTCGTTATCTACTGTTTGATTTAATTCTTGTGGAGTATCTTCAGTGCAAGAAACATCATGAGAAGAATCAATTTGTTCATCTATTTCATCGGTGATTGTCTCTTCATCAGATAAATCTGTAGATATCACATCTTCATTTTCATCAAGTTGATCATCATCCTGAAATTTCTGTACAAAAGTTAAACAACTTACATCTTCAAGAGCCATAAGAATATTTTGAATCTTTGAGATATTATCTAATATTGGTTCTTTTTTCTCAAGTAAATCAACAGCACCCTCTTCATTTTCTACCAGGAATAATTCATCATCAATTTGTTTAAGATCATCCTGAAGATTACTATAAACATTTTGTGCAAATTGCTTCACTTCTGAGATAAAAACATCGTATGACTCAGCAAAAGCACCCATAGGAAGGTGATTCTCATTATAAAGCATATCAGGTTTAATGTTATTAAAAACAGAATATGCTTGTTCGCTTAAAGATATCAAAGCTGATCTCAAATTAGATTCTTTTTCTAAATCAGTTTCAACCTCGATCAAACTCTTAATCTCATCTGCTTCTTTTTTGTATGTCATAATCATGGAAAGAACTGAAAGCATAACACTATAGGTTAATTCAACATCTTCAACAACATCATCAGAAACCGGTTCTTCATAATCAGAATCATACTGATCATCCTGGTTATCAATTAAATATTCATTTAGTGTGGTTTGATCTTCATCTTTATATATCACATCAAAAAGATTGAATATTTTGTTGCCTAGTTCGATTTTTTCCTCTCCCGATGTATAAATAGAATTTGAATTAAGTATTTTTGGATCATCAGGAATAAAACGTGATTCGTGAGGGACATACAATCCTTTTGAAAATACAGCTCTGTCTCCATTGATTCTAAGACATAAAGCTTCAGATCTACCTTTTTTATTGTTTACTAAGAAAACTAACATGATTTACCCCCTACATCTTTAATTCTCTCCAACATTTTTTCAATTTCAACAGCTACTAATTTTAAAGTAGAATCTGCGCTATACCCTTTTATAAATCCATTGTATATAATGCCTTTTAATTCTTTGACTTCTCTAACTTGTATTCTTTTTTGAGACTTACCTTTAGTTTTCAATTTGTACTCCTTTTTTATTTTGTTTGCGTACCAACTTACACTCATAATTTTTTCCTTTCGAAGATAAAGCCGGGTTTCCCCGGCTTGAGAGGAGGAACGAACGCTATGCAGAGCGTTGCTTTACACGTTTATATTCAGTTACTAAAGTATTATAGCATCCCTCTAATAATTCAAGGTTATCTGACTTTTTAATTTCTGATACCCCAAGGTGAGATATTAGAAAATTTTCAACAGTTTCTTGATTGTTGTACGGATCATATTCGCTAATCGTCTTTATACCCTCTTCAATCTTTTTATGCCAGTAAGAAGGTGAGTTTTTATCAACTGGTGTTTGTTGTGCAGGTTTGTAATTCTTTTTTCTTGACATCAGCAAATCATTAAGTTTCTGTAGTTCTAATAAGTTATTAGTGCTTTGGGAGGTGTTAAGCTGCAATCTTAATGCCTCCTCTTCTGTTTTATGGATCCAACCTGATTTAACACCCTCGGTGATCAAGTTGAATGCATTGATAAATACAGCTTGCATATTCGCTCCTTTATTTTGATTTGTTTTTTGTTGAGGTTGAGATTGTACACGTTGTTGTCTTGGTCCTGGATCAATAATTGTTTGTCTTGAAACAGGTTTATATTCCATAAATTCGCCACCCTGGTTAAGCCATTCATAAAGATCATATCCTAATTCACGTGAAGGCAACTTAATGATCTGATCTTGAAATTTTGATGTTCTGTCCTTTGTTACAGTGAAATAGTGGTCAACAGTTCCTTCCATAAGCATTGTAAATTCGTATTCAATACCTTTTCTGTTTTCAGCTCCCATACCAATTTTTTGTGGGGTAGTTTTCCCGTTTACAGTTTCAATAGCATATTCTGTTTTTGCTCTCATGGTAACAATAATATGTCCCTTAAATGAAAGCATTGCGTCAACCCATTCATTATATAAAGGTGTGCCTTCACTCCAGGCACGAAAAGAATTACCCTTATATTTTGTTTGAGTAAGAGTTTCTACAAAATCAAGGATATACTGCCACCCATGAGTTGATGAATCAATGACAAGGATCTGAATTCCCTGCTTTTGAGCTTCATTAATTACTTTTACATAATCCTTAACGCTGTAGGGAGCTTCAATCTCAGCAAAATCAAAATCAAAAAGATCTGCATATAATTGAGCTGATCCGTGTTCAGTATCAATAACAGCTATTCTGGATCCTGTTTTTTCAGCTAATCCAGTTGCAATTTCCAAGGCAGTATATGTCTTTCCACTGCCTGAAGGTCCTACAAGTGCCAATCTTAAATAAGATTTCTTTTTCTCAGCTTTCTGGAACATAATATCCTCCAGTAAATTGAATTTTACTCTGCATAAGTGTTTTCATGTTTTCCTCCATTATTTTTTGTTTGACAAATTATAATATTTTAATAAGCTCCTTAAAGAAGGAGAGTTTATATGGATTTGATTACCTTTATATCGGTTCTTACTACCTGCATATCATGTTTTTTAGGTGGATTTTGGATTGGGTACAGAATTGGCAAAAACTCTGTATCAGAAACTATTACACGACCAAATATTTATTGTATCAAGAAACACCCTAAATACCCCGAAATTTTTGTACAATATGATGTTGTTTTAAAAAACAAGAAAGCAGTCACTATTATTTGCGGTTATTGTAATCAAAAAGATATTTGTACGATCGATAACGCAAAATGTATCAATAGGGTTTAGTCCTTTTTACTTCCCAAAAGCAGTCCAACAAAAAAACCAATCAAAAAACATATAATAAAGGCCATAATTATTGCTGTTATCATCTTAACCTCCGGTGATTTATACTTTGGTCCACATGCCAATATGGGCAATAAAAAAACCACCTTGTAAGGTGGTTTCTCTTTTTATTAGATAATGTTGTTAATATTTATTTTTGATTAATTCGTTAGTTATTTTTATCCTTTAACTTTATCGTCTTTTATCATTATTCTGTTGAGCTTTTTAAGGTCTTTTTTAGTTTCATTAATATGTTCATTTACAGGCAGTTCTTCAGGTTTTTTACCCGTAAGGTCCATTACCTGTTTTCGGACTTCTTTCCCAACCTGATTGTGAGCATGCTCAAGGTTGTATTGACCTTTAATATTTTCATTTTTTATTTTTTCATCAGTCATAGCTACACGGAATATGTTCGCAGCAAGCTCTGCTTTTCCCATAGAGTCCAAAAGTTTATTTGTAGGGATGTTCCTTTTTCTTGCCAGATCGTAATTCATCATATTGTACATACCAAGATACCCAGCATTTTGGAATCTAGCATAATCTTCAACGCCATGTTTTTTGGCAGTGGTACTTAAAGATTTTTCATAAATTTTTAATTCCTCTCTGTAGCTGAGTCTTTCAATATTGCCTTGATCAGCCTGGACAAGTTCAGCTAATCTTGCCTGTTCAGCAAAATAAGCTTGAGCCAACGCAACCTGTGGGTATGCAGGATTACCATTCATTGCAGTCAAATAGCATGCAAATCTAGTCAACTTGAAATCTTCCACATTATTGTTGACAGCAGGAATAACATTTTTATAATGATCAATATCCAAGCTTATCATTGCTTTGGTAGCTCTGTCAATTACTTTTCTAAACTTATCCATGTCTTCATATCCGAGGAAGATCATAAGATCACTTGCCCACCAGTATATAATACCATTGGACTGGGCAAAGTCTTCAAATGTTATGGTACCATTATTCATTGTAATATCTTTCATTCCTTCCTCCATTATAAACATGAATTGATACAGGCTTTTTGTCAAGAAAAAAGTTAATAAATTAACCAGCTTGTTATTTTATCCCAAGTTCAAAGGATCAGAATAATCATGAATTTTTAATTTATTTTTATCTCGGCATCATTATTTTTTCCGACAAACCACACACTATGAAAATTTAAAAGATCAAACAATTATTAAATAGATTTTTTTTCTGATTCAAGTTTAGCAAAAAATTCTGTAGCAGCAACTCTAGCCTTCAAACCATCTGTTCTTTCTTTTTCTACTTCACACAGATGAGCATTAGTAACTTTAATTTTGTTTGCTAAATCTTTTTGGGTGATTTTGTTAATTGTTCTTTTTATTCTGATCTGGTCTCCTGTAAGAATCATTTTAAACCTCTTTCGATTAATTTTTTACTTGACTGATTAACTAATTTATGATTTAATTAACTCAATCAAAACCGATATTATTCATTTGAATAATTCTGTCAAGATTTTTTTTAATATTTTGAATAATTTTTTATAGGAGAGCAAAATGGATTTTAAAAGAATGAGTGAATTATTAAAAGAACAGGGCAAAACGCAGAAAGAAATGTGCAAAGAAATTGGGATATTAGAACCATCGTTAAGCAACGTAAAGAACGGGACAAAGAAAGCTGGGATAGAGATGGTTTTAAAAATTGCAAAATATCTCAAGGTTAATCCAATAGAAATTTCACCAGAAAGTGCTGACTTATTAGAATTTGCAATCAGTGATTTTAAAGTAATTAAAAGCGAAAACAAGACCGAAACAGGCGCTAGATTCCTTGATAATGCAGATGTACACAAGTTATTAGAAGACAATTCTAATCTAATTTATTCCAATAAAGAGTTAGTATTAACAAATAAAGAGGCTACTATTGCATTGGTTGATCTAACTAAACACATTGTATCAATGTCTTTAATTATTCAAAAAGACAATAATTATTCAAAAGAATAATATTTCTCTTGACATTTTAAATTATTTCTTTATTTCTTGCTCTATGATCTTAAAAAGATACATAGGGTGGAGAGAAATTGACGCAGAAATGAGGTCAAAATGCCAGAAAACACTGAAGAAATGTACATCATTATAGAAAGCAACCATCAATTAATAAACCGTCAACATCAAGGCTGGAAAATGCCAAATGATATAACTGATCGTCACGCTGGAGATATTATTTTAATAACCAGAGTCAAAGAAGAAGAGCGGGACAAATAGTTTAATATTAATTATTCGGATTTACATTCAAGAACTATGGTCAATATGTCTTTTTTGATTGAAATTACCTCAATTATGTTGACGACACTTTCAGGTAATTCAAACAACTTAACTTTTTCATCTTTTTCAAAAATTATGTTTTCTAACGAAATACACGCAACACTAAACCTACTCATAAATTTTCCTTTCTCGTCCCGCATAATCAAATAACCATCAAATAACAACAAAGTCAATAAATTTCTCTACCCTATCTATATTTTATAAACATCCGCTCCAAACGGTCGGGCACCCGGGAAAGTCCCGGCCGTGATTTTAAAGAGCGGAAAAATAAAGATAAGGAGCGAATCATGAATTTGCAACGATTATGGACAGATGAAGTGATGCAAGAGTTGAATCCTTCAGAAAAACTATTCTACTTTTATGTTTTGACAGCACCAGGAAGATCATCCGAATCAGAACCCTACCCGGTTGAATTGGATGATATCAGCAAACACACAGGATTTAGTATTGAAGTGATCCAGGTATTAATCAGAAGATTTACTGAAGAGTACTGTTTGATTAATTACGAAAATGGTATTATGAGGGCTGGAGGTTGACATGAACAGAAAGTGTATGTTCTCATCAACCTTCTGGGAAGATCAATGGATTGCTGAATTGGATCCTACTGAAAAATTCTTTTACATTTATCTATTTACAAATCCAAACTCAAATATGCTCGGTTATTTTTCACTTCCAAAGAGACGAATTTGTTATGACACAGGACTCAATATAGAGATTGTTGAATCAATCTTAGAAAAATTTCAAAACGTTCACAAAAAAATTATCTATGATCACGAATGGATTTTTGTAAAAAATACAGTCAAATTCCAAACCTTAAACAATATCAAAGTGAGAAAAGGTATTGTTAGAATGATTTCAGAGATCCAAAATACTGAAATCAAAATGACGATTATTAGAACCTTTCACGAGATGCATCTTACTGATTTTGTTAACTATATATGTAAGCAGCTTGATATTAAATTATCGGACATAGATAGCACATGTATAGGACATACATTGGACATGGATGACACATCTATAGGTGATGCATGTGACATAGATAGCACATGTATAGGACATGAGCAAAACGGGTATATACTAAATACATTACCTAATACATTACTTAAAGAAAAACAACAACAAGTTGTTGTAAAAAGTGATGACTCATCTGGCGATGATTCATCTGTTGTTGTTGTTGATTTTTCTGAAGATGAAAAACATGAATTTCCACCTCTTCCTGCAAAACAAAAACATTTTGAAAAAATAACGCACTCCTTCCAGGTTATCCGAGAAATGGCAGAGAATAAAATATCACCGGAGCTAATTCTTTCAATCTACAATAAAAACCCAATATTAGATCTCACACGTTGGTGGCTATGGGCTAAGATCAAATCAAAATCGAATGTACCAGGATTCTTTCTTACTCTCGTGAACAAGGCAGCTGATGAAATGCCGAAAGACGTAGCAGAGCAAATTAAACAGGAATTTTTGGAGATCGATCAAAGAGAAAAGCTTATTGCTGAAAGAAAGAGGAGGGTATCATGAATGCAGTAGAATTGCAATTAATGTTTAAAGATTCTGGATGGGATTATACAGAGGCGCAATATGCAGCAATGGCAAGTAGATTAAGCAATGTCGATCCTTTTCCACCAGGAGCAATTTATCTTGAGTTCAAAACAGCACCAACACCAGATAAGCTGGTTAATTCGATTTACAATAACAAACCTAAACAAGTGCAAACATTCTGCGGTAAATGTGAAAAAGGGGATATCTCAGTCGCTAAACTATTAGACATCCCCCGTGATATTGAAAAAGCTCCAATAATCTATCCTACAACTCGTATAAGTTGCCCTTTTTGTCAAGAAAAAGGTTGGTTTAAGCAATATATACAAAAAGCGATTAGTTTCGATAAAATGCCACAAGTGATCGCTTATCTTGAAGTTTCAGAGCGTTTAGATCCATTAATGCCGGTGATTTTAGAAATAATTACCAAGGATCAATTTAAAAATTATTATGATGAAAGCCGGGCTTTATGGTGGAGAGGTGCTCCATCAACAGCACAACTGAATCAACTTTTAGGGAGATTAATATGAAAATACCAAGAATAAATCAAATTACAATTGCTGGGAGATTAACCAGAGATCCTGAAATAAAATATGCCAATAACAACATGATGATTGCAAATATTAGCCTGGCTTATGATAAACTATCAAAAGATGAGTTTGGAAACTACCAAACAAAATCAAATTTTATTGACTGCACTGCTTTTAGTAAAACAGCTGAAACAATAAGCGAAAAAGGGAAAAAGGGATCTGCAGTTATTATCGAAGGTTCTCTTTTTGTTGAGGTTTATACTGACAAAGAAGGGATTAACCGAAAGAAGCCTGATATCACGATTAGCCGCATTTATTTCTTGGAATGCAATGAAAGCAATACTGAGGCAACCACTAATTACCAAAAACCACCTTCACAGCCTGCTTATTCAGGCGACAATGAAACTTATCCAACAGGAGAAGAAGATGTCCCGTTCTAACAAAATTGAAAACTTTACACTCATTTTTTTTGATGGTTTTGACAATGAGATTTCACGAAACGATAACTTTACACCTCAAAATCTGGCATCAGGAATCAGCACTGCTGAGGTAAAACTGTGTTTAGAAATGAAAAAAGATCCAAGCATTGATTATTTCACTATCACCGATAACAAAACAGGCAAAGAACTATTTAAGTCACTTTCGTATGAAAACAGGTGGTAATAATGGGAACATCCGTAAGATGGACAGAAGATCAATACAAACAACATCAAAAGGCAAAGCTTGATTCTCAACTTATTAATCATAAAAAAAAAGAAGGCAGATTTAAAAATCAGGCTTCTGGAATGAATAAGACTGAAACCAGGATGAATAATTTACTCAAGAGTCTCAAAACCGCCAATCAGATAAAAGATTTTTCTTATGAGGATATAACATTCAGATTAGCTGAAAAAATGCGTTATACTCCAGATTTTCGCATTATTTACCCTGATGGAAAAATTAAATTCATTGAGGTAAAGGGCGGTTTCATCACTGAGCGTGGAGATCTTAAATTTAAGTTTGCTATGGAGAAATACCCGGAATATATCTGGGAAATGTGGCAATGGAAAGATAACACCTGGAAAGTTATAAACGGGAATAGTGATGAAGTGCCCAGCTTGTAAAGAAAAATTGAAAGTAAATCGGACTGTAAATCTTGATGGATCTCCAATGACCATCAGATACTATTCATGCCCTACATGTAAAACAGTTTATGGGAGTACTGAGCGATTAGACAAAAAATACTCAGCTGATAATATTAAGTCGGGAATAGTCGAAGGAGTCGTTCGATCTAATGTCTAATCAATGCAAGGTTTGCAGTAATCCTAAGAGAGTAGAAATTGATAGAGATATCCTCTCTGGACGCATATCAAACGCCGAAGCGTCTCGAATAGTCGGGTGTTCTGAAACGTCTGTGCGAAGACATATAAAAAATCATATATCAAAAGCGGTCCAGGATCTCAAGATTGAAGAGCCAAAATCTGGGGTTCTGGATGCTTTTGGCATTTTAGAAAACACAATAAACGATTGCAAAGAAATCATGAAAGCAGCAAAAGAAAAAAAAGATTTCCATCTTCAGCTTAAAGCTATGTCCCAGATGATAGACAACCTTACATTAGCGGCTAAAGTATTTGAACTTAATAAAACCAAAGATGATAACAAGATCACGGTTGAGGTAGTATTCAGCGATGCAGAGCCTACTTGATTTCAATAGTGTTTATAAGGCAGCGTTTTTTGACAAAAAACATAGATTCCATGTGATCTATGGTGGAGCTGGATCCGGTAAATCAGTATATGCAGCTCAGAAATATAAATACTTCATGTTATGCGAACCAGGGCATAATATACTAATCACAAGAAAAACTGCACGATCAAGTCGATATTCTACATTTGCACTCATGCGTCAAGTGATTGGATCTGATAGTAAATTCTTTAGAATAAACAAATCGGATATGACAATTCAAAGCCTTGTTAATGGGAATCAAATCATGTTTGCAGGGCTTGACGATGTTGATAAGCTAAAGAGTATTACTTTTGAAAACGGGATACTCACAGATGTTTGGATGGAAGAGGCATCAGAATGTTTAGAATCTGATTTTAATCAGCTTAATCTTCGTCTAAGAGGTGTAGCAAGTCAACCTTTCAACATCATGGTTACTTTCAATCCAGTTGATGCAGAATCCTGGTTAAAAAAAAGATTCTTTGATTATCAGGATCCTTCAGCTCTTGTGTTAAAAACAACATACATGGATAACAGGCACATCGATAAAGGATATAAACAAGTTCTCATTGATTTAAAAGAAAAGGATCCTACGTTTTATAAAATTTATGCGCTTGGTGAATGGGGCATTATAGGAAATAAGATATTTACGAACTATGTGATCCATGACTTTGATTACAGCAAAATGACAGACATAAGAAGAGGATTAGACTTTGGATTCAATCATGCTTCAGCATTTCTTGATGATCGATATTATGAAAACGAGATCTATATTTGTGATGAGTTCTATGCATCTCAGTTAACCAACCAGGATTTAATATATGAGATCAAGAACCAATTCAAAGATTATCAGCAACACAAAGTTATTGCAGACAGTGCAGAGCCAGACAGGATCCTGGAATTCAAAAGAGCAGGTTTCTCAATATCTCCATGCACGAAAGGACCGCAATCGGTAAGAGCAGGGATAAGCTGGTTACAATCAAAGAAGATCCATATACACAAAACAAACTGCCCTAATACTTCCCGTGAGATAGCAACATACAAATGGAGAGAAGATAAAAACGGGAATGCAACCGATGAACCTGTGAATTTCAATGATGATGCAATGGCTGCAATGAGATACAGTATTGAAGATTGGCGGCTAAGGAATAATGAACCAACACCTGTACAGGTTATTAAACCAAGTAATTTTGATAATGAAAGGGGAGGGTGGTGATGCAATATATTGAACTAAAGAATTATCCCGGAAAAATATTCTTATTTCATAAAATCGGTGATTTACAGAATTATACATTGGCTGTTTTAAGTTACACTTCCAATCGGTATGGATCAGAAAAAAGAAAGCATCTTGTTGTTTTAATATGTAAAAATTGCAATCAGGCAGATTTAGAAAATAGCTCAGTGGTCTTTCGTCATGAAATCAAATCAAAAGCCATGAGCTATGCAAATATATATTTTCATAAATACAAAAGCATTGATTTAATAATACCATGTAAATTTTGTAATTAAATTAATAAATCTTTCTCAAACACAACTTCATTCTTCTGCCCTAAATCTGGTCTTGGTTTATCATGACCGTTTCTTATAACATCTTTTGGTATTCCAGAAGGAAATGCAACACAGTTAGGAAAATCACTTCTAATTTCTTTATCAGTAACCAATTCTACTTTAAAGTGTTTGCAATCAAAACAACTATTGCCATCTTTCCATTCAATTCTAATTAACATAATTACTTCTTTCCTTTCATTATTTTTTTAAATCTATCCCATACTTTCTTAGATACTGGTGATGGTGTTTTACTTAGATGATAATCTGCAAAAGCTTCAGCAATAAATTCTCCTATGCTATAGCTAGCATAACGAGAAATAAACTCATTTGAGTTGAATAAGTCAATTATTATTTTATCATTTCTCATTTCTAAGTCAAATTGATAGTCTAAGATATGCCCGAACTCATGATAAACAATATATTTTGCTCTGTGTTTCCCTATTCCTTTTGGTGAATGGTTAGTTAATATTCCTTGTTCAATTGTATCATTTAAGTATTTATAATCGTTGAAATAGTTTGGGTTAAGAGCCATTATCTTATTACCTGAGGTTGATCTCCTGCAATGAGCAACTTCACCTTCTTCCCAATCTACAAAAAGGCCATAAACTGAGCCTTTATCACCAAGATAAGTGCCAACATAATTTAATTTGTCTATTCTGTATTTTGTAAGCAATTCATCAAGAGACGATCCAATAATACTAAAGTTTCTTGAGTCAACACCTTTAAAATCAAATGATGTATTAGGGTATTTGTTAGAAAGAAACTCTTCTAACTCAGCAATTGTTTTAAATTTTGGAGTTTTTTCTTTAGATTTCTCTTTCAACTCAATCTTATGTTCTTTTCTTTTTTTATTAAGATGTTCATCCAGTGAATTCTTTGGAGAATACTGAAATCCTCTTCCTGGTTCTCTATCTTTAGTCTTGAGATCTGATTTCTTTAAATATTCTAATCCATCATCAACAGGATCATCAATTTCATCTGCATCCAAAGCAACAACAGTAGATCTGCATTGATAATGATTTGGGGGATAATACTTTTCCCAGAAAGGATCCGATGATTTAAATATTTTCCCATCCAAGGTATGGCATAGCGGTGTTTCTCTTCCATCTACAACAGCATAGTATTGCCAATAATCTTTACCTAATTCAATTTGAGCTTCTATTCTTCCTTTAGAGAAAGCAGTTTGTACATTGGTTCTTACAACATTAGCTAAATGTGATGGTTTTAGAGGATCATCACCACGTGAAATAACAGTCTCCTGGATAAAAGCTTTTAATTCCTTTGGATCAAAACTCTTTCTAGTTTGTTTCTCAAATTCTTTCCGGATATCTTCTAATGTTTCTATGCTGTTTACCCAGGAGATAGTGAAGGCTCTCCCTGCATTCCGTGAAAGAGTTTTGTAAAAGGTCATGGCATCGATTGAATGGATATTTTTAAAATAATCAGCTGCTTCATTGTAATCCATATCATAAGAAAAATTTATATTGTTTTTTGAATTCTTGAATACATTATGATCGCTTGAAATACGTCCAAGAAATTCAGAATAAGTTAATAGTTTGGTTAAAAGAATTTGATAATCGTCATTCTGCGTGATGTTATCTTTATTTAGTTTATCAAAAGACTTATTTTCTTTGTAAGATTCTTCTATTTGATCGTAAACGATTTTGAATATATCTTTATTTTTATCTATTGCCTGAGTGCATTTTTGATCTATCCAATCTTGTTTTATCTTCTCAGCATTTAAAAAAATGGATTTGATCGGAAATTTAGAGTTTTTTTTTGTTCAGGATCACTTTCATTATCAACAACAGGTTCTGAAACTTCAAAATGATCAGGATTCAGCCCATAACTCTCAACAAAATAATCTTTTTTAAATCGAACTCCGAGTTTTGTCAGGTTATTGTCTCTGGATATCTTTTTATTGAAAGATTCTGGAAGTAATAAGTTGAATCTAGGATAAACGTCTGTAGTAAAATTAAAATCGACAAGTGGCTTAACCAGATATTTATTGATTGCATCGCAAACTAAATCAAGAGATTCTGTAAATACATCATTTCTCACATCAGAGTGGACTTCACCAAGTGCATAAGAACCTTTGCCATCAGACTGAGTAGTTAATGTTTGAGCTAAAACAGCTTTTGCAATCACTTCATTTGAAACTTTTATGATCTTCTCAAACGTTTCAGGAGAGCTGTATTTTAGTTCCAGAAATTCTATTGATGAATCATTTGAAATCATGGCATAAGCAAAAGACCCAAGGTTTTCCAATCCTTCTTTCAGTACTTTCTTCTCAGTTTCGTTATTTGTATTTGTTTTTCCAACAGCTGGAGGCATAGCATAGTTTTCATTAAACTTAGGCCAGTTTTTGTATAATGCATAGTATTTTATACAAATAATCATAGCCAGTTGTTCTGAAATCGATAAAGGGGTATTCTTTGTTTTAAGAGGAGATTCACAATAAATTATCTTGTTTTCTGGTATTGATGTGAGATTGTTCTCTTTTTTGTCATAAAGTTTTAAAATTCCATCTTCATATTCAAATGATCTTTGATGATGTTGAACTAGAGAGCCCACTCTAACCTGGCTTGTTTTTTCCCAGTTAATTTCAATCACCGAGAATCTTCTAAATACAGCTTCATGAATTTGCTGAAAGATATTATTATCTAATACTCTCCAAAGTTCTTCTTTTATGAATTCATCAATTTTCTTATTCCCGGACTCTTCAAGACTCCATTCTGCTTTTCTGAAAATTGAGTTTCTCTCAATCAGTTTTATTGTATATTCTGGATCAGTCTCAAATAGTGTATCAATGAGATTCTGCTTATTTAAATTTGATGGATCAGATAAAACCATTTTTACATAACTTGGAGTTAATGGGACAGAGTAGTTAAATTCATCTAAGTTTTTTGAAACTTTCATACTCATTTTTTGCCTTCCTTTATCTCTGTTCTTAATATTTTTTCAAAGTATCTTTCATCTTCTGGCTGAATTAAAAGAAACTCACGCTTTGGTATTGTTATTGACTTTGATCTTGAGTGTGCCTTCACAGTAATGTTTCTTGTTCCCTTAGAAGTTGTAATTCTTCTATTATGTGATTTTACAGACTCTGTTTTAGAGATGATTCCACCTTCATTGTGAATTTTTGCATACACAACATTAGTCCCAATATTAACACTGCTATCAGCCACTACATAGTGAATTGATCTTCTCAGTGTTCCTGTATCGATCAGGGTTTTGCCTTCACGGAGTTTTTTATCTTTTTTTGATCTGTGTTTTTGGTAAGTTCTTTTTGATCTCACCCATTTAGTAGGGCGCCCACCTTCTCTGAATGTTTTAGAAACAGAGAAAACAACTCTTTCACCAATAAGTTTAAGTATTTTTTGCTTATCGATTGTAATCATTCAAACACCGGAGGATTCTTTTTTACTATCCAAAGAGTTTCTTGTTTCTCTTCTGGAGTTGACTCAAACGGATTCACTTTCCCATTGCTGATATCACTTAATAAACTAAGAGACTTTTTCCATAATTGACTAGTCTCATCTTCCCCATCTCCTGAATGACCATTTGACGTTTTAAGGAAGTAAAGTGCAATATCTGCAGCAATTCTTGTAATAATAACAGGTACAACTGTTATTGGAAGTTTCACCTGGCTTTTAATGTAAGTGTCAATTAGAGCATCTGCATCAATCAAGGCTTGATTAACCTTTTCGCTTTCAGCACTCTCAATAAATGAAGATCTGTATCTTTTTCTTAGTTCAGTTTCGCTACAATACATCTTGTACCTCCATGTTTCTTATACATTTCCAGCTATTTTCAGTAAATACTATTATTGCATGGGTGTCACGGGTGACATATATGCTCATATTCGCTTGAATAATAATGATATATATATACAATTCTGCTCAGAAATGAGGTAAAATGAAAGTATCAGAAATGCTCATGAGTGTAATTAACAAAGTGAAAGAAATTGCTGATTTCAAGTTTGTTGATATTTATTATTCACAGGACCAGAGAGAATCATCAGAAATCCCTGATTTCCCTGCTGTATTGATCAATGTTCGTGAGATGATACCAATAGAAGCAAATGTTAGAAATTTCGAGTTAAAGCCAGAATTTGGGGCTTTGGTTTATTTTGATGGTCTCAATACAAATAGTGGAAGAGAGATCCTCATTCTTGATTCCGTAGAAACCCTATGTTCTGAAATATCAAAAAACAGTCGTTTTGAAATTGTATCTGCATCATGCATTGAGCGAAGCCCTTCGATAACCATTTGGTTAGTAGAATTTAAATACAGAGGATAATATGAACGAAAAAGATGAACAAAAACGTATTGCCTGTGCCCTGCACGATATCGATTACAAATCATGTAGTGAAAGCAATAATAAACTAATTACCATAACTGCAGCTATCCAGGGAAGCTGGCCAGATCATCCAGATGGTGGATTTGAAATAACTGAAACTGATATCGATGACATGATCATGGTACATGAAAAATCAGGAAGAGACATCCTGTTTGATTATGACCATTTAAGTTTTAATTATTTCAATAACTCATCTAAGGCAGCTGGATGGGGAAAAACACTAAGAAAAGAAGATGGAAAGCTAAAAATTGACGTTGAATTAACGGATGAAGGACATAATGCTGTATTAAACAAACATTATCGTTATTTATCACCGGTATTTTTTATTCTTCGAAAGAAAGTTGAAGGGATTCCTCGTGTAATGCTTCATAGCGTTTCTTTTACAAACATACCATACCTGGAAGAGTTACCCCCTATCAAAAACCACAACTTAAACAGTTATAATCATGATAAAAACAAAGAACGGAGGTCAGAGAATATGGATCTGAAACAATTAGCAACAGTCTTGAAATGCAGTGAAACAGATGAATCTGTTTTAAATGCTATTACTGCATTAATCACAAAAAACAGTACCCAGGAAGCACAAATCAGTGAGCTTAACAACAAGCTTGCTGAAAACGATGTTTTAGTAGCTCTTTCATCTGGTGTAATCACTCAGAATCAGAAAGATTTCGCTTTAAGTCTTCGCAAAAATAGTGTTGAGCTATACAATGATTTTATTAAATCAAACAGTTCAACAGACACCAATAATCCAAAATCAACTGATGTACCTACTTCAACACTCTCAGTCAAAAACAATACCGGTGCAACAGATGTAAAAATTGAAGAGCTTTTTAAGGATCCATCAAAAATGGAAGCCTTCAAAAACTCAAATCCAGTTCAATTTAAAAAATTGATGGATGATTATGTCGAAAGAGGAGGTGAATAATGTCAGGATTTTTCCCAGAAATGTGGGGTCCAAGAACCCTTTACAAAATTAAAAAAATGTATGAAAAAACAACTGATCTTATTAAGACGGTTGTTGATTATACTCCATTAACTTTAGGTGCTAAGGCAATGTCTTATCATGGTCCAGTTCTAGCTGATCTTGAAGTTGTGTCTATGCCTGCCGCAGCTTATCAGGATCCAGCAAAAACAGCAATCACGATCAATTTTGATCAAAAAAAGGGTTGCCCTTTTAAGGTCAACGATATTGAGCAAGCTCAAAGCAATGTTTCTATGATGGACGAGTTAACTGAAAAAGCAGGTTCAGCTTTGATTAAAGGCTGGAACAGAGCAATTTCAGATTTAGCGCAAGCTAGCGTTGAAGACGAAAACAACCTTGAGATTATCGGATCAGCTTTATCCTATGATGATATTCTTAAAATTGCTGAAGCAATGGATGAAGCAGAAATTCCACAGGATGAAAGATATATGCTTGCCTCACCTGCACACAAAAAAGCACTTATGAAGATCGAAGAGTTTATCTCACGTGATAAAATTGCTGACACAAACGCAGTAAAAACTGGTCAGATTGGTGAAATTTGTGGTTTTACTGTAATCCCTTGGAAAACAAAGAAAGTTGATTTAAATGGCAAATTTGTAGGAACAAAAGATAAAAACGCTTCTGTATTCTATTCAAAACTTGCTATCGGCTTTGGTCGTCAAAAAGATATTGGGTCTATGGCTGCAAATGATCCTTTAAATGCAGACTGGCTTGTTAACATCTACAATAGCTATGGTCTTGTTGCTCAAATCCCTGAATACATCTTCCAACTTCGTGACAAAAACGTTGTTGAAGGCTAAGGAGGCATTCATGAAACGATTAATAATCCTCATGCTCTTACTTGTTTTGGCTTTTACCTTTAGCCTTCAAGCTCAGGTAAGCATTGCTGATGATACCACATACCAGGAAGATTATTCCTTAGATATTTCTACCCCTCAAACCCCTTCAACACTAATCGCAGATGGAGTGGCTAAACTTTTAGCCGCTCTCATTTCTTTTGTGCTTGGATGGCTCTGTCTATTAATCGGAAAGTATCTCAATATTAAGATCATGTCCGGGCAGATTATTGGACATATCACCCGTGAGGCAGAGAAAATTGACGATAGAAATATTAGTAATGATGCCAAGCGGGACATTGTTGTTGAATCCATTAACAAAAATAAAAAATTATCTAAATGGGTCAAAATATTACACGGCACAGCCGAGGGAGCTGTCTCAGTTATTTACAAAGCAATTGTAAAAAAAGGATTAAAAGGGATCCTGGGATGAGCGTCTTGGAAAAAGTAAAAGAAAGACTTAGAAAAGAGGAAGGGCTTCGCTTGAAGCCCTACCGTTGTTCAGCAGGGAAATTAACTATTGGCTTTGGTCGCAATATTGAAGACAATGGCATCAGTATCGGTGAAGCTGAATATCTTCTTGAAAATGATGTTAAGTCTGTGATCCAGCAGTTAAATGTTAAAATCCCCTGGATAAATTCATTAACCGAAAACAGACAGGTAGTTCTTGTGGACATGGCTTTCAATCTTGGTATTGGAGGTCTTTTGCTTTTTAAAAACACTTTGGCCATGATCCAAAGAGGTGATTATGAAGCAGCTGCAAAAGCAATGCTACAATCTAAATGGGCTACTCAAGTAGGTAATCGTGCTAAGGCACTGTCTGAGTTAATGAGATTAGGATGAACAAAATGACTATTGAACGTGATGATATTGAGAGAATTGCACGTATGGAAGCGAAACTTGATGTGATTGAGGAAAAAGTAGATAAATTTCTTAAAATTAATGAAGATTATCGAAACCATCCTTATGAATGTGAAAAGAAATTCGTTAAAACTGAGGATCTTCCTGATTTGTTTGATAAACACATGATAAGATACCAGGAAAAGAACCTACAAAGAAAAAATAACATATTGAACTTCGTAAATAATGCTTACAAGCTAATTGTGACAATTGCTGTAATCGCAATAACGTTTCACCAATTCATACAAAAATAGAGGAAAAAATGAAAAGATTTTTTGATTACTTATACGTAAAAGAAAATTCAACTCCATTTGATACGATTGCTTTATCAGTATTGAACGGCGCTGAATGGAAAAAGTTCGAAATTCGGTCAAAATCTAAGCTTGAAACCGATAAAGATTCAGAGGTGGACATGGGAGACGGATCCAAAAAGATCACAGCTGAAAAAGCAGATTTTGAGGCTATTGTCGATCTCACTCCGGAAGATTATGCAACACTTCGAACTTTCAAAAACAAAAAATGTACCCTTATCCTGGTAGATACAGATAACCCAGATGCAAACGGTGATTTTATCGGATGCCCTGCAGTGTTTGGCACACGTTTCTACCCAAAGAAATCTGTAGTTTCTAACGAGGATTGTACAGTAACCATTACTGCTAATAGAGCTGCAAGAGAATTAACCAGTTTCCAGAGAGATATCACCGTCACTAACTAAGGAGGTGATCTATGAAATTATTCCCAGAAATATACATACGAACCTCCTCTGATCGATTGTCAGTCAAATCAAAGGGCAAACTGATTGAAGATCTTTTAACCTGGACAGTAATTCCAAACTTATTAGAAAAAGCAAAAGAAGAAACAACGAATGAAACTGCTCCAATGGCTGATGGAACTGTCACTACTGATTGTGAAAAAGTGGTTTTTGAATGGTCTGGAATTGAGATGACACCTGGTGACTTTGCTGCAGTAAAAGCTATTTGTAATGGCAAAATTGATGTACTCATGTTTGATCAGGATGTATATCAATATAATGCTCTTTATAAGGCAAAAGCCACAATCAAAAAAATATATGAGAACGAAAAGTCTGTGACTTTCACTTTTACTGTAGAAAAGCGCTGCACAAATGCCGAGACTGTAACCCAGTTTCTTTCTATTCCGGAAGGCTATGTTACTGGTGTTGTAACAGATGCCTCTGTTCCTGTATCAGGGGCTACAATTACATGTATTGATCCAGTGAAACCAGGATACTCTGTAACAACAAACACACAGGGAGAGTTCATGATTGAAATACCTATTGATACTGATGGTATCTCTGCTATCCGAATTGTAAAAGCATCTAAAACAAAAGATGTTAGCCTTGGATTAAAAGAAGGATCCATCATTGAAGATTTAGAGGTCACACTATAATGTTTTTCGACATTTATATTAGAAAGACAGGAGAGAGCCCTGATATTGAAGCGTGGACTACGATCAGTATCAGGGATTTCATCTCTACAGCTAAAAAAGTAGATGCAGCATTATCTAAAGCAAGTATCGATGTAGAACCCGATATTGTCTTAGAAATGCCTGATAATACAAAGAAATATGTTGGAGACGTAATAAAAGTCTCATTTAAATCATCTGAGCTGTCAAAAGAAGAATTTGAGTTTCTCAGAAGCATCACTGAAGACCAGATCGACGTGATTTTTTTGGATGTAGCCGGAAATATTGTGTATGGGTGTAAGAAGGTTCGCTTAGGGGTTGAGCCAGTTTTAATCGATCAAACAAAATTAATACACATAGCCGGATCCAGGAAAGGAATTGAAAACCTTATTTACTATCGAATCACAGCTTATCAAATCGCAATCACATATCCTCAACGTGGATATGTATATAATTCACAAATCAATGAAGTTCACGGAATCATTGCATAAGGAGTCAACATGGCTTTAGGTCTAAAATTATACAAAAAAACAGGTACGAATACATGGACAGAAGTCCGAGGAATGTCAGCTGCAGGGAGCACTTTTGATTTTACTGGATTGTCAATTATTGATCTTCCTTCAGGTGTAAATGCGCTTAAGGTGGATGCATTAGATGATGCTGGTAACAATAGCAGTAGCAATGTGATTGTTTTTGAGCACAATAATACAAACAGAAGATTTAATAACTTTAAAGTCCAGGATGATGTTGAAGGTAATACTGGTCTTATCGCTCTTACAACTGCATCCCCGTGGGTGACAATAAA
The DNA here is from genome assembly GCA_964573665.1 of uncultured Candidatus Cloacimonadota bacterium. Classification (GTDB taxonomy): domain Bacteria; phylum Cloacimonadota; class Cloacimonadia; order Cloacimonadales; family WRIO01; genus JAGOCT01. The sequence continues at coordinate 10,367 of CAZNKI010000009.1, read as the reverse complement.
TGATATCCTTCCCCTGATTAAAGCTTACTTTGATGCAACTAGTTTGCAATCACATTCAGAAAATGCGCCAATGAACCCAGCAAGCATTCAGCGTGTTAGAATCTTTTTAGCATGGAAACCATACGTTGATCAATCTACAACGAAAGCCACAATTAATGATACATCTACAGCAATGGACAGTCTTTCAAATTCTACAGGCCAAAAGTATTTCGATATCACAACGGGGTTTAATGTAGTTGATGATATCATCGAAGTATCTGTCCAGATACAATCAGGGGCAGGCGTTGAACTTGTTGGTGGCAGAATCTATACAATTGGTGCAAAATGGCAGGATTCTGCAGGGAATTATCACCCTTATGTACCTGGTGACGAAAGATCTTTTGTTCTTGATACTAACCCTCCAAACGTAGCTATTTCAAGTCCATCTAATGGATATATCTATAATGGGGTTGTTGTAAATGTAAATGGTACTTGTACAGATCCGGTGATTGGCTAATGATAGTAAAAGTATATAAGCTTATTGGTAGTGTGCCAGACATTACAGCAGATTATTATATGGGTGATGCGGTGTATCTCGGTGGTGGTGATTATAGTTTTAATATGCCTCCAACAACTGAAGATTACCAATTCTATTATTATGCCATTGATGATGCTGGTAATGGGGCTTATAGCAATGTAGAAACTTATTATAATGGGATTAATGCCCTAACACTTCGCCACAATGGGGAAACTCATTTTGCATTTCTTCGTGGTTATGATGGTGGGCTTATCAATTTAAGGTGGTCATAAATGAGCAAGTATCTTGATCAGCTAAATTCAAAAAATACTCTTACAGATGCAGATCAATTTGTAATAATTGATTCACAGGATAACAATAACAATAAACGTGTTACAAAAGCGGTAATGGCTACTGTGTTTGGTGGTGGCGGTGGCGGATCCAGTGAATTAATTACAGAATCGCTTGTATATAATGGATATGATATTGAACTTAATCTTTCTGATTGGAAGGATATCCAGTCTATGAATCTCCAAGCTGGGAAATATCTTATTTTGGCAATGGCCGGTTGCAAAAGAACTGTAACAACAGCCCAGGTATGGCAATTAAGAATCCAGAATGCAACCAGTAACACAACACTGTCCGCAGCGAATGATAATACTCCATCAAACACAACTCAGTTCAGTCAGCTTAATTGTTGGGCAATTGTAGAGTTAACCGCAGAAAATACAACAATAAAGACTCAGGCAAGAGCAACAACTACATCTGCAAGTTACATAACGAAAGACACTCAGACACCTGTAGGCAATGCAACTCAGTTAATTGCCATTAAATTAGATGGGATATCAGGTGGATCGTCTTACTCTCTGCCAATTGCTAATGAAACAACACTAGGTGGTGTTAAAACTGATATGAATAAGAAGGGGATAGCTGTTAGTGGTACTGGCATTATTGGTTTTGTGGATGATGTGTTTGGTGATATTGAAATTGTGTATGATAATGATGAAAGACTGAGTTTTAAACTAAACGGTGAATGCGTGAATGAAGTAAATTTAGCTCTTTCTGACAATGAATATAAAAACAGCGATACGAGTAGACACGGGCTGATGCCAAAGTTAAATGGTGAAGATAACAATGTATTGAGTGGTTTAGGAGCTTGGACTACAGGTTTAATTTATAAAGGACAGCTCTCTGATAAAGATATAAATGATTCTCTTTATGCTAGAGATGGTTATTATCATTTAGCAAATAATTGTACTAATGTACCCGTTCCAGGTAAAGACCATATTCTATTGTCAATGTGGGTAGCTGATGGGGCTTATCAATACGCATATGTCTTAGATGCTACCATAAGAAAGATATATGTAAGATACTATGATGATCTTGGATCTAATTTTTATCCTTGGACTGAAATAGGATCTGGCGGATCTATGCCTACTGATAACTGGTTATTAGGTAATGGCAGTATCGATCTATACAACAACAACTCATTACTTAACATTATTAATGGAGAAAGTATTGATTTTCAAAGTGAAATTGCAAATAATATAATCAATGGAGCAAATATATCAGACAATAGTGCTGGCGATCCTATGGTAAGCAATTCTGTTTCTGGTGACAAGATAGTCATAAAAAATGTGAATAATTCAGCTGTTAAAGGTAAGGATATTAATATTGAAAATGTGAATTCTAGTCTTGTTTCAGGTAGAAATCACAGCATTGGTATTCAACCTGATTCAACAATAATTAGAAATATTAATGTAAGTGGTCTAGGAGTTAAAAATGCGTGGCATAGTAATGCAGAATACTTGTCTCATGGAGACAATGAAAATGTACTAGTCAATCCAATATTTCAAAACACTAAATTTACGGGGAAGTCTAGATATATTGTGCAAGATGGCAATAGCTCAATAGAAAGCTTTTTTATTAATGTTGGTGGTTTATTGGATCCAACAATAATTTTGATTGACCCTTCTATTCAATTTGTTTCTATAGACTTGCACATAACTTATATATTTAGCAAAGCTAATAAAGATAATAGAATTCAGTTATCGTTTACGACTGTAAAAGCTACATTATTGGTTGATATGTATAATTACACTTATAGCTATAGGGTTATAAATAGTCAGGCTTTAGGATTAGACATTGTTAGTGGTATAAATTTCATAACCGAATTAAGGGGTGAAGTGTGGAATCATAATATGGGATATTTGCAATTAATGGGAAGTATTAATCCTTATGAATTCTTTGCACAAACAAGTGAGAATCCTACTGGTAACACTTTAGATACATATATAACAGCAGAGATGCATACCATAAAGAATGATGTGATGTATGGAAATTAATATAAGAATAAGGAGCAAAAATGAAAGAATATAAAATCAATGTAACTGTTAAAGTTCTAAAAGAAGTATATCAGATCACAAAGACACTTGGCCTTGACTTTCTTTTATTAGGAGCTGATGAAAAGAATGAAATTGAAATTGATTATAAAAGAATAATCAACATACTCCTCACAACAGATCTAACTAATCGGTTCTGTAAATTAATTACAGACGATTATGAAACGGATTTCGATGCGCTTCCAATCTTGGAACAGGAGAGACTCATCACAAGTTTTTTTTCCGATATAGTGAAGTTATCTCCAGAATCGCTGATAATCGGGGAAGCTCTAAGAAGCATGATCCAAACACAAACCCCTTCTTCGATATCAGCCTTACCCTCAGACAGCACGGAATCGACCCAGACAACATAGAAATAGATGAAGCCGTGTATATTTGCAAACTGATTCAAAAAGAACGTGAGAGGGAGGAATAATGGATTATAAGATAACCATTAAACTTGAAGATGGACTTGCTAAATCAAAAATTGATGAGCTAAAGAAACAGCTTTCCGGAATAGAAGGTGTTAAGAAGATCGGATTTGATGCTTCCAGTATAAAAGACTCTTTTGCTAAACTTGGAAGTTCCATCACAGGAGTAAATCAAGGTCTTGAGCTTGCGAAAAAGTTGTTTTTCTCTCTTAAATCTGCGGTAATTGATCCTGCAGCAGATTTTGAAACTCTTCGTGTTAGACTCGTAAATCTATACCAGGATACTGAAAAAGCGAACCAGGTATTTGAGCAATTTAAAGAGATCGCTGCAACTACTCCCTATGAACTTAGAAACGTTGTTGAAGCGGGTGCATCCTTAAAAGCGTTCGGGATGAATGCAGAAAAATCATTAAAATCTGTGGCAGATTTAGCCGCTTTCATGGGTGTGGATGTAGTAGAGGCGGCTAGTGCAGTAGGTAGAGCATTTGCAGGTGGAGCAGGTGCAGCCGATATCTTACGTGAAAGAGGTGTCCTGGAGCTAATAAAATCATTCAAGGGTATTGATGACCTCACAAAATTAACACTTCCAGAATTTCGTCAAGCAATGTTAGACACGTTTGAAAGCCCAGCTTCAGGGATTGCTGGTGCTACAAATTTGCTTTCAAATACTTATACAGGTGCTATGAGCAACATGAAAGATGCTTTAACAAATTTCTCAGCATCGATTGGATCCATGTTTACCCCTGCAATGGCATCCGCAGCACGAAGTTTTACTGATTTTATAACATCAATTACACCAGTTAAAACAGAGCTTGAAAAGGTAACTGATGAAACGATTAATCAGCAGGCTGAGTTCACTACACTTGTAAGCGCATACAAATCACTTAGATTCGAACAAAATGAATCCGTTAAAGAAAATAAGTCACTTAAAGAGATCGTATCTAAATTAAATGAAGGATTCTCAACATACCTTGGAAATATTGATTTAGCTACTGCAAGCTACAAAGATTTTGAAGAAGCAGTTAAAAAGGCAAATGCACAGTTGATTGAAGAAACAAAAATTAAAATTCTTCAAGCAACTAAAAAAGATATGATAACTGAAGCCTTTGAAAAAGAAATGAAACAAAGAGAAAAAATTAGTAAGTTAATTAAAGGCCAGGCAGACGAACAAGCAGAATTATTGAGACTTGAAAAAGATTTTCAAGGGAAAGTTACTGAAAGGGCAAGGGCACAGGGAGCATCATCAGCTACTACTGCAAGTGTTACATATTCTGCACTGGAAATTTCTATAGAACAAAAAAAAGAGAGAATTGCACAAATAAATAAAGATATCGCTGAAGAACAAAAAAAGTTAAACCAGGAAATAGACACATTTTCCAAAACCTATGATGATCTTTTAAGTAAAATTGTTAATCCTGAAAAATCCGATAAGGATAATAAAACAGGATCCATAAATGACAAATTAAAGAAAGAGTTAGATTCGTTACGAAGAAGCCTAAAAGAGAAAGAGGCTATACTCAAAGAAGACTATCAGACAAATCAGAAGTTTATCCTGGCAAATGTGAAAGACAAGGAAGAGCAAACAAAGCTTCTCTCAGCCTTGGACATGAAGTATGCTAATGAATATGCTGATCTTAAAAAATCAGAAAACTCTAGCATTAAAAACATATACCAGGAACAGCAGAAATTACACCAGGAGCTCCAGGAAGAAAAGCTGAAAGCAGATAACGAATACTACCAACAGAATTATGCACTCTATGAGGAAAACCAGAAAGCTTATGACGAATTTCTCACACGAGAATATGAAATGTACACTTCATCTGAAGAACGTAGAAAAGCGTCAATTAATGCATTTTACAATCAATATAAATCAGTCCTTCTTGATATGGGCGTTACTGAAGATCAAATTGAGCGTCAAAGACACGCAAGACTTTTACAGGCATCTGAATCGTTTCAACACTTTTCAAAGAGTGTAGAATCAGGTTTTGACACCATGTGGGCAGGAATCACCGATAAAAGTCTTGATGCAAAACGTCGATGGGAAAACGTCTGGAAATCAATGAAAATGACTGCTATGAATTCACTTCGTGATATATTAAAACAAAAAATTTCTGATATGGTTAAAACAATGGCTTTATACAAAACAGAAACTGCTGCACATGCTGAGAAAGAGACAACAAAGACAGGTATTACTGGATTAGCTGCAGCTAAACGTATTGGCATTATTATTTTAGAAAACGCTAAAGAAATCGCAATTACAATAGCAACTGGGATAAAATATGTGGCTGTTCAGATATGGAAAATTGGTGCATCAATTATGAAGTGGTTTACTGGTTTGTTTGGCCCCTTTGGAATTCCAATGGCAATAGCCAGTACAATTGGGGCTATGGCAGCAATAAACAGTCTAAGAAAAGGATTTGCTACGGGTGGATATACGGGTGACGGAGGTAAATTGGAACCTGCTGGTATCGTACATCGGGGTGAAACTGTTTTTGAATCTGGAATTACACGAGATAATAAAAATGAGTTGTTAGGACTCAGAGCATTGATGCAAAAAGGATACAAATTGAAAGATCTAATTATGCCTTCAATATCATTTCCGGTTCTTACTCCTGCATTCCAGGGTAACAGCTATGCATCTGGTGGTTATGTATCAGGATCATCACAACAAGATGGATATGAGAAATTGATTGATGAGATCCGAATACTCAATGCAAACCTTGTGGACAAAGAGAATAACACTTTTATCAGCATTCAAACATCAGACAGCCAAGCACAGATCAGAAAAGAAAGAAACATTTCTCAAAAGATGAAACAGAGGGGTGAAAAGGTATGAAGGTAAGAGACAAAAACAATACAGATATATCTGATAACATTTATTCATTAGATGGTGTTGAGATAAGAAGAAATGTTGAGGGTGGTATTGTTATTCCGGAAATGTCTTTTTCATCAGATCTTGAATATGATCTCGGTGATGGTGTAAAAATCTTTGATGAGACCGATACATCCTGTTTATCATGTTATATAACAGCCAAAACCTTTGATTATGAAAATAGACTATTTGAGTATGAGGCAAAGGATCTGTTAGCCAAATTACAGGATTTTAATTTCTTTAGTACTCAGAATAGCATTTTTTACGATATGAGAATCACATTCATGAACCAGGAGTGGCCATATAATGTTACTCCAAGTGATTTTACTTTGTTTGAAGATGGGATGACTTATAAACAGAACTGTATCCCTGTTATTCCTTTCATTAAATTCTGTTTGTTAAAATCAGGAGTTTCCTTAAGTGATATCGTCTATACTGATTTTTCTACTCATATTGACGGATATTATATCAGCTATGACATAGATCAATCCACAGATGAATCACGTGATGTTTTATTGGCTCCTTTATCCCATATATATATGGACATTGGTAATTATTATTTTGGATCTCAGGACACCTTTTTCGATGCACTCAATAAAGTTTTAAGGCTACTTGATCTATATATCGTCTATTATAATAATAAGTATTATATTAAAAAGAATGGATCCAGCACATTACCTGATAATGATTCTATATACAGGAAAAATGACGAAGTAATCGCTGTCTATGATCACTTTGAGACTAAAGTAGGTGAAACTCCTATTGTATATCCTGGTAGGGTTGGTATTGGATATACAGATAACGATTCAGACAAGATAACTTTTGGTGTGTTTTATCGAATAACACGAAATAACTCACCTACTCCCTCTTTTGATCAATCTCAACATGATGGGAGATTCTTTGCTATGATAACTACACATGATAGCATATTAGCACATTATTCATTATCTTTATCCGGAACAACCAGTGTTTTTACATCAGATCCAACGAGAACATCTGAAGTTCCTCTCCCTAGTTCAGATGATTTTGTCTATAACAAATACAGATATAACTTATATTTGGTTAAAAAGCTTATTGGAAAAACTGGTTTAAGTACTAAAATAAAATCAGAAATTGAAACAGATTTATCTGATCAATACTGGACTAATACATCAACAGATCCTTTATCGATTAGCATTGATTATAGTGAAAGAAAAAAAACAATTGAGGTGATTATATGAGTATCTTTGGAAATAGCCATCTCCCTAAAATTACGTATAGAGACGTTAACGACCAAATAGTAACTATTACTTTTCTTGATGATCATTCTATAGTGACTGAATACAATTATTGTGAACCAGATTATATTATCAATACATCGGTGCTTACAGGTAAGAAAAAAAGAACAAAAAAAGGTGAATACCATACGTTTAAGCTTACAATTAACGAATTAACAAGCAGTTTACATAATGCTTTAAAGCTTGCAAATAATAGCGAAGATGTTCGTTTTTTCCCATACTCAGACGTTAACACATCATACCAGGTAATAATCACAAGATTACAGCCATATCACCTCAAAAACAGCATAATGTATGATGCTTTGAAATTAGAGCTTGTAACTGTGAATTATGAGACTATATAGAGATTAATACTCAAAGTCATTACTTATAACTTCTAAGATATCACAAAACCTGTATTGATTAAACTTCTTATCAAGAATGACATAGATTATTTCATCATCTTCAGTTTTCATCATACCTTTAATCATTTCATGATCAATTAGCTTAAAACTACCTTTTGAAATGTTATTACTATATTGACTTAGTAGTACTGCATGTTCTTTATTTACTTGTAAAACGGCGTCTGAGCCAATAATCTCTTCAAGCTTACATTCTTTACTTTCGATAGCAGCCAAAGAGCCAGTAAGCTTATCATCCGTAAAACCTATTAGATCTGGGTTTACTTCCCCATTGGATCCTTTTTTTACAATAAACACATAATTGCTTTTCATCCTTCCTCCCATTTAAAAAACAATATAATTGTTTATAAGTTACAAAAAAACTTCTAAAAAGTTGGCAATATTAAATGAGAAATTCAGCCATAAAAACGACAGTGTTTTTAAAATCTGGCAGAAATAAATGAGAAAAATACACGTTAAATCATACTAATAGCTTTAAAAGTTGGCAATATTAAATGAGAAATTTACAGATAGCTAGACCTTATATTAGCCTTTTCTCATTTATTTTTGCCAGATTTCTCATTTATTTTTGCCGACATTACTTTTACAAAAAAATAATTTGCTTTTCTATATTTTTTATGCTATTGTATATTTGAATAGAGTTTTTATTGAAAAGAAAAAGCCGGGGAAACCCGGCCTTTTAATTAGTTTTGAATGCTGGTTAACTCATCATCATCAAAATAAACATAATTTCCAGAAGCATAACACCATTGTTCGTGTGTACCATACTTGTTAGTAGTTCTGTTAATATCTTTTGGAGATCCCCATGCAATTTTAACCATTTCCTTATTCATACCTACTTGGATTTTCCCTTGTGAAATAGTATAACACACTTCTTTATCCCATCCATATTTATCATAAAGTTTTTTTGCTCTTTTATATTTTTTTTGAACAATGAATTCTTTTGGTTTTAAATATGATATTTCAGAAAATTTCCCTTTTTCATTTGATATTGTAGTTCTTAATACTTCACCTGAGTACCAATCAACGACTTCCTTCTCAATCTTCTTGTAGCACATTGTTGAATCAATGTCACTTCTCAACTTCTTAAAGAAACTTATATATTGATTTTTCTCCGTACCATTAATTCTAGAATACTCAATAACTGAAAAAACAGAATCAATCTGTTTTTTGATAATCTCAAGTTCATCATACTGATAATCAGTTTTCGTTGATTCTTTTGAATAAAAATCATTTAAAGAAGTATAAATTCTTTTAACCATTTCTGTGTTCAGCACAATTCGATGTTTGCTTTTCTCTGATTCTTCAGGCTTAAAGATTAAGGTCAGTAATGAGAAAAAAATAAATAAAGCAAGAACTATTACAATATTAAAAACTTTCCTGTCCATGATTCCTCCAACATTTTTTTAAGATAACCAAATATTGTTGTTATTTTATTTTGTGTCAATATTAATTTTAAGCAACTTTCAAAACAAGATCTGAAAGTTTGTCTATTTGGTTTATGATTGTGCTGAAATATGGTTTGATATTGATTAATTCAGCCACCCCAATTTTCTAATCATTTAATGATGATAACAAGCAGGCGAAAGTCTGCTTTTTTTATTGATAAGGTATTTGATGTGACATGTCCGAAAAGGTGCAAGCAGGGATGCATGCACAACGAGAGCAAACTGGTAGATAAATAATTGTGAATTATGAATGATAAATTATGAATTGATTTGGAAATGTTGAAGTGTAATTGGCAATCTGGTAGATTACCTTACAAAATGACAGGGCTGGCGTAAAACCTGCCCCTACGATAGTTGAAGTAGGAAGTAAATCATGGAGATTCAAATAATTCATTTGTTTCCGTGTCTTCCGTGCCTTCTGTGGTTGTCAATTATTTTGGCAAGCTGGTAGTTTGCTTTACGGGATACACGACCATCTTAAATCATTCCGGCACAACATTGATCACGAGAATCTTGTCATTCAGAGCGGAACGTAGTGTAGCGTGGAACCTCCTATAGGTCTTCTTGCATCAATTTCTCTATCGTATTCTAACAATTCGCGATATGACATACCTTTTTCTTCATCACGACCATCTTAAATCCATCTGTCTCAAAGATTTATACGACCAGCTGATTATCCAGTAGAGGCGACGATTGATCGCGACTCAAAATTCTTCCACTCTGGATGGCAGCTTTGCTGGACGGGTGGTCATGAGAAAATGCATCTATTTTTTCGGATTTACAGCATTTCGCAATATTCCTACAGCGGGCAGGCGTAAAACCTGCCCCTACATTTATCTTGTAGCACATTCTACCAGATTGCGATTTATCAACAACAAAATGCTATGAAATAGCATCATATACATAGCATAAATTTGTAATCTTCTCTATCCATTGCCCTGAAAAGGGCAAAATATAAATAGCCTACGGTTTAAAAAAACCGTAGGTACGATGATAAACAAAAAGCTCCGCTCCTTTAGAGCCTGTGCAAATGATACTTCTATTAACATAAATATTTAAAC
>CAZNKI010000008.1:75877-89154 GCA_964573665.1 uncultured Candidatus Cloacimonadota bacterium | reverse complement strand
TTATAATTTACGAAGTAAATTTGTAAAATTCTGCTGCTTGCAGCTTCGTTCAAGCATCCCTGCTTGCAGATATGCAAGGCAATCTACCAGTTTGCAACTATCAATTTGTGGAATGTGCAAATTGTCTGCCATACATCTGAAAAATTCTATATGAATGATCTAAGTTTTTACAAAAGGCCGTATCGAGAATGATTGTGTATTACTGATTAAAATACACATAACATTAATATCAAGAACAATAAAAAGCTGAAAAATGAGAAAAGATAACAAATAATGTTCAATAGCTAAGTTTATAAAATTTCATCTGTTTACAGTATATGTTTAATTGATCACAAAAAAACACTTGACAACTGAAACGATGAACACAAATATTAAAATAGAAGAAATGTTTAAGGAAATGTTGAACTATCTATTTTCTTTAAATATTAAAATAGTAAATTTGTGAATATATAGAGAAAAGGAATATTGATGAAGTTTGTTCAAGCTTTTTCTTGTTTTTCAAAAAATATCTGTAACAAAACGCTAAGTCCTTATATATATATATATAGCTTCATTAAAGAATTAAAGAGCTATTTTCTACCTGGAGACAAAAATAAATTTATTGTCTATCGGGCTTTCCGATAAAGATTGGAAAGCCCTAAAACAAGATAATAAATTGAAAATCGAAAGGAAATTAAAAATAATGAAAAAAACTATAATAATAATAATTGTTCTCATGAGCTTATCAATATTGTTAGCTCAAAATGTCGTTGTTAGAGATATGGCTGGATATTATCGTACTATTCAGGCGGGAATTAATGCTTGTCCAAATGGAGGATCAGTGTTGATTTATCCAGGTACTTATTCAGGCACAAATAATGTAAGCTTATCATGGTCAGGGAAAAATATAACGGTAAAACCATTATATAATTCTCAAAATGTAATCATTGATTGTCAAAATACAGCAAGCTCAGCGTTTATCTTAAACAGTCTGAATAATTCTAATGTGATTGAAAATCTGAATATCCGCAATGCAACAGGAAATGCTATATCACTTTCTAACAGTAATCCAAAGATAAAAAACTGTAAATTTGAATACAATGTAAGAGCGGTTTCTATCAACAACACGACGAATCAGAATGAAATTGAAATTACCAATTGTCAATTCAACAATAATGGAAATGGATTTTTTGAAGGCGGTGCGATTAGAGCAAATGGTAATTTAAATTTAAACAACAATAGTTTTACAGGAAACATTACTGTCAATACCAATGATGGCGTTAATTTCTACTATAATCCAGGAGCTGCGTTGTATTTCTTTGGAACAAAACTTCTGTTGGACTCAAATACATTTCAAAACAATATCGGTGCAAAAAGTGGTGCAACCGTTCATGTTGAAGCTGAAGGAACAAGTAACCCTTATGTTCGTATTATCAATAACAACTTTTATCAGAATTCATACGAAATGGGTGGTTTAGGATACTATCCTGCAAATTGCGTCACTGTAAATAACACTCACTTAATTACTGAGATATTAATCAAAAATAATATTTTCAACAATAATTATGGTGGATGGAATGATGTATATCTTCACACAATGGGAACAGCTATATCTAATTGTAAATATATCAATAATACACATTATAACAATCAGACTGGCGTTAACCTCGAAATGGTGAATCAGATTGTTCAGATTAAGAATACAATTTTTGATAGTAATGTTGCCAGCACTAACAGTTCTGGATCAATTAAATACTCATGGTTTAATGGACAGAATCAATATCCTACAAGTTTTTCAGTAAGTAATTTGTTTTATGGAAATCCTCTTCTTGACAGCAATACATTAGCTCCTAAGTGGAATGCAACACAAAAATCAGGATTAATCGATATGGCAGACCCTGATACCGATGGTGACAACAGCACCTGGCATACAGATACAGATGATCAGGATATAGATGGTACACGATTAGACATTGGTGCCGTTCCTGCTCATATCCATGGCGCATTTACACATCAGTTAAGCAGTCAGTCAAGCACTGACCGTTACAATTGGATTTGCCTTCCATACATTGATAAGCTCTATACCAATACAACACCTTATGATGTGGATCAATTGGGTTATTTGTTGAACACTTATCATGATAACCAATTACTTGCAACCAATCCTCGCATTTTAGAAGAATTTAACTGGAACTACAATGAACTAGGCGGAATTTCTTGGATGTATCCAAGTTTCATAGGTTTGCCTAGAGTAGCTGATAGCCGTCATGGTTATAAGGTCAAAATGGTATCAACAGCCAGTCCAAAAATGCTTGAGGTCTCTGGATTTTTATGCGGAACTTATGGCAATACCAATGAAACGATGACGGTAAATGCTGCACCAACAGGTTCTTCAAGAGAGATCTGGGTCGGTTATTTCAAAACTCAAAGTGAAGATCCCCTTTATGCCTTATCTGATATTGCAGGTGATTTAATAGAAATTAAAACCAAGCGTTGGACAATGAACCGTGCAACAACTTCTGATCCTTGGGTGTATGGTTCACGAACACCATTACTCAACTTTGGTGAAGCAGTGTCCTTAACTTACAAAGGTACAAGCAATAAAAACTTTGTATGGCATACTCAAGGGGGCGGTTCAACTGAATCAATGGCTTATACAGAACCATCAGTGAGCAATTTCAGTTATACTGAGCAAAGCGATTATAAGCCGATTTATGTACAACTTGACACTGAAACAAAAGGGAATGTGAAATCAAACGCTGAATTAGCAATTTTTGTCAATGATGTCTGCTATGGTGCAGAAGTCATCGAAGGTGATATCGTTCAAATCAATGCTTATATCAACTCTCTTGATTTAAGCAATGCCAATGTAGAATTTCGTTATTGGGAACCTGGTATGAAGAATGAAAACAAAAAATATACCAGTTATGCCGTTTATGATCATGACGATCAGGCTTATCAAAAGAGAACTCTTGATTTCTCAGACAACCAGAAATTTTATCAGGTGTCTTTAGATACAAAAGTACTCAATAATGCGACATTACCAAAAAAATCAGATCTCAAAGGCAATTTCCCAAATCCATTTAATCCAAGCACAATGATTAAATATAACATCGCAGAACAAGGACAAGTCTCATTAAAAATATACAATTCTAAAGGTCAATTAGTCAAACAATTGGTCAATCGTAATCAGGAAGCAGGATATCATTCTGTTGAATGGAACGGTACTGACAATAACGGAAATAAAGTGCCTTCTGGTGTCTATTTCTATCGTTTAGACACAGTAAACAGTTCTTCAACCAAGAAGATGATGCTCATTAAATAATCTCTATTATGTTTTTGCCCGATCTTAGGTGAAGAAATTCATCTAAGACGGGCAAAAACCCGTTCTGCAAGCATCCTTGCTTGCAGATTCATAAGGCAATCTACCGTTTGCCACGATCAATTTATTGGGATGCGCTAAACAATTGCCGTATATCCGACTAAGAGGTTCAAATATGGATAAAACAATATACTACACGATCAACTCCATTCCCCTCTGTGGAGGGGTGGACGCCTTGGCGGACGGGGTGGTCATAAAATGAAACAAGCACAAAAGAGAGCTACAACCACGGAAAACACAGAAAGCACGGAAACCCGTTCTGCAAGCATCCCTGCTTGCAGATTTGTAAGGCAATCTACCAGATTGCCACAATTTTTAAAAGTGATGTGCGAATCGTCTGCTGTACATCCGAAATGAAGGTTTTTTTAATGCAAGAAGCTCATCACGGAGATCCCAAGCTCCATTTCATTCCGCTCTGGATGACACCGTATAATAAAATAAAAGGAAACATAAATATGAAACAAATTACAATTCTTAGTTTATTAATGCTTACAATAAATCTTCTGATGAGTGCCACACTCGAAGTGGCAATCGATGGCACAAAACCCTATACTAGCATTCAAACTGCGATTGATGCTTCTTCAAATGGGGATGTGATTCAGGTCTATCCAGGCACCTATCGGGAAAACATCAGTTTTATGGAAAAAAGTTTGACTTTGCAAAGTCTCTATGCGGTTGAAACAGATACAAATTATATTCATCAAACACGAATTATAGGAGATGTTTCTCAGTCTGCGATAGTAATTGAGTTGTCAAATGTTATTATTGATGGCTTTACAATTAGCAATAACGAAAATCATCAGGAAATTTTTAAAAATATTGCTGGAGGGGGGATATATCTTGATAAAAGTATTTCAATTATCAAGAATAATATTATTAAAGATTGTTTAGTTGGCCATGGAGGAGGAGGATTATGTTTAAAAAGTACTTATACATACACTAGCAATGTAGTTTTAGAAAACAATCAAATATTTAATAATAAAGCATATACAAACGGTGGAGGTCTTGTAATAGATGGAAATATTAATGTCGAATTTTCTCAAATCCATAAAAACAGTATTTATAATAATTCTTCTTTTGCAGGCAAGGATATAAGTCTTGCATCCCCACAACACCCTGTTAATATCGTTTTAGATCAATGCAGTCAAGATATGGCAGAAATTGATCATTATTATATTTCATTATATTTTCCTGTCGAAGTTATTGAAGTGAATATTACAGTGGATATTCAAAGAGGTACTTTGCCTACGATTAATCATGATCTCTATGTTGCGCCTTGGGGTAATGATCAAAATGACGGATTATCTCCTTCCTCCCCTTTAAAAAGCATCGACTATGCGACCAAAATCATCGCATCTGATGCTGAGAATCCCAAAACAGTGTATCTTGCTGAAGGTACCTATTCCCGTTCTATGAATCAGCAGAATTTCCCTGTATCAATTAAACCTAACAGTTTTTTTAAAGGCGCAGGGATGTATGAGAGCATACTTGATGATGAACATGTTAGCCATTCTTTAGGAGCATCATCATTGTATGGAAAATTAGTTATTTCTGACTTTTCGATTATAAACAATGGAAATTTTATTGATAATACGCAGGGTTTTAATGTTGTTGCTGATGAAATTGTTGTTAAAAATATATTCTTTAACTCGAATAGTATTAGTGGATATAATGGTTTAAATGCTCATTTGGCAAATGATGTTTTTGTAAAAAACATCATTATTGAAAATACTTTATCTGAAGGTAGAGCATCATCTTGTTTATTTGCTAACAATTCAAATGTATTTATAGAGAATATTATCGATGATCATTCCATTTCAACAGCCAATACTGGAGATCATATAGGAATGACTTTTTGGGCAAACAATAACATTCTATTAAACAATGTCAGTATTTCCAACGGAAGGTCCCCAGAACCAATGCTGTTTCAGGTCTCTTGCGCTGAACAAGCTGAAGATTTCGTCCCTGGTGAAATCTTTCTGAATAATGTACTCATATTTAATAATCAAACAACTCCTGGATTTTTTGATACGGCACTTGTCGAAATTTGGGACAGTTATAGTCCTGTTGTCATGAATAACTGGACCATTGCCAATAATTTTGGGAATAACAAAGCATTACATCTTGGTGGTATTCCTCCTGTATTAAACAATTGTATTTTATATAACCCTGAATTAACTTATGAAGTTGTTCTTGGCTCACAATACACTCCTATCAGTAATGGAACGATCAATAATTCCTTGATCTATGGGGGCATGTCAAAAATTCTTGTATATGGAGAAGAAAGTAACCTGCAATTAAACAATGTTATTTTCAGTAATCCTATGTTTTTAGGCGAAAACTCAGATTCTTTAAGTGTTGATATGATGGATTATTATCGTCTTTCTCCCAATTCTCCCTGCATTGACAGCGGGATCGCTGATACCACAGGGACATTTATCCCTTATTATGATCTGGCAGGCAATCAAAGAGTATGGAATGATCGTATCGATATGGGTGCTTTAGAGTATGGCGCACCTCCTGTCAACAATGATGACCCTGTTGTAATTCCAAATCCAGAATATCAGCTCAGCAATTACCCCAATCCGATCAATCTCAATAAACACTCAGCGACTATGATTAGCTTTAACTATCCAGAAAAAGCAATTAAGGATCCTGAAATCATCATCTTCAATGTCAAAGGTCAAAAAGTGCGTACGTTAAATACAGGAATGAGTTTTAAAGATCTTGCAATCAGTGCAGGATTAAGTAAAGATGTTCTCAACCAAATCTCGACACGAAATTACTCTGCCACCTGGGATATCCGCGATGAGCATAAGAACAGAGTTCCTTCGGGTGTCTATTTCTATTGTGCGAAAGTCAATGGCAAGATCATCCAAACCAAAAAGATGTTGGTGTTAAAATAAAGTGCTTTCCCGTAAGGTTTAAAAATCGTAGGGGTAGGTTTTACGCCTACCCAATAAAGTAAGGTAATCTACCAGATTGCCAATTTTCGTTTTGCAAGCATCCCTGCTTGCAACTTCGTAAGTTAATCTACCAGTTTGCCAATTCTCGTTCTGCAAGCATCCCTGCTTGCAGATATGCAAGGCAATCTACCAGTTTGCAACTATCAATTTATGGAATGTGCGAATCGTCTGTCATACATAAGAAAATTTACAATTTTTAACTTCAAAAAAAA
Source organism: uncultured Candidatus Cloacimonadota bacterium (assembly GCA_964573665.1). Taxonomy (GTDB): domain Bacteria; phylum Cloacimonadota; class Cloacimonadia; order Cloacimonadales; family WRIO01; genus JAGOCT01. The sequence goes on along the minus strand of CAZNKI010000008.1, from coordinate 82,615 downwards.
GAGATGCTGATTATTCAGCATCTCTTTCCATTGAGAGAGGAGGTTATGATTTATTAATCACATGATTTGTGTTTCATCATTTTTCTGTCTGGACCTTTGTGTTCATCGCATTGATCATCACAATCAGCACCTTTTCTCATTTCACCTTTGCCCATACGGCCACCCATCATTGAGTGTTTGTCTTTCATCATTTCTCTTTGTTCTTTAGTAAGAATCTTGCTCATGCCTTCCATCATATCAATTCTTTTTAAAGCTATGTTTTCTTTAAGTTTTGCAATTTCGCTGGTTAACTGTTTTGCTTTGGCATAATCATCTGATTTCATTGCTACTTTAAGATCAACTTCTTTTGTCTCAATATCCGCTTCAATTTTGATCATTTCTTTTCTGTGGTTCATACGAAGAGCTTCCATTTTACTCTTTTGATCATCAGTGAGCTTCATCTCTTCACAAACTTCCTGCTTCATCTCATGTTTGTCTTTCTTTTGGATCTGGTCTTTGTCTTTTTTGTGTTGTGCGAATAGTGATGTGCTGAGTAAACTGATCATTACTACAATGCTTATGATTAATACGATCTTTTTCATTTTTGTCTCCTGATTTCTTTATTTTTTATTCTTTTGCAACCATGCTCTGCATGTTGACTTAAGCGTCCAAAAAACTCTTGGGCTTCTTCGGTTTTCATGTTTTTTCTCGCTTCGATGAATTTTAAAGTAATATCCTTTTCAATCTTGTATTGTGAAAGGATGAGTGAATCGGCCATCAGATTGATCTGCTGATAATCTGGCTGTGCTTCACTCAACATATCAAAGAAACGTTTCCTGTTTTCGAGATTTTGTAGTCTTACTTTTTCCATTCCTGGATGCTCATTCTTCATTTTTTTAAAGGTTTCTTTAAACTCTGGAGGTGGAGGAGGCATCATCCGTCCATTTCTTTCAAAGCGATGAAACTGCACACTGCGATAGATAAATATGCTGATAAATGCTATGTTAAATACCAGTGATGCAATGAGTAAATACTGGCTTGTCTTTTTCATTCGGACACCTCTTCTAATACAGCATAAAGGGATTGCTGATCATAATATGTTTGATTGCTTGTACTCTGAATACTCGCATCCTGATTGAACGTAACATTGCTGACATAGGTACCCAACATGACAGCAAAGCACATTGACAATGCAGAAAGTGCAAGTCTCTTTAATTTTGATTTCCCTGCAGAGAAAAATCGGCTTTTATCGATAAGTCCATTGATAATCGCAGGATTGAGTTCTTCTTCAAATTCAATGTTTATGAACTGATTTAGTGCTTTTAATTCTGATAATTCAAGCTGACATTCATGACAGTCTAACAGATGCTTTTGAATTGCGTTTTCGCTGATACTGTCGAGCTCTTTATCAAGATAAGCATTGAGTTTGTTTTGAACTTGCTTGCATTTCATCATGAACTCCTTTCTATCTCTATGACATTTAAACTTCTTTTTTCCTGCAATATTTTTTTTAATTCTTTTTTTGCTCTTACCAGTAAGGACTCTACTGCAGGAACCGAGATACCCATAATATCTGATATTTCTTTGTATGATTTCTTTTGATAATATTGTAACTCCAAAGCGATAGAATGCTTGGCTTTTAATTCTTGAAAACACTCTCTCATAAAAGCTTTTTTCTTTTCTGGGTCATCTTGGAGATCTTCTTCCCAATATAAAGGTGTATCCTTTTTTATTTCAAATAGCTTTTTTCGCTTATTCTGATTTGATTTTAACAGATTCATTGATTTATTATGTGCCACGCGGTATAGCCATTGCTCATAATAGCTTTCATCAAGCTTTTGAGAATTTTTCAGCAATTCAGTAAAGGAATTTTGAACGATATCTTCTGCATCCTCGTGAAAGCTGACAAACTTTAAAATATAATTGTAGAGTTTTTTTGCTTTGTGTTGGATGAAATCTTCCCATTCAAATGCTTCTGCCATGCTTTAAGCCTCTGATTCTCTTTTTTAGTGGGGATATCATTCCCCCTACAAATAATATAACAATCTAACTCATGAGATACTGCAAAAAAAATTCGATTAATTTAAGGAAGAATAAAAAATAAAGCCTGACTTTGCTTGGTCAGGCTTTATAATTGTTATTTCAACAAATCTTTTACAAAGTTCGGCAAAGCTAATGCCGCAAAATGCATAGATTCATTATAATACTTTAGTGCTAATTGATCCTTATCATATCGCTCTTTCTGGAAATTACTTTCAGGCAGATATGATTTGCTTGCTAATGTAAGTCCCCAAGCTCCAGAAGGATAGGTAGGAATATAAGACAAATATAGTTGAACCTTTGGGAAAACCTGTCGAAGACTTCGGTGTATGTCTTTCACATATTCTGCTTGTTCACTTAAAAAGGGTGTTTCAGATTGGCAAACTAACAGTCCGTCATCATTGAGACAAGCATAACAAGCCTCATAAAACTCCTTATGAAAAAGTCCAACAGCAGGACCGATGGGATCAGTAGAATCAATAATGATCAGATCATAACGTTCAGAACAATGTTTCACGTACTCTATGCCATCTTCAATGCGGATCTCTGCTTTTTTAGAATCTAATCCCTGTGCAACATGTGGAAAATAATCTTTAGAAACATCAAGAACCATTTGGTCTATTTCTACCAATACTGCTTTTTGAACAGAAGGATGTTTGACGACTTCACGGAGTGTCCCTCCGTCTCCACCGCCAATGATTAGTACTTTTTTGGGATTTGGATGAGTATATAATGGTAAATGTGTAATCATTTCATGGTAAATGAATTCGTCTTTTTCTGTGAGCATGATAATATCGTCTAATATCATCACTCTGCCGTATTCGTAAGTGTCAATAACCAATATTTCCTGAAACTGACTTTTTTGTCGATGTAATGTTTCCTTGATCCTTAAAGTGATTCCTCTGTTTTGAGTGTGCTTTTCTGTAAACCACATTTCCATTATGCCACCTCCGGTTTATGACTCAGTTTTTTATCATTAAGGTCAAATAACCCTCTTTTCATCTCCATCATCGATGACTGTGATGATTCAAATTGCTCCTCAAGATACTTAAAAACCTTCCATGGATCAATCGTCTCTCCGCAGGTGAATATATCCACCGCCGCATAACCGTATTCTGGCCATGTATGTATGGCAACGTGTGATTCAGCAATGACAACGACACCACTGACTCCAAAAGGTGAAAATTCGTGGAATGTGCTGGTAACAACGGTTGCCTGTGCTATTTTGCAGGCTTCTACCATATGATGCTCTATATACTGACAGTTTTTTAATAATGTTTCATTACACTGGTAGAATTCTACCAGGATTTGGCGCCCTAAAGCTTGCATTTGATTCTCCTTTTTAAATAAAAATGAATAGAATTATCCCATATAAGAATTAATACAGGAATGACTAAGAAAATTAGAGAATATGCGCACTCAACTCAGAGGTAAAAGCCGAAACTTCTACCAGGAGCACCTCTTTAGTTTTTTTTGGGAAATGAACAATAAAAAGTCGAATGATAAACCGATAAAGTATTCTGAACTTGTTAAATGTTTTCAATGCTTATCATCTCTCCTTTTTATAATTCTTTGATACATAAGTTATTAATGCCCTCTTTTTGTCAATCTTTATTTCCATGGTTACGAGTTCTTTCAGGAGCGTAGGCGTCCCCGCCTACGAAATTATAATGGAGCGTAGGCGTCCCCGCCTACGAAAAAAAGATTGAAGCATGGACGTCCTCTTCTACGTTTTATGCTCACATTTATATATCAAAAAACTAAGTATCATCTACAATCATAAAAAGCATTTTCTACAGGATAGAAGACAGGGTCGTATTGACACCGAGTGAGAGAGAAGCCTTCCTGTAAGCACTTTTGGCGATTTTCATTATCATTTAGTAATTACTCAGTTTTTTGTGTTAAATCAGTCAAAAATGAACGGGATTTATACAGAGCAATGATTCTTTGATTAATTAGAGATAATATGAACTTAACTCAAATTTTAAAAACATTCGAATCCTGATTATGTTGAAAAAAATCTAATACAGTAATAAAAAATCTTGACAGAATTTACATTAACTTACTTAGTTAAGAATGTAAAAACAAAGAATTAAATCCATCAATGAGACTAAATAGTATTTAGAAGTATTATTGGATTTAAAAATCTAAAAATTAAATGAATAAAAGGAAAAATCTAATGGGAATTAAAAAGATTTTACTATCTTTTATTGGAAATAATGATTGTTATTTAAAAGAAGGAAAGCCAGGCGCAATCCTTAACATTATAAAAGAAAGAGATTTTGATACTCTTTATATTCTTTACAATAATAATAGCTATTTAACTTTTGCATCTGAAATACTCTTGTACTGTGAAAAACATCATAAAAAACTTCAAGTGAGATATCAACCTGCATTATGTTTAAATCCGACTGACTACAATCTAGTGTATCCCGCAATGTTTAATGCTATTCGAAAAATACAAAAAGAGGAGCCCTTTGCTGAATTTACAGTATCAATCACATCAGGAACTCCAACCATGCATTCTTGTTGGATGTTTCTGAAGCAAAGTGGTGCTTTGAAAGCGAATATAATCCAAACTTCCAGAGAAATTGGGATTAGTGATGTTAATTTTTCACTTGATGATTTTCCTCAATTAACTGGAGAAAAACCTATCAAAGCTGAGTTAACAAAACTATCGAGAGAAAATACAATATTAAAAAAACAACTTGATATTGATTTTAATGAGATTATTGGACAACACACTTCAATCGTAAAGATAAAAGAACAGATAGCCGCATACTCAAAGTATGATATTCCAATCTTTATTAGTGGTGAAAGTGGCACTGGAAAAGAGCTTGTTGCCAAAGCACTACATAACTATAGCGAAAGAAAAAATAATCATTTAATTCCAGTGAATTGTGGAGCAATTAGTAAAGAACTCTTTGAGAGTGCTTTCTTCGGTCATAAAAAAGGAGCTTTTACTGGTGCAGTTTCTGATCAGGAGGGTTATTTTAAACAAGCGGACAAAGGTACTTTATTCTTAGATGAAGTTGCTGATCTTCCGTTGAATATGCAAGTTAAATTACTTCGAGTCTTAGAAAATGGAGAAATTCAGCCACTTGGACATAAACCTTCAAAAGTAGATGTCAGAATTATTAGTGCTAGTCACAAAAACTTAAAACAATTAGTAAAAGAAGGTTTATTCAGAGAAGATCTTTTTTATCGATTAGTTGGTGTTCAACTTGATCTTCTCCCAATTAGGGAGAGAGGGTCAGATATTCTTCTTTTAGCTTATGAATTTTTAAAACAGTATAATCAAAAGAATAATAAACGTATTATTTTTGACAAGTCTGCTGAAAGAAAACTATTAAATCATTATTGGGAAGGAAATATCAGAGAATTAAAAACAGTTATTTATATTGCTTATATATCAGCAAAAAATCAAACCATTTCAGATCAAGATATTATCTTTAATAATTTCTCTTCAGAAGATAAATCACAGATCACTATCCCTGAGGAAGGGATCGATCTTTTAAATGAGGTGTTACCCAGATACTATGAAATGGCTTTAAAAAAAGCAAATGGAAATGCTTCAAAGGCAGCGAGACTTTTAAAATTAGAACCGCACACCTTTAGAGCAAGGTACAAAGAATATCTAAAAAGTAAAAATATTTACCATGAAGAGTAAAAATATTTACTAACTAATGATTAATAAGAAGTATTGAAAATGTATAACTCATTATATAATAACAGAATAACAAAAAATAATTCAATTGGCATATACTCTGCATTTAGTATCTTTATCAAAATTAAGGAGGACAATATGTCAAAATATCGCACATCAAACTCAGGGTACAGACAATACAACTCAGGATCAGGCTGGAAATATACCCATCGTACTGTTGCTGAAAAAAAACTTGGTGGTTCAATTTATAATGGTTATCAGGTACACCACATCAATGGTAATAAAACAGATAACCGCCCTTCAAACTTAACTGTCGTAAGCCCGGCTGTTCACAAACTTTTACATAAATAATTTTCAAAAACTGCTGTCTCTGTCTCTGAGTCCAAACCGGATAAGGAGACAGAGATATACAAGACAAAAAAAATATGGAGAAAAAATGAAAAAAATTGAAGAATTAAATACATACATCCAAGAGAATCCAGATAATGATCGATACTATGCTGAGAGAGCTTTCTTATATTATAATGAAATTGCGTTAAAAAAAGAGAATGTTGATATAACTAATAGTGTTAATTTGGGCTTAAAAGATATTACTAAAGCGATTGAACTTAATCCCAATAATTATACGTATTATAAAATAAAAGGGGATTTGCTTTTATTATTAGATGATAACGAACAAGCTAAAGAAGACTTCACTAAGGCAATTGAGTTAGAGCCAAATCAAGAATTGTTTTATAACAGAGGTTTATGCTTTTACAATTTAGAACAAGATGAACAAGCAATTGATGACTTTACTAAAGCTATTGATTTGGGTAAGGATGATTCTTTAACGTACAATTGGAGAGCTTTGAGCTTACTTGAACTTAAACAATACGAACAAGCTAAAGAAGACTTCACTAAGGCAATTGAGTTAGATCCAAATCAAGAATTGTTTTATAACAGAGCTTTATGCTTTTACAATTTAAAACAATATGAACAAGCTATTGATGACTATACAAAAGCTATTGATTTGGGTAAGGATGATTCTTTAACGTACAATTGGAGAGCTTTGA
>CAZNKI010000008.1:0-75777 GCA_964573665.1 uncultured Candidatus Cloacimonadota bacterium | reverse complement strand
AATTGAGTTAGATCCAAATCAAGAATTGTTTTATAACAGAGCTTTATGCTTTTACTTTTTAAAACAATATGAACAAGCTAATGAGGACTTTACAAAAGCTATTGATTTGGGTAAGGATGATTCTTCAATGTACGGTTTGAGAGCTTTGAACTTATTTGAACTTGAACAATATGAACAAACTATTGAGGACCTTACTAAGGCAATTGAGTTAGATCCAAAACAAGAATTGTTTTCTCACAGAGCTTCATGTTTTTTCAAATTAAAACAATATGAACAAGCTATTGATGACTATACTAAGGCAATAAGCTTAGACGACTCAGATTTGTTAAATAACTGTTTACGAGGAATGGCAAATATCGCCTTAAGCAAATGGGATGATGCATATGATGATTTAAAAATAGTTAAAGATAAGTGGGGTTCTTATATCAGTAAACAAATGCCTTTTTATGAAAGAGGGCTGGAATTAGGTTTTGTAGATAAAAATTTCTTGGTGAAAATTAAGTCTCCTTTAAATATTTTTTCAAGCATTATTAATCAAGCCAACCATGAGTTTACTGTCAGATTTCTACATCTCTTTTTTGATTTGGATAAATACTCTTTCTTTACAGATGAGTTTTATAAGTTGGCAAATTTAATTGATGATTTTAAGAATGATGGCTCAGAGTATCCACAAGAAATAAAAGATTTATCGTTCAAATTACTTGATACAACAATATTTAAAAATGATAGTAAAGATTCTGAGATTGACCTGAAGTATATGTTTAAAATTAATATTATTAAGGCTGTGATTTCAAAAGTGTCCATTGATAATCATAATAAAGATCTGTCAAAAGAGGAGTATCAACATTTTTCTAATATGCAAAATTTGTTTACCAATGTTTTACTTGAAATTAATAGTATTATGACAAGCAAAATCAGAGAGGCTGAAGAAGAAAAAACAAAAGCTATAACTGAAGCTAAGATTAAAGAAAGAAATGAAGTTATTGCCAAATTATCTCATTCTATCAAAAACTTAATTCGCTCTGCCGTTATTGATCCTTTGTCATATATGCAGTCATCACATACATTAAACGAAAAGAACCTGTCTGATGCATTAAAGGGTGCAAACCTGATCAGAGAGATTGCCAACGGCATTAATCTGTCCTTTAAGGGTTCATTTGAAGATTTCGTTTACGATGCACAAAACAGCTCAACTGATACTTATTTAATTAAGAATATGTTTTTTGACTGTTTTAAGTATGCTGTGAGTAATATGTTGGATGGAAAATACTTTAATGTTTTTATGCGTGAATATTTTAATGACAGGGTAAAATATCAGACAGCATTAAATGAGTGGGATAAAATTTTACAAACGGGCAGTGATGCTGATATCATAAGTTTCATTAGATTAAATATGCTTGATATTGATTTTAACTTCAATTTAGACGAGTTACTCTCGATTGGAAATGAAAAAGGCTCAGCGATTAAACTTTTAATATTGTTTCAGGAAATAATTTTTAATGCGGTTAAGTACAGCTCTTTTGTTTGCAGAGAAAGACGAAACATACTTGTAAACATCTATGCTGAAAATGACGATATTGTGTTAGTAGCAGAAAATGAGTTTAATCCTGAAATACAAGCAAAATCTTCTGGTCTTGGGAGTGTGATTATTGATAACTTTGCAAAACTACTTTCAGGCACACTGGATATTGATAAAACAGATAACAAATTTAAATTAAAATTAACATTTCCAAATATATGGAAGAATAAAGGAGAATAAAATGAAAATACTTTATGTTGAAGACGAATTGAAAAAAAATGTTAGTGGGATTATTGATTTATTTAAAAAGTATCTTAACGAAGAAATCATAATGAGATTAGAAACCCTGATGACAGATGATTTTGCAAGCAATCAGGATGTTAAAGAACTTGTTGAAGAATCAGGCTTTATTGAAGTAGCATACAAGTTTCCTGAGGCAATAAGACTTGTAAAAGAAAACTATACAGATTACTCGTTATTTATTGTAGACTGTAATCTTTCAGAGCAACCTTATAAAGTTGATGAACTTAAAGCTGTAGCTCCTGAATATGATGATGAAAAAAAAGAAAGATATAATCAACGGGAAGGAGAATTTTTAGTTAATATTTTGACTGCGAAAAAAGAGATTGTTGAAGAAATAAAAGATAAATTTTACTTTCTGTCTGCTTACTCGCCCAGTCAAAATATTCTTGGATTAATAGATAACGGTACTCTCTCAAAACAGAATTATATTGAGAAAGGTTGTTCTGAAGCTAAAAAGGATTTAATTTCTAAAATTATAAACAGAAATAAAAATTTGGAAGCCAGATTAAATAATAAAATTTATATTGATATTTTAAGCGAAATAGATGTTAATCTTAGGGCTAACCTGATACAACTGATTATTAATAAAGATGAAAAAGAACACATAAAAGCTAATATGCAGTTTATAAGGGTAATCAGTGAGAAACTTTACAATAAAATTGTTGAATCATTGAGCGATAAGCCAGAAGAGATTTATACTGATATTTCAAAAAGACAGTTGAGTATCGGAGGTTTTATCAGATGGATAAATGAAAACAGAGACAAATTCAAAACTAACAGTATTTTAAAAAATCATATGTACAGTATTCAGTCTGTATGTAGTGGTGTAATTCATGACTCACTCGAAGGCTTTCAACCAACCACTGATACTGTAAATTCCTTAGTCTATGCTTTAAAAGATGTTATATCATGGTATAGTAGCATAAAAGACCTGGATTAAGGTTTTATGAAAGGGGTTTCTTTGAGTTATAATAGAAATTTATATTAGGTAAAAAATTAATAGATAAATAGGATGCGCTTATGTTGAAAATAATTTAACAGCCGTATGTTAAATTGAGTTATCGCGACTTCCCTTAGTAGTTCAATAAAAGATATAAAAGGTTTCTCATAGCTTTATAGTACAAGCTATTGATTATTGTCTGAATATGATTGATAATTCTAAGGAACTCTTTGTTTTCAACAAATGATCAGTTTTCTAAAAATGAGTTGACATATAAATCCATAACTATAGTATGAAATTATGAGAAGTAATTTTTTAGATCAGTTTTTAGGTTTCACCTGCTTTGGTGAAAGTCACGGCAAAGCAATGGGGATTGTTATTGAAGATATCCTCCCTGGTATTGATTTCCCTTTTGAACAGATACAGGAAGCTTTAAATCAACGAAGACCGGGTCGATTAAACTCCTCTTCTTCAAGAAAAGAAAATGATGAGATTTGCGTACTATCAGGTCTTTACGAAGGAAAAACTACAGGTCTCCCAATTTGCATCATTGTTTACAATCAAGATGCGCGTTCTCAGGATTATCACGTATTAAAAGAGATTTTTCGTCCTGGACATGCAGATTATTCATGGTTTCAGAAATTTAAAATATACGATTGGCGTGGAGGAGGGAGAGCAAGCGGTCGAGAAACACTTTCTCGTGTGATTGCTGGCAGTCTTGTTTCAACCTTAACTGAGCCTGTGAAAATGCAAGTTTATCCGCTTTCCATTGGGTCAATTAAAGCACAAGAAATTGATGAAGCATTTATAACGACAAATCCTTATTCTTGGGCTGATCCAAATAATTATAATGAACTTACAGAATACCTGCAAGAAGTCAAAGCATCAAAAGACACTGTTGGCGCTATGATTCAGTGTCATATTAAAAATGTTAAAGCAGGTCTCGGCGATCCTGTTTTTAAGAAATTGGACGCTCAATTGGCTCAGTCTTTACTGTCCATAGGGGGTGTCAAAGGTATAGAATTTGGTGATGGCTTTCAATTATGCGAAATGAAAGGTTCTGAATCAAATGACCCTATTAACTCAAAAGGACTCATGACAAATCATCAGGGCGGGATTTCAGGAGGAGTCAGCAATGGACAAACAATTTCATTCAAGCTTGCAGTAAAAGCAGTTCCATCTATTGCTTTGGATCAAATGACCACAGATGTGAATGGCTTACTGCAAAAGATCTCTATTGATGGCAGACATGATGTTTGTCTTGTTCCTCGCATTTTACCCGTGATCAAAAGTATGATTCAGCTTTGTCTGGCTGATGCTTTAGCTTATCAGAAACTATTGGATCAGGAATCTCAAACTTTAGATGATTATCGGGAAGCCATTGATAAAATTGATGAAGATATCCTTCTTGCCCTTTGCCGAAGAATGAAAATTTCAGAACAAATCGGACACTATAAAAAACAAAACAATCTAAATTCTTTTGACCCTCAAAGAGAAGCTGATCTAAAAAAATCATTAGCCGATAAAGCTGAAATACTCGGCCTTGATCAAGAACTTGTTGATAAGATTTGGCAATTAATCATCGAAGAATCAAAAAGAAAACAATGATCGTACTGAGCATCCCTGCCCATAAAGTCAAATTATTAACCCCTCAACTTATAGAAGAATTTAATATCGAATATCGACTGGATCTTTCTGATAATCACTATTCATTAGAGCAGATTGATCCTGATCAAAAGTCCATTCTGACCTTAAGGTTTGAGAATCCGTCGAATCAAGATTTACAAAGAAAAAAGGACTTATTCATTTCAGCTCTTTCAAAGTATAAGTGCTTGTGTGATATTGAACTGGATGAATATGAGTTTTTTAGAGAGTGTGCGGATTCAATGATCTTGTCAGTACATTTAGACCACTTTGATAAGGTTGAGATTGATCACGTAATTGATGAGTTTACAGCAAAAAAGGCAAAGTACTATAAATTAGCCGTTAATACCGATTCTTATGAAGAACTGGCGTATTTAAAAAAAAAATCTGATGAATTCAAACAGCCATTGTTTATTCTTTCTACAGGAACATTATCTCACTTTAGCAGAATTTGTTATCGCTTGATTTCATCAATAGGTACTTATATTGGTTTAGATGAATGGCTGACTCATCCTCAACAGCTTAGTTTGAGTCAATATCGTAAATATCGAGTGGAATCGATTACTCAAAGGACTTTGTTCGGTGGTATTGTCGGTGGAAAACAGGTGTTTAAATCTTTAGGAATAGACTACTATAATTCACTATTTGAAACTCATTATCTTGATGCCAGATATCTGCCATTTGTATTTACTGATATTAACGAATTTCAAATATTACTAACCACTTTTGATATGGCATTTTATGGCTTTTCTGTAACGATGCCTTTTAAACAATCCTTTATAAAGAATGAAACGATTAATACCATCATCCTTCGTTCAGATAATTTCTCATTTAAGCAGGATTATTATAACAGCGATCAGATGGCTTTTGAAAAAATCAAAGAAGAACTGGGTGATCTGTCAAATAAAACAATTCTGCTCATCGGATCTGGAGCTAGTGCAGAGACAGCAATCAAAGTTTTCGGCCCCAATCTTGATTTACTGTGTAGAAATTCAGAGAAAAGACAAATATTAATCAGTAAGTATGCCCTTAACCCAAATGATCAGTTACTTATGAAGTATAACCTAATAATCAATTGCACACCACTTGGGATGAATGGAGAGTCATTGAGACTTTTAATCGGTGATATTCAGGCAGATTATTTAATTGATTTGCCCTATTCCAATCTTGAAACTCCAATAGTAAGAGAATTTCTGCATGATAAGAAAGGATTTATTGACGGTTATTCTTTCTGGGACTTTCAAGCTGTGTTTCAGGCACAATCTTTTCTTCAATGTATTGATGAAATGAAAAGAAAAAAAACTGAATAAATTTAAAAAAATGTTTGACTTTCTTTTTTTTCATTATATCTTATTATTAAACAGAATACAAATGGAGGAATTATGACAACTTTACGCTCTTTATACTATTGCAAACACTGCAAAAATTTGGTTGAAGTCGTTCAAGCGGGTGGCGGAGAACTTGTATGTTGTGGAGAAGCGATGACTTTATTAAAAGCAAACACAACTGAAGCTGCAAACGAAAAACATATCCCTGTAATTGAAGAAACTCCTACAGGTATTAAAGTAACAGTTGGTAGTGTTGAACATCCAATGACCGAAGAACACTATATAGTGTTTATTGAAGTACTCACTGAAAATGAAGTCATTCGTAAAGAATTAAAACCTGGAATGAAACCTCAGGCTGAATTCAATGTTAAGAAATCAGATGTACTTGAAGTAAGAGAATTTTGTAATTTACATATGCTCTGGGCAGCAAAATAAGAAAGGAGAAAGAATGTCAGAATTTAAAAACAGCCAAACAGCCTTAAATTTAATGAAAGCGTTTGCCGGCGAATCTCAGGCAAGAATGCGTTATACATATTATGCATCTGTAGCTAAAAAACAAGGGTTTTTACAGATTGCTAATATCTTCATCGAAACTGCAGAAAATGAAAAAGAACACGCAAAAGTATTTTTCAAGAAATTACTTGAACATGGGATGAATGAAGAAGTGATTGTGTTAAACGATGCAGGATATCCTGTCGCTTTATCTGATGATACCTTTAAAAATCTTGAATATGCCGCTGCTGGCGAAAAAGAAGAATGGACTGAACTTTATCCTATGTTTGCTGATACTGCGGAAAAAGAAGGATATAAAGATGTCGCTGTTGCTTTTCGTATGATTGCAAAAGTTGAAGAACAACACGAACTTAGATACGCTACCCTTGCTAAAAATGTTAAAGAACATCAGGTATTTAAAAAAGACGGTAAAGTATTCTGGAAATGCATTAACTGCGGTTACATTACTGAAAATATCGAAGCTCCTGAGAAATGCCCTGCTTGTCAGCATCCTCAGACTTACTTCGAAATCCATATTAAAAACTATTAAAATTAAGGAGATATCATGAAAAAGTTTATTTGTGATGCTTGCGGATGGGTTTACGATCCAGCTGAAAATAACAATGTTGCTTTTGAAGATCTTCCAGAAGATTGGACTTGTCCAGCTTGTGGAGTTGGCAAAGATATGTTTAGTCCAATGGATTAATTCTGATTCTTGTTTAGGCTGTTCCTCGCGAACAGCCTTTTTTGTTTTCAAACAAAATTTGTCTGAAAAGATATTCTTCACTAATGATAGGAGTCGTTTTGAAAAATCTGATATGTGCTTTGATTCTTTTTACTTTGATCATTTCAGTTTTTGCTGATAATGCACAAAACTTCTTTAAGAATGATTATTGTAAACAGGATATCGTTAAACCATGGATCCCTGGTAATGCCACTATTGATGCAAAAGTTAATGGACAATGGTCTTCTTATCCACTTTGTAGTTTCCCAAATCAATTTAAAGAATGGAACGCTGAACGTCGTCTCGAATATATTAAAATCTTCGAAGCGATGCTAAAAGGAGATAGGAGTCAAAGTCCTCCACTCTCAGGACCTCATAATGGTATTGTCGCTACTTATGGGTTTAAAAGATCAGATACGCTTTTTGAACTAAACAATGCCGTTAAAGGAATGGGCTTTGTCCCAAAAGCTGATAAAATGAAAGAAATGTTGAAAACGCTTAATGATAATAAAGACGCGGATATGAATAAGAAACTTGAAATATTAGAATTTTTCTATACGCATCTTGATTCCCTGTTTGAAAGCAACCAAATGATCTCATTGGAGTTGTACGCTACTTCAGAATTTCAAACACAGAGCTTTCTCAATCAAATGACATATCCCGTTTCCGCAGTAGTATTTCTTGATATCCCTTCTTATAAGTTTAAAGCGATAACCCGTATTCTTGATCCCAAAGATCCACAATTAAATGATTATGAAAAATCTCTAATTGAATATTGCAATGCTATCCATAGCTTCTTCCATGGACATTTTGAAAAGACTTTTATAACAAGCGTTTACTATGCTGTAGAAGTCTATGATAATTCCCCAAGAGGAAGAAATAAAGATGAAGGGATGGGTCGTAAAATCAACCCCTAATAATTTGAGCTTTTTTTACCTAAATCTGTAAAAAGACAGACAAGATTTTTGGTGTAATATGTGTTTTCATATTACACCATTTTTCTTTTATCATAAAATTCAGACAAATACTTCTATTTAAATCGCTGTTTTTATACTTTTTTTCAATTTTTATAACTGATAATCAATCAATGTATTAGTAGTAATAAATCAAATTAATGCAAACGGAATGCTAAATTTCTATGATATTTAAAGAGAATAAGATATGATTCATTAAGGAGAAACCGAGCTTAAAAAAAGAATGTAAAAAAAAATCACAAAAAATCAAAAAAAAGCTTGACTACATATCATAATATCTCATAATTAGTCACGTTTGATCAAAAAATATCATGTTTTGTCAAATTGATAGCAAGGAGATGGAGATGTCAGGGGATTTTTTAGGGACGTTTGAGAATTCTGTAAACAAGCAGAGAATAATTGTGCCTGCACCTTTTAAAGCAAAATTTTCACTTGAAGCACAACAATCTGTAATTGTAACGATCGGTCCTAATCAATCCATTGCCATATATCCTTTAGACAATTGGACGCAATTGAAAGATAAGATGAATCAGGGAGATGATCGCTCACGTAGATTTTTAAATAACCTGATTGATTTTGCTTGCCCAGAACAAGCCTTAGAAGGTCCTGGAAGAATTAGAATTAGTGATGAACTACTTGATATAGCAGAAATTACCGAGTCAGTCATAATAAAAGGCGAGGGTTCCTACATTACATTGTGGAACCCTGAACGCTTCAAAGAAATGCGTATGAGAAAGCTTAGCTCTCATCAAAACGAATATGATTCAATGGATTATCAATTATGAGTTATCATATCCCAGTATTAGTTAATGAAGTGTTGGATTTAATTCAGCTAAAGGAAAGTGGTCTTTATGTGGACGCAACTTTAGGGGGTGGCGGACATACTTTAGCGATGTTGAATCAACAAAAAGACATTAAGATTATTGGATTTGATCAAGATCAGGATGCAATTAATTATGCAACTGATCGGTTAAAAGATTTTCGTAATCAGGTAACGATTTTGAAGGATAATTTCAAAAATATGCGCACAAGACTGGCTTTGGAAAAGATCAATGCTATTGATGGTGCTTTGTTTGATATTGGTGTTTCCAACTATCAGATTTCTGAAGGTGAAAAAGGTTTTAGTTTTATGCATGATGCCCCTTTAGATATGAGAATGGACAAAGATAATCAAATGACAGCAGAACATATCATCAATGAATACAGTCTTGAGCAGTTGAAAGAGATCTTTTTTAATTATGGAGAAGAAAATTATTCTGCATACATTGCAAATGCAATTGTCTATCAACGTCAGGAATCACGTATCGGCAGTACTGGAGAATTGTCGAAAATCATCGAAAAGAGTTTAAATATTTTGAACAGGAAACATCAGGTAGAAATCAATATGGTAAAGACCAAAGCGAGAATTTTTCAGGCTTTACGTATTGCTGTGAATAACGAATTAGGGTTGTTAGAACAGTCTCTGCTTGATGCCATTTATTGTTTAAAACCAGGAGCACGTTTACTCGTAATTTCCTGGCACAGTCTTGAAGACCGGATTGTGAAACAATTATTTCAAAAGGAATCAACAGATTGCATTTGCTCAAAAAATATTCCTCAATGTGTATGTAATCACAAATCATTGGTTAAGGTAATTAACAAAAAACCAATCGTTCCTGGAGAAGATGAAATTGTTCAAAATTCTAATGCACGAAGTGCAAAATTAAGAGTTGTTGAGAAGTTGAAAATTGGGAGGGTATGATGAAGTCACTTATTTTTTGCCTGGTTCTTATAGTTTTCAAGTTATTTATAATTCCATTTAGTCAGCATGATTTAGTGGGAAATAACCGTGAAATTAAGAGTTTAAAGTCAGAACTTGTTGCTGCAAAAAATTGTAAAGCTGAGTTATTGTCAAAAAATAACCAATTATGTTTAAGAGAAAGAATTTGCGCTTATGCACAATCAAATCTTGGTTTAATGAATCCGATCAATGCAGATACAACTTCTACTACAAAGATTTCATTTGTCAAAGAGAGCAAACAAAACGAAAATATTGTTTATAGTCTAATTGATTTTATATCTCCAAATGCACATGCCTTAACTGAGTGAAATGAATAATAGATTTTTAGCTCTAAAAATCATAATATTTTTAATAGCCCTTCTCTGGGCTATTTATTTGTTTATTGTGCAAATATTAGACCCATTTCATTTATCATACAGCAGACGCGTTAGATACAATCCCAGCAAGGAAATTACGATTCCTATTCGCGGAAACATATATGATAGAAATGGTGAGATGTTTGCCAGTACAATCAAATTTTATCAAATAGATATTGATCGAAACAAAGTTTTTATTGAATGCAAAAAGAAAAAAAAGAACCCTGAAGTCGTTTTTGAATTGATTAGTCAGATCATTAGTGAAAATTCTGAAGAAAGTAAAGAGAAAATTCTCGATAAACTCCTCAACAAGAAATCCAATACAGTTCTTCTTTCTAATACTATCAAAGAATCCGAATTAATCAAAATTACGGAAGCACTTGAAAAAGAAAATTTATCTGTTTTGATTCCTTCCTTTAAATCAATGCAGAGAATTTATTCAAAAGGAAAGCTTGCTGCAAGATTGCTTGGATTAGTTCGTGAAATTCAGGATGAGAGCAATGCTAAAAATCGATCTATTTATCGAATGGAAGGGGAAAATGGTATCGAAGCCACTTTTAATGATTACTTAAAAGGGGAGTATGGATGGAAAGAAACCTTGTATGATGCCAATAAATCAATCGTATCTTATCCTAACTTGAAAGAAAAACCAGCTAAAGATGGCCATTCAATTAGTCTTACAATTGATTCAGAAATACAACAGATTCTTGAGGATAATCTGGCAGAAGGTATAAAGAAATATAATGCATTAAATGCCATTGGTGTGATTATGGATCCTAATACGGGAGAGATTATTGCAATGTCTGGTCTCTCAAGAAATGATAATGCATCACATGAACAAATTATTCGTGCTGGAATGAACTTGCCAGTGACCTTTAGATTTGAACCTGGTTCCACACTGAAACCATTTGTCTCTCTTCTTGCTTTAGATAAAGGTTTATTCAGATCAAATGACTATATTAATTGTAATCGAATGGTGATTGGTAAACGAACGATAAAGGATAGTCATGAATTAGGAACCATTACCTTTGAAGATGTAATCGTAAAATCAAGTAATGTGGGAATAGCAAAGGTTGCTGAAAGAATTGGCTCTGTAGATTTGTACAATCGGTTAATCGCCCTTGGCTTTGGGCATAAAACTGGTGCAAACATTTTTGGCGAGAGTGCTGGTTCATTAAAAAAATATACTGATTGGAGCGGTTATACACTTCATTCTTTATCTTTTGGTCAAGAAATTTCCGTAAATGCCTTGCAACTCACGAATGCTTACTGCACGATTGCAAATGGGGGAGAAGTACTCAAACCTTATATTTTAAAAAAAGTTGTTGATAGTAATGATAAAGAAATTTATCGAGGTGAGAAAAAAGTAATAAAAAAGATATCAAATCAAAAGAATATCAATATAGAAAAAGAATATTTAAAAAATGTCGTTGAACGTGGGACTGCTACTACAACTCGTTTAGATTATGTGTCAATTGGTGGTAAAACTGGTACCGCCGAGAAGAAATCAGAAGGTAGCTCGGGCTATGGTAAGTACACGTACTCTTCGGTATTCACTGGCTTCTATCCTGTAGAAAACCCTCAATATGTGATGACTATTATTTTTGATGAGCCTGATTATGCTTATCATTTTGGATCTATGTCTGCGGTGCCAACATTCAAAAAAATAACAGAGCAAATTATTGCTTTACCAACCTGTAAGATTATCCCAAACATGAAACAAGGAAAACAAGTCATGGTTCAGATGCCAAACATCATGGGATTAAGTATAAAAGATGCTCAATACAAGTTAAGAAAAAGTAATATTAAATACCAGTTAATTGAAAATGATCCACAAGGTATCGTCATCAATCAGTTTCCAAAAGGTGATGTAGCTTTTGATCAAAAAAATGAAGCGATTGTCGTAATTGACAAGAAATCAAATTTTGTAGAAACGAAGATTGATCCTCATCAAATGCCAAATTTGATCGGTTTGACGGTTCGTAAAGCAATTTCAATAAGTAAGAACTTAAAAATTGATTTAGAAATTAAAGGAAATGGTGTGATTACTTCTCAGTCGATTCAACCTGGAGAAAAAATAAAGTTTTTACAAAAATGTAAGGTGACAGCAGAATGATAAGAATCAAAGAAATAATTAATGATCTTGAGAAATTTGATGTATTAGATCAATTGATACTGAATCATAATGACTTTTCTGATATAAATACTCTTACTGATTTAAAAGGAAAGATAAGCGTTAACAGTAAAGATGTAGCAGAAGAAGATCTGTTTATCTGTATTAAAGGCTTTAGTGTAGATGGGCATGATTTGGCTTTAGATTGTGTTAATAAGGGTGCTCGTGTTATTGTTTGTGAACGAGAAATTAAAGAAACGGCCGTTTTGCAAATTCTTGTTAAAGATAGTCGAAAAGCGATGTCAATAATTGCCCAAAACTATTATGATTATCCTTCTAAATCCTTAAAACTGATTGCTATCACTGGTACTAATGGAAAAACAACCATTGCTTCTTTAGTCATGCAGCTATTGTTGTCTCAAGGAAAAAGTGTTGCCATGATTGGAAGTGTTGGTATACATATCAATGGGACAGAATATATATCTGATCGGAAAACACCTACCACTCCAGATTCATTAGAACTTCAAGAGATATTTTCTGTAATAAAAAAAGCATCAGTAGAATATGTGGTTATGGAAGTCTCGTCTCATGCCATTGCTTTGAGTCGTGTTTTTGGGCTTAAGTTTGATGTATGTGCTTTTACAAATCTAACTCAGGATCATTTAGATTTTCATAAGGATATGGAGGATTACGGAAACACCAAAAAAAGATTGTTCACTGAGTATATGCATGAAAGATCTTTAGCCGTGATTAATATCGATGACCAATTCGGAAGAACAATTTTTAATGAACTGAGCCATAAGAAAATTGCTGTATCACTTAAGCATGAAAATATTCAAAATGTTGAAAACTACTACTTGTCTGATAATTTGACTTTTGATATCAATAGAAGTCATTTTGATTTAGTGAGAAAAATATCGAGTAGAAGTATTTTCTCTTTATCATCAAGGTTAATTGGAGATTTTAATATTCAAAATATGCTTACTGCCCTTGCAATAAATGATTGTCTTTTGAGTGAGTTAAATGAAAATATGATTGATCAACAAGTAATTTCAAAAGAAATTATTTTATCTTTGGTTTCAGCAAAAGGAAGAATTGAATGTGTTGAGAATAACCTTAATCTGGGTATCTTTATTGATTATGCACATACACCTGATGCTATTGAGAATGTGTTAAAGACTCTGACTCTTTGTAAAAAACAGATGATAATTACTCTAATCGGAGCTGGTGGAAACAGGGATCAAAACAAAAGGCCAAAGATGGCTGAATCAGCTTTGAAATATTCAGATATTGTTATATTTTGTGATGACAATCCAAGAGAAGAAAAACCTGCTCAAATTATACGTGATATGGTTCAAAACCTTGATCCTGAGGATCCCTTTATTATATGTCGTGATCGAAAGAAAGCGATAAAAATTGCATTAACAATTGCAAAAGAGCATGATCTTATATTACTTGCAGGAAAAGGACATGAAACATATCAAGAAATAAAAGGAATTAAATATCCATTTGATGAAAGAAATATTGTTAATTCTTTGCTCAATGAAGAATCTGATCATTTTATTAATGATGATCATCTCGCTGTTGAAATAGATATTTTAAATTTTGAAAAGTGGTTTGGTCTTTCAATTGATGATCATGAATTAGATGAGTATCATTCAATTAAAAAAATAAGCACTGACTCAAGAACAGCTGATGAACATTCGCTATTTATTGCTTTAAAAGGGGAAAAGTATGATGGAGCTGCATTTATTAAAAAGATTCCTGATTACCAAAATGTATGGTGTTTGATTAATAACTCTTTTGAAGAAGATTTTGATAGTTTAAAAGTATTAAAAGTAGCAGATACTGTTAATGCTTATGGATTTATTGCTGGTAAACTTTTATCATTGTTTCGAGTAAAAAAGATAGCATTAACAGGAAGTACAGGAAAAACAACTACAAAAGAGTACATAAAGAATATTCTTGAAACAAGATTTAATGTTTTAACAAATATTGCAAATGAAAATAATTTAATCGGAGTTCCCAAAACAATCCTAAATATTCGCCCTGAAAATGATGTGGTTCTTTTAGAAATGGGAACAAATCAGTTTGGTGAGATCGAAAGAATGGCTCGTATTGTAAAGCCACACATTGGCTTAATAATTAATATTGGTCCTTCACATTTAGAATATTTAATTGATGAAGAAGGTGTATTTAAAGAAAAAAGTAAATTGTTTGATTATTGTCAGGAAGTCATAATTTTTCCTGAAGAAGATAAGAAATTCAGAAACATTACAAGCGATTGTACAATATACACGTTAGGCCGAAATCCTCAATCATCTTTTATGATCAATGATATACAGATAATAGAAGATCGAATCAATTTTAAACTCAATGAAAATGAATACAAAATAAATGACAATGTGCTATTTAAAGTCACAAATGCATCTTATGCGATCATAATTGGTCGTGTATTAGGCCTGGGAGTCAATGAGATTCAGAATGGATTGATTAAGAAGCAAGAGATCAGCTATCGGATGAAAATCATTGAAACCGATGATCATACATTATTAGTAGATTGTTATAATGCAAATCCAGTTTCAATGAGTGCCGCAATTGATTATTGGTTGTCTTATCAGAGTACGAGTAAACACTATGCAATTTTAGGAGATATGCTTGAATTAGGCGAACACTCAGAATATTATCATCAACAAATCAAAGATCAGCTTGATCAACATAAAATTAACAATAATGTTATATGTATTGGCGAGAAGAGTCAGATTTTTAATCCCAAAAGATATTATAAAAATGTTGAAGAGTTTTTAGGAAATGAAGGATTATCTAACATTCCTAAAGGTAGTGTCGTATTAATAAAAGCTTCTCATGGAATTCATCTTGAAAAAATCGTAGAAAGGTAGTTCAAATGTTTTATCATTTATTTTATCCATTAGCACAGTATCATATCTTCTTCAATGTATTCCGTTACATTACTTTTCGTGCAGTTGCCGCATTTATTACCGCATTATTATTCTCATTCTTTATTGGTCCAAAAATTATTAACTTGCTAAAAGAGAGTAAAGCAGTTGAAACGATTAATGATGAAGTACCAGAATCCCATAAGGCAAAACAAGGGACTCCAACAATGGGCGGGCTTATCATTCTTTCTGGCATACTTTTGTCCACATTGCTCTGGAATAATCTTTTAAATATCAATATCCTCTTACTTTTGCTTACAGTTTTGTGGTTAGGTGGATTGGGATTTTTGGATGATTACTTAAAGAATTTTTTAGCAGAAAAAAGTGGATTAGTCCCCAAATACAAACTACTTGGCCAGGTTACTTTAGGTATTATCATTGCCTGTGCATTGTATTTTATGCCCAATAATCAAGGGATTACTACAATAAGTGTCCCATTTTTTAAAAATGCTTTTATATATTTGTCATGGATGTTCATCCCCTTTGTTGTTTTTATGATTGTTGCTACATCAAATGCGGTAAATTTGACTGATGGACTTGATGGTCTCGCTGCAGGAACGATCTCTATTGCTACATTCGGTTTGGGGGTTATGGCATATTTAAAAGGACATTTTGTTTTAGCAAATTATCTTAATATTGAATATATTGCTGAATCGGGTGAAATTACCATTTTTACTGCATCGATGATTGGGACAACTCTTGGGTTTTTATGGTTTAATACAAAGCCTGCTCAAGTATTTATGGGTGATACGGGTTCTTTGACTTTGGGTGGCTTGCTTGCTTTAATTTCTATTGTTTTAAGAGAAGAATTGCTATTTGCGATTATTGGAGCAATCTTCATTGCAGAAACTTTGTCATCGATGATTCAACGTTATTATTTTAAATATACAAGATTAAAAACAGGAACAGGTAAAAGATTTTTTAAAAAAGCGCCTCTTCATCATCATTTTGAGATGTCAGGCGTTCCTGAAGAAAAGATTGTTGTTCGTTTCTGGATTATCGCTATATTATTAGTTGCAATAGGTCTTGGGACTTTGAAATTAAGGTAAATTTATACTGGAATAGAGGCAAAATATGGAATGGATCAAACAATCATTTTCAATTATCGGAATAGCAAGGAGTGGTCTTGCAGCTGCTGAAAAGATAAAAAAGGCTGGTGGGCATGTCTTTCTCTCTGATTCAAAACCAATGAAAGATGTTGTCGATGGAGAAAAAATTAATCAAGAGTATGTTTGTGAATTTGCTGGACATTCTGATAAAGTGCTTGAGAGTGATGTGATTATTTTAAGTCCAGGTGTTCCTCAAACGATCCCGATTATTCAAAAAGCTAAGAATAAAGGCATTTATGTCATTAGTGAAATTGAATTTGCCTACAGAATGATGAATAAAGAAAGTAAAATTATTGCTGTTACAGGATCTAATGGGAAAAGCACAAGTGTATCACTTATTTATCATTTGCTAAAAACAGCTGGCTATAAAACGCTTCTAGCTGGAAATATCGGTGATGCGTTCAGTAGTTTTGACATTGAAAATAAGTATGATTGGATTGTGCTTGAATTGAGTAGTTTTCAGTTAGAGCTAATTGATACGTTTAAGGCTGATGTATCAGTGATAACAAATATTACCCCCGATCATTTGAACAGATATGACTCATTTGATGATTATGCCTTAGCAAAATTTAATATCTTTAAGAATCAAACTGTCAATGAAAAAGCAGTCATTTTTGCAGATGATGACGTGATAGAACGCTTGAAAAAACATTTACCTCAGATTTGTGAATACTATTCTATGAAAAATGAACTTGATGCTTATTATCGTTCTGATTTAGATCAAATCGTTCTAAAAAAAGATACTTCTGAATTTGTTGTAGATTGTCAAAAACTCAAAATACGTGGTCCACATAACTATTGCAATGTGATGTGTGCTTTATTATCTGTGAAAGACATAATTAAAGATGATGCCGTTTTATATGACGCGTTATATTCCTTTACATCTTTAGAACATCGTTTGGAACCTGTAGGCACTGTAAATGGAGTTCATTTTATTAATGATTCAAAGGCAACCAATACCGATTCTGTTAAATATGCTCTTTTATCATTTCCTAAACCTATTAGATTAATTATGGGTGGATCTGATAAAGGTGAAGACTTTTCGATTCTTAATGACTTAATAAAAAAGAATGCAAAAAAACTTTACTTAATTGGTGCAACAAAAGATATCATGATTAAAGCATATCAGAATATCATCGAAATTGAGACCTTTAGTGATTTTGAGGATGCAATAACTAAAGCATATACAGATTCTGAAGAAGGTGATTTTGTTGTTTTATCTCCTGCTTGTGCCAGTTATGATATGTTTCAAAATTTTGAACATAGAGGAAAAACCTTTAAAGAAATTGTAAGGAAGTTAAAATAAATGGATCACTCTCCAAATAAACGAATACTATTTGTAGAATTTGATAAACAGATTCTAATAATTAGTGTGGTTTTAATGTTAATTGGATTAATATTGCAACTTGATATCGGGTCATCCAGAGGATCCTCAGAATCCTTAACACCATTTATCAAACAGATGTTATGGATCGTTATATCTGTACCTGTAATGATTACAATTGGAAAGATATCAAGATTGTTTGAGCATATTAATAAGTATATTTTTATATATTTAATGATTGTGATCGTATTGCTGACATTAGTATTAATCGTTGGCACAACCGCTAAAGGTGGTACACGTTGGTTAAGGTTTTTTGGATTTGGTTTGCAGCCGAGTCTGCCTGCAGCATTAGTTTTGATCCTCTATGTTTCGAAAATGTTAGAGAAAAAGCAGTTGTATATTGCACGCTCTAATATAATAAATTTTATTCGTGATTTTATGCCAATGTTAATTTCAGTTATTCTTGTATTCGGATTAATCTATTTTGAGAAACACTTAAGCACACTTCTTGTGTTGGGTGCTTCAATAATTGGGATTTTTTTTGTGAGTAATATTCGAATGAGTACTTTAGTAATTCTTATCGGATTGACAGGCATCCTTACTTTTGTGTCTATTAAAGGAAAAGAAGAGTATCGTTCATCGCGTATGGATATTTTTTCAAAATATTCATTGTATCACAAGGCTTTGAAATTACCAATCAGTCAGGAAGAAACAAATGATTATCAGGTAAAGGAAAGTCTGACAGCAATATCAAGTGGTAGAATTTTTGGAACAGGGTTTTCAAAAGGAAGAGCTAAACATTATTTTCTTCCTGATGCAAAATCTGACTATATATTTGCAGTGATTGGAGAACAATTTGGCTATATTGGTGCATTGTTTATTCTTTTTTTATACACTTATCTCTTTTACAGGTGTTGTCAAATCGCCTGGTTAAGTAAACAATTATCCACCCAGCTTGCAGGAATAGGTCTCTCATTAAATTTTTATTTAACAGCACTCGTAAATATTGGAGTCGCCATTTCTGCCATTCCTCCTACAGGACTTACCCTTCCTTTTGTAAGTTATGGAGGTTCATCATTGTTGTTTAATGCAGTTAACATCGGATTGATACTAAATATGAGTGCTCAACGAAAGGTCGTATAATGAGAAAGAGAAAAAGAATAATCGTCTCAGCAGGTGGTACAGGTGGTCATATAATACCTGCTTTGCAAATATGTCTTGAATTACAAAAAAACAATTTTGAAGTCTATTATATTGGTAATAAAGATAGTTTAGAAGAAAAGATTATTAAAAGTAATCATATTCGTTTTTTTGGCATTGATGTTCAAAAACTGTATCGAGAAATAACTTTACAACATTTAAAATTCCCTTTTAAACTTGTAAAAAGTATCATTCAATGTATAGTAATACTTCGAAAAATTCAGCCAGACTGCGTCATTGGGACTGGAGGTTTTGTTTCTGGTCCTGTCGGTATTGCAGCTATTTTTTGCAAAACTCCATTATTCTTACAAGAACAAAACAGCTATCCTGGAATAACCAGTCGATTTCTTGGACTTTTTGCAAAAAGAATATATTTAGGATATAAAATTGCTCGAATATACTTTAATGAAGAAAAAACACTATTTACAGGGAATCCAATTAGTTTAAAACTTTTGCAATCTGAAGAAACGATCAACTACGAAGCTTATGGATTATCAAAAGAAAGCGTAAAACTACTGATCATCGGGGGAAGTCAGGGATCTGAATTTATTAACAATCTTGTCATTAAAAACTTAGATTTTTTACTCAATATGGGGATAGAATTAATCTGGCAAACAGGAGTTAAACAATTAGAATCAATAAAAATGAAAACCATCGATAGAAAGGGTGTTTATCTCTTTGATTTTTCGACAGAAATGCATAAGATATATAATTCTGTTGATTTGTCAATTAGTCGGGCAGGTGCTTTGATTTTAGCAGAACTTGAAGTAAAAAAAATCCCTTCAATAATTATCCCCTTACCAAGTGCTGCAGGAAACCATCAGTTGAGAAATGCTAAAGAGTTTCAATTAAAAGGTTATGGACATGTTTTAGAACAAAAGAATATCCAAAATTTTCAAAGAATATTTAGCTTGTTTTTTGAATGTGTGGATGAGAAAAAGGAAAAGTTTAAATATTCAAATCATCTGGAAGCATCAACAAACATCGTCTCTGATATTATTCATGAACTAAATAATTAATTGATTCAGAAGGGAGTATGAAATGTTAGGAAAAACAAAAAAGATTCATTTTGTTGGCATTGGTGGAATCGGAATGAGCGGTATCGCTGAATTTTTACTTAATCATGGATTTGAAATTTCTGGTTCTGATATGCAATCTTCTGAAATAACCAGATACTTACAGAAAAAGGGAATCAATATTATTCAAGGACACGATCCTAAAGTCATAAATGATGTCGACGTCGTTGTAAAATCATCGGCTGTTCATGATGATAATCCTGAGATTGCTTATGCGATTAGCCAAAAAATTCCTGTAATCAGACGAGCAGAAATGTTAGCTGAATTAATGAGAATGTCATTTGGTATTGGTATTGCCGGTACACATGGGAAAACGACTTGCACTTCTATGGTGGGTATGGTTTTAAGTAGTGCTGAATTAGACCCTACAAT
The DNA here is from genome assembly GCA_964573665.1 of uncultured Candidatus Cloacimonadota bacterium. Taxonomy (GTDB): domain Bacteria; phylum Cloacimonadota; class Cloacimonadia; order Cloacimonadales; family WRIO01; genus JAGOCT01. The sequence continues at coordinate 55,566 of CAZNKI010000008.1, read as the reverse complement.
AATCGTGGGTGGAAAAGTCATGAATTTCGGTACAAACAATAGATTAGGAAGTGGTAAATACATTGTGGTTGAAGCGGATGAATATGATCGCTCATTTTTAACATTGTCTCCAATTATTGCTGCAATAACTAATATCGAAGCTGATCATCTTGATTGTTACTCGAATTTAGCAGATATAAAAAATGCATTTATTCAGTATGCAAACAAAGTTCCTTTTTTCGGTTGTCTGGTAGCTTGCTTAGATGACCCTGGAGTGCAATCCGTTCTCCCTGAGATAAAAAAAAGAATCATTACCTATGGAATTAGTCGCCAGGCAGATATAAGGGCAATTAATATAAAAGCTGAACAATTTAGAACTAAATTTGATGTCTTATACAAGGACTATATTCTTGGAGAAATTAATTCGCAAATGATTGGCCAACACAATATCCAAAATGCTCTTCTATCAATCGCTATAGGAATTGAAATGGATATCCCTTTTGAAAAAATTAAGAAAGGCTTAGAAGAGTTTAAAGGTGTTTTTCGACGTTTTGAATTTAAGGGAGAGAATAAGAATATTAGGATTTATGATGATTATGCACATCACCCAACAGAAATTAAAGCAACTCTTTCAGGTTTAAGAGAAAATACCGAAAAAAGAATCCTGGTACTTTTCCAACCTCATTTATATTCAAGAACACGTGATTTTTCATTAGATTTCGGCAGATCCTTTTATCATTCTGATTTGCTGTTTATAGCGCCAATTTATCCCGCAAGAGAAGAACCAATTGAAGGAGTAAGTGGTCAGTTAATTGCCGATGCTGCGATACAGTCTGGTCATCATCATGTACATTATATTGAGAGTAAAGAAGAAATTGTTGATTTTGTTTTATCCCATCTTGAAGAAGGTGACGTCTTAATCACTATGGGAGCTGGTGACATTTATAAATACGGTATGGAGATTCTTGAGAAAATCAAATGAAAAGAATTTCAGAAAGCTTAAGTCACTTATCTCATATCAAAGTTGGAGATTTGTGTGAAAATTTATTCTTCCCTGAAAGTTATGATGATATTTATGAAATATATTATCAAAATAAAGGCAAAAGGATTTTTCCGCTTGGCGGTGGATCTAATGTTCTCTTTGGGAAGGTTGAACATACTCTTGTCATCTCAGACAAGTATCTCCCTTGGAAGTATTCTGTAGAAGATGATATTGTTCAAGTCTCTGCAAATCATAATATTAATTACATTCTTAAAAAATCAGCATCCTTAGGTTTAGGCGGATTATCTTTTTTAGCAGGAATTCCAGCCCATGTAGGAGGTTTATGCTTTATGAATGCCGGCGCGTATGGGAAGAGTTTAGGAGATTATGTTGTATGGATAAAAATTATTGATCATGAAGGACTGAAAGTTGTTAGGAAAGATCAAATTGACTTTAGATATAGATACTCAGGGATAAATGGTTTTATCACTGAAGTTGCTTTGAAATTTCAAGAAATCAAAAAAGATATTGTTCTCAAACAAATTATTGATCAAATCAATTTACGAAGAGAGAAACAACCCTTAAATTCTCCGAATCTTGGATGTTTTTTTAAAAACCCTGATGGATACTCCGCAGGGCAATTGATAGATCAACTTGGCTTTAAAGGCTATCGAGTTAATGATGCTATGGTAAGTGTAAAACACGCTAATTTTCTGATTAATACAGGGTCTGCAACATATAAAGATTTTGAAACTTTGATTCATGTGATACAGGAAAAGGTATTCAAAGAATTTGGATTTCATTTAGAGTTGGAAGTGAAGGTGATTAATGAGTCGTAGATCAAGAAAAAAAAGAGGATCCTCACGGTATGTGATTTTATTCTTGCTTGCTACATTTTTGTTAAGTTCGATTTGGTATGGGATAACACTGTTTTTAAAAGATTTAGAATATTTTAATATTAAACAGATCGAAATATATGGTCAAAAAAATCTGGATAAGAATTTTTTGAGTAACTTGTCAAAAGATTTTATAAACCAAAATATGTTTTCTTTTTCAAGTCGTGAAGTTGAAAGAAAATATGAAAATATTGTCAGAGTCAAACACGTTAAAGTAAAGAAAAAATTACCAGCAACTTTAAAAATTGAAATACAGGAGAGAATCGGGATTCTTTATGTAAAAACAGTTGAAGGCGATTTCTTTCCTGTAGATAATGAACTTATTGTTTTAGATAAAGCTGATTTTTACTTTTCAGAAGATATTCCTCTTGTAAGTCTTAATATTTCAAAAAGTTCTGTTCATTTAGGAGAAAAATTAAATAATCATAATCTATTACTGATTTCTCAACTTCATCAAAGAATCAGTAAAATAGATCGTAATTTTATAAATCATATTTCAGAATATTATATAAAAGATCAAGCGATCGTTTTTGTTGATTCTCATAGTGGATGCCGGGTCATTCTTGGAAATGATGCTTTAGATAAAAAAATTAAAAGATATATCTTTTTGCGCTCAAACAAAGGCTTTGAAAAAAATTCTATCGTTGATTTAAGATACAATGATCAAATCATTGTTAGAGACTAATTTTTTTTTAAAAAAAGCTTGATAAAATTCTCAGAATTTGTAATTTGGCATGATAATGGAGGATTAATGAAGGAAAGACTTATTACAGGCTTAGAATTAGGTAGTAGTAAAATTAGTGCATTGATTTCATCCATTAATCAAGATAACAAACTTGAAATCAGGGGGGCTGGATTTTCTGAATCTGAGGGTATTGATCGCGGTATCGTTACAGATTTAAAACTCTTCTCTGATTCAATTCAACGTGCATTAAATATGGCTGAAGAAGCTGCAAATTTAAACGCTGATAATCTTTATGTTTCTGTATCAGGTGATTTTATCATTTATAAAATTACTACAGGAAGAATTTCTCTTGTGAGTGGTAATGGCCCTTCAGAAATTGAACAGTTCCACATTGATCAGGTCATTAATGACGCAAAACAGGACTTGAAAAAGCATCATGGCAATGATAAATATGAAATATTACATTGTATCCCTCAGTATTTCACAATAGATGCTCAAGTTGGAATTAGTAATCCTGTCGGTATGATTGGATATGCATTATCTGTGAGTACCCTAATTATTCTTGCTGATATCGCTCCAATGAGAAACATCAGAAAAGCAATTCAAATGCTTGATTTCGATGATGTGACTTTTGTGTATGCTCCTATAGCAACATCTAAAGCTGTCTTAAATACAGATGAAAAGAAACTTGGTTGCCTGATGATTGATTTTGGCGGAGGAACAACTGACCTTCTAATCATGGAACGAAACTTTGTTCGCCTGGCTTTAACTGTTCCTAAAGGATCACAACTGATTACTCATGATTTATCACTCCAATTAAAAACACCTCCCAGATTTGCTGAAACTTTGAAAATTGAATTAGGCGAATGCTTATCTGAACTTGTGAATCCAGAAACACGAGTCAATGTTGAAGGCATCGGAGGTAGAGAACACACAGTAGTTCATCTGAATTTTATTAGCCAAATAATTGAAGCACGTGTAAGAGAAATATTTGAAGAAGCTTATAAGCATTATATCCAAAATTATCCTCAGGCTGAAGATCTCCTTATAGCTGGGATTGTTCTTACAGGTGGTGGCGCATTATCTAAGAATGCCGATATTCTCTGTTCTAAGATCTTTAATATGGCAATTCGGATTGGCACACCAGAATTTCATCTGATCAGTGGTCCTGTTTCAAGAATTGATTTACCCAATCATGCTACAATTATTGGCTTACTGTATTATGCTTATGAAGCTGAATCAATATCAAGTATTAAAAATTTTAATTTAAAAAATAATATAAGCAGTCTTTTTAAACCATTGGTTAAACTTTTCAAAGACTTTTCGTAGGAGGAAAAATGCCTATTAATCTAGTCCCAAATTTGCCATTTAACACTAAGATTAAAATTATTGGTGTTGGCGGTGGTGGTGGTAATGCAATCAATACAATGATTAGCAAAAAAATTGATGGTGTCGATTTTATCGTAGCAAATACTGATATGCAGGATCTTGAAAAATCCTTAGCAATAAACAAGATTCAATTAGGTAAGAAGATTACCAAAGGATTAGGCGCTGGTGCTAATCCTAATTTCGGTAAAGAAGCCGCTGTTGAATCTTTAGAAGAAATTGAACAGTTTTTAGAAAATACTGATATGCTTTTTGTCGCTGCCGGAATGGGCGGTGGTACTGGTACTGGTGCGGCTCCTGTGATTGCAGCTAAAGCAAGAGATAAAGGAATTCTTACTTTAGGAATCGTCACTTTCCCTTTTAAATGGGAAGGTAAACAAAGACAAGAGAATGCACTTAACGGTTTAGTTGAACTTGAAAAACATGTGGACACCTTGATTGTTATCCCTAACGATAAAGTATCTGAACTATACGGTAGAATGAAAGTCTTTGAAGCTTTTAGTAAATGTGATGAAGTTTTATCTAATGCTGCTCAGTCTGTTTCTGATTTAATCAATAAAAGCGGTTTTATCAATGTAGATTTTGCCGATGTGAAAACGATAATGAGTCATAGAGGATATGCTTTAATGGGAAGTGGGATTGCTTCAGGTGAAGATCGTGCTCTAAAAGCTGCTGAATTAGCTTCTAATAATCCATTATTGAGCCATATTAATCTCGAAAATTGTATGGGAATTTTAATCAATATTACAACAGGTTATGATTTTATCATGGATGAACTTGAAGATATCACAAGTAGTATTTCAGGTTCTACGGGTGGAGCTGATAATATCATTACAGGTATTACTACTGACCCAGATATGACGGATACAATTAAAGTGACTGTCATCGCTACGGGTATTTCTTACGATATCATGAATAGTGCACATAAGTTTTCTGGAGAAAAGAAAAGCTCAACGATCGATTTATCCATTATGACTAAAAATATTAACAGCTTTGGCCAGAATTTAAATCAGAATAATTCTCAGACGACTAACACTGATGAAAATCCTCCAATTAACTTAAATGTGACTCCTTCAAAACCAATAACCTTAAATACTCAAAATTCTTATAGTAGCCCTTATCCAAGTGCAGTCCAAACTAATCCATCGGGTTCTACTACAATTGATTATGCCTCAATAGCAAAACCAAAACAAGATAACAATGTTGAAAAAGCAGAACCACCATCTTTCTTAAAAAAGATTTTTGATTAATCATCAAATGAATCATACAGAAGAGTAGTCTTTTCGACTACTCTTTTTTTATTGACAGACTTTCTCCTGTTTTGAATTATTGAATTATTGAGTATAAAGGAGTCTTTATGTTTTTACTTGATCCTGAAAATATTCGCATTGACAGAGATTTATTGACTAGTCTTGAAGAAAAGAAAAAAAAACTCTTTCGCTATTTAGTCTATGAAAAACAATATAATAATCTCAAATTATTCAGATCATATCTTAAAGGCTTATTGCGATTACAGGATGTGATGAACGCCAAAAGCGCTCAATTTGAAGCCAGTACCAGACTTCAAGCGGAAAGTTATTTAAGTCATTTATCCAAAGGATTAGAATATATTGCTGATGAAGTAATTGAAAATCATTGTATCTGTGATCATAAAGATGTCTTATACATCCATTACTTGGTTGATCCAGAAAGTCATGCTAGAAGTGGGGGTACTTATCGTAAAACTTTAGTTAAAGTCGGTAGACTGGATCCTCCTGAACCTAAAAGATTGTTTTCTCTGATGGATAATATGTTCTATAATGCAACAGAAATTTCGAATTCTATTGTCAAAGCAATATACTTTCATCATGAAATTGTTCGTATTCATCCCTTCGCTGATGGAAACGGAAGAATTGCCCGCTTAAGTGAAAACTGGGTCTTAATGCACGATTTATATCCTCCAATTATTATTTCATCTGCAAAAGATAGGCAATCATATATCCGTGACCTTGAAAATAGTTTTGTGGCTCTGGATAAAAATCCTGAGATTATCAACGAGGCTACAACACTCTTTTTTAATAATCAAATGAAACGTTTAAATAATAGCCTGGATTATCTCTATACTCGTTTAAAAATGTAGTTTGCTTTTTTTTTGATTCTCCTTAACTTATTAGAAAAAACAAGGAGATAAAAATGGCTGAAATTTTGTTAAAAGGTAACCCCATTCATACTGTAGGTGATCTGCCTGCTGTTGGCTTAAAAGCCCCTGATTTTATGTTATGTGCTAATGATTTAAGTGATAAAAGTATTTCTGATTATACCGGAAAGAGAATCATTCTAAATATCTTCCCTAGTATAGATACTGCAGTTTGTGCTGCCTCTGTAAGAAGATTTAATGCTGAAGCCAATAAACTCGATAATACAGTCGTTTTATGTGTCTCTGCTGATCTTCCCTTTGCTCAGTCTCGTTTTTGCGGTGCAGAAGGCTTAGATAATGTGGTCACCCTATCTACTTATCGATCAAACTTTGCTGATTCTTATGGTGTAAAAATTGTTGATGGACCATTGAATGGACTATGTGCCAGAGCGATTGTGATCATCAATGAAAATGGTCATGTCATCTATCAGGAATTGGTTTCAGATATCGTTTTAGAACCAAACTACGATAACGCTATTGCTGTATTAAAATAATAAAAAAATATCCTAACAGGAGAAGTCTGTTTAAGACTTCTCCTATTTATGTTTTAAAAAGATACACTGTATAAGAATAGAACATGAAAAATATTGTCTTAGTGTATAAAAAAGAAACAATAAGTTGCGTTTGCTTTTATAAGGTACAGAAAATAAGTAAGATACGTAATTGGCATTAAAACTGTTATAGATAATCTTATCAAATATCAGGAGGAATAGGTATGTCTGCATATACTGGCCAATTATTAAGAGTGAATTTAAGTACAAGAGAGATTAAAAAAGAGCAGTTGAATCTTGATTTAGCAAAGAAGTTTATTGGTGGTCGTGGTTTAGCGACAAAAATGTTTATTGACGAAGTTGACGCAAATGTTGATCCATTAAGCAAAGAAAATAAGCTATTCATTTTTACCGGTCCTTTATCTGGTACGATCAGTCCAACAGGCGGTCGTTATATGAGCATTACAAAATCTCCACTTACTGGGACTATTGCTTCTTCTAACTCAGGTGGAAAATGGGGCGCTGAGTTAAAGTTTGCTGGATATGATGGTATTATACTTGAAGGAAAATCTGATAAACCAGTTTATTTACTCATCAATGATGATCATGTAGAACTAAAAGATGCAGATCAAGTATGGGGAAAACTGGTTACAGAAAGTACAGAGATCTTAAATGAAAAAGAAGGAAAAGATCATAAGGTTCTTTTGATCGGTCCTGCAGGTGAGAAATTATCTAAAATTGCTGCGATTATGAATGATCTTGATCGTGCCTCTGGCCGTTCTGGAGTTGGAGCGGTTATGGGTTCCAAAATGCTAAAAGCAATCGTTGTTAAGGGTTCAAAAAAAGTTGAAGTGGCTGAACCTGAAGCATTAAAAGAATATGTAAAAACATTACAATTAAAATTAAAAGAAAATGGGGTAACAGGTCAGGGTTTACCTGCTTATGGTACCGCAGTACTCGTTAATATTATCAATGAAAATGGTACTTTCCCAACTAGAAATTTCCAGGAGTCAGTCTTTGATAAAGCTGAAGATATTTCTGGTGAAACAATGGCAGAAAAATATCTGGTAAAAAGAAAAGCATGTTATATGTGCCCAATTGCTTGTGGACGTCATGTAAAAATGGATCAGCAAGAAGTGGGTGGTCCTGAATATGAAACCATTTGGGGTTTTGGCGCTGATTGTGGTATCAATGACATGGAAGCTGTGATTAAAGCAAATTACTGGTGTAATGAATATGGTTTAGATACGATTTCAGCTTCTGCTACACTGGCTGCTGCAATGGAACTTGTTCAAAATGGAAAGATTAAAGCAGATGAGTATCAGGATGTACCTCTTGAATGGGGAAATGCTCAGGCAATAATCGAATGGACCAAAAAAATGGGAAGCCGTGAAGGCTTAGGTGATAAATTAGCTGAAGGCTCATATCGTTTAGCTGAAATGTATGGAATGCCAGAATTATCGATGACTGTTAAAAAACAAGAAATTCCTGCTTATGATCCACGCGGTATCAAAGGTCAAGGTTTGGCTTATGCGACATCAAATCGTGGCGGTTGCCATGTTAGAGCTTACTTGATTTCTCCTGAAATTCTTGCTTTACCAGAAAAACTGGATAAACTCAGCTATGAAAATAAACCAATGTGGGTAAAAATCTTCCAGGACTTTACAGCGCTTATTGATTCTAGCGGAATGTGTTTATTTACAAGTTTTGCTCTAAATGCAGATGATTATGCAAAACTCCTGAGTTTAGCGACAGGTATTGAGTATTCTGCAAATGATATTTTACTATGTGGTGATCGTATCTGGAATCTTGAACGTTTGTTTAATATGAAAGCTGGAATTGATGGATCTTTCGATACTTTACCAAAAAGACTGCTTGAAGAAGGGATCACTTCAGGACCTGCAAAAGGTCATGTTCATGAGCTCAATAAAGTATTACCTGAATACTATGAGCTTAGAGGATGGAATGAAAAAGGTGAACCTAAAAAAGAAAAACTTGCAGAATTAGGATTATAGAATTAAATTAAATATATGACCTTCTATCATTGATAGAAGGTCATTTTTTTATGGAGGGAAAAATGAAGTTTAAAGTAAAACTATTTGCTACACTGAGAGAAGGACGCTCTAAAATCATCGAAATGGATAAACCTCAAGGCATGAAAGTAATCGATATTTGCAACGAACTCGCAATAGAAAAAAAAGATATTGCCATTTTACTGATTAATGGATGTGATGGTTCATTAGAACAGGAAATTAATGATCAGGATACAATTTCCATTTTCCCACCAGTTGGAGGAGGTTGAATAAAATGCAAAGATATCAGAGAAATAAAAATACCATTAACGAAGATGAACAGCAAATTCTTCAACAATCTCATATTGCCATTATCGGTTGTGGTGGATTAGGAGGTTACATTGCTGAATTCTTATGTAGAATAGGTATTGGCACATTAAGTCTTGTCGATTTTGATGTGATTGATGAAAGTAATCTCAACAGACAGATTATCAGTAATAGTCAAAATATTGGTCAAAAAAAGGTATTCGTTTTAAAAAATAGATGTGAGCTTATAAATCCTGAAATTAAAATCAATGCCTTCGAAGAAAAGTTTAATGAAGAAAATGCACTGGGCATTTTAAAAAATTGCAATCTTGCTGTTGATGCTCTTGATTCTATTAAAAGCCGGAAACTTCTGCAAAAATCATGTCAGAATCTAAATATTCCCTTTGTTCATGGTGCGATAGCTGGTTTTTTTGGTCAAGTGTGCAGTATTTTCCCTGAAGATATGACTTTAGATTTGATTTATCCAAATGAAGAAATGAATACGCTTGAAAAAGAGCTTGGAAATCCTTCCTTTACCCCAGCTTGTATTGCTTCTTTTCAGAGTGCTGAAGTGATTAAAATTCTACTCAATAAAGGTGATCTTTTAAGAAATAAAATGCTCTTTATTAACCTGCTTAATCATGAGTACGAGATACTTGATTTTAAAAAAAAGGCATAGAACAATACATCCTATGCCTTTCAAAAATTAACTAATACTTAAATACACTGCCAAAAGTAAATTCTCTAAGTAATGAATTGATAGGTACCAACTCATCCTGTATATCGCTGATATGTTCAAGCAGAGTGATCAAATGTTTTGCATCATTATATACTATAGAATTTGCACTGATGAGTTTTAACTGAGGCAGAACATATTTTTTGAGTACTCCAAGTTCATAAGTTAAACTGCTGTTAAACATAAAATCTACTGATTCTTGGAATGGGAATATATTTTTATCTTCACCTTCGCGAACAGATTCCCAACGTGATAATGTCGATTCTGCTGAATACCCTCTATAACGAAAATCTCGGGCAATTCTTCTGATCTTTCGACAATCAGTTGTTGCAATACGATTATGATAATCAATATTGAGCTGATTAAGCGCAGAAATGTAAATTTTGATTTTGTTTTCAGCTGGGATAGACTCTGTTAGCACGTCATTGATCCCATGAATACCTTCAATGACTAAAACATTATCATCGTTCAGACGTATTTTTTCATTTGTCATATCGCGTGTCCCTTTGACAAAATTGTATTTTGGCAAAGTGATTTCTTCTCCACGAAGCAACATATTCAGATGTTCATTGAGATAGGGTAGATCTAAGGCGCGTACCGATTCAAAGTCATAATCTCCATTTTCCAGCTTAGGAGTTAACGCGCGTGGTAAAAAATAATCATCCAAACCCACAACAATAGGAGATAATCCATTTACTTTTAACTGTATCGCCAGACGCTTTGAAAATGTTGTTTTCCCAGAGGATGACGGTCCTGCAATTAAAATGACCTTTGCTTTCTTTCTGACCATGATTTGATCTGCGAGAAAGGCAATCTTCTTTTCCTGAAGACATTCTTCCACCTGTATAAATTCCGAGATTTTATAGTTGTCAACGAGCTTATTCAAATCACCAATATATTCCACTTTGAGGATTTTCAACCATTTATCATGCTCCTGATGTGCTGAATAGAGTAGTTTGGGTACTTGAAAATGTTCTTCAAGCTGACATGAATTGGGATTGGGGAATCTCAAGATAAAACCTTTATCATGTTTTACAAGCTCAAATTTGTTGATAAGTCCTGTATGTGGAACTAAAGGTCTTGGATAGTAGTCATAATAGTTGTCACACTTGATAACATTAAAGCTTCTGGAGTGAGTATAACTTATATTTTTTAAAATATCATTTCGTTTAAAATAATTAAAGATTCTTTCAGCTTCTTCCAATGCCAGGGTTTCATTTTCGATGATGAGTTTGGCATTGACGATTTTCATCATTTCTTCCTGGATGAGTTTAATATCCATTTCACTGATTTTCTCTTCGTTATTGTTCACTTCACAATAAACACCATCGACAATCGAATGCTCGACTTTGACAACGAGTTTTGTATCAAATAATCGATAAAACGCCATATTGAGAAGAAAAATGGCAGAATCTTGATAAATGCGTGCACCCACTGGGCAATTGTAAGGTAAAATATCTATCTTACTGTTTTGAGAAATTTTTGTATTGCCATTGATAAATTCATTATTAACTCGAAATCCGACGCTCTTACATACAGGTAATTCCAGATCTGAGATCATTTCATTGATGCTTAAATTCTTTGAAAATGAGAGGGTCTTGAGGTGCTTGTTTTGTAGGGTAAACTCAATTTGTATCATATATCGCTCCTTAAATAATTTCTTAGATAATCTAATCTATTTTACATGAAATATCAAGGATTATTTTCAATGATGTCGCTTTTGATAAAGTAGATAATCCCCTTGTTGCTGTAATTGTGGCTCAGGTAGTTCAATGATATCGATATTTTCGACAATCACAGGAGTTAACACTAAGCTTTTATACGTTTTATCTATTCTGGAAACTGTCCCTAAATGAGAGTTGCTGTGAAAATCTCCGTTATAATGTATCACTTTAACAGTAGGGTGTTGATTAAGAAATTGATTGATCGATTCTGCCATCGTCTCATCCTTAACGCACTGAGCATGGAAAAGATTGATTAACACCGCATTATTCATCATGCTATGTGACTTTGGCATGACGATACTTTCTTTCATCAACCCAATAAATTTCTTTTCATATAATGAATCAGCTATTTGGATATTCTTGGCTATAAATCTTCTGTCTTGAGTATCTAAACTATCAAGTATCCCAATTCCTTTTTTATTGACCAACGATGCTATCCTTCGTGGGACATTGGAGGCGATAAAAGGGATCTTTTTTTCTTTAGCAAAAGCTACAATTGGCTGATAATCGCTTATATAATTTGGCCAGGCTCTTGATTGCTTGATCATTTCTTCTTCTGTGATCTGATAGGCAAAATATTGATCAAGCACTTGTTGTGTATCTCGTTCAAACATTTCCATAGATACAGCGATCTTTTGATTGTTTGTATAAAGTTTTTTTAGAAGTTCGATTTCAAGATAATGCATCAGAGAATCATCATGGAGTTCTCCAAAGAAAAAAACGTCTGCTTCCTGTGCTTCTCCAACTAGTTGATCTAAACTGATCCATGTTTGGGATTTTTTGCTGTAAATCTTATAATCATCAGCACTAAAAGCAAAAAGATTAATGGTTAAGTAAACAAAGCATAGGAGTACGAGTGCTTTTTTCATTTTCTTTTTCTCCTGTTTTTAAATTTATTATCAGGTTTTGTTTTTTTGAACTTATGCTTTTTATCTTCTGGAATTTTCTTGCTGATGAGTGATAATATATTGAAATAAATATCATCTGATACCATGGAGATCTGAACTTCCACTTGATCAGCCAATTTATAAATTTTTCCTTTTCTTCGGCCTTTAAGCACCTTGATCCGGTCATATAATTCATAGTAATCATCAGTCAATGACGCATATTTCACGACACCTCTGACTGGGAGCTGATCCAGTTCAATAATTATCCCAGAATTGGTTAATGAAATAATGATCCCTTTATAGCTTTCTCCAACCTTCTTCTTCATGAAGGAAAGCATAATTTTCTGTTCCATTGCTCTTTCGGATTCATCAGCAACTACTTCTTTTTGAGTGGCAATGCCTGCATAATTAAAGATTGATGCAGGGGAGAGGTCTTTCCCATGAACTTCACCAACACTTTTATTGAACAGGTGTTTTTTTAACTGTGCATGAACGATTAAATCACAAAGTCTTCTAATTGGTGAGGTGAAATGAGTGTAGGTATCAATACCTAATCCAAAGTGAGCAATATGAGCCGTCGAATACTTTGCCTTTTTCATACTTCTGAGAATGATTCGGTCAAATACCCTGTGATATTCCTCTGTAGGTAATGATTCCAAAACATTCTGCCATGTTTTATTAATATCTTTTTCTATTTTAAAGTCGATCTTGTGGAACTTTAAAATATCTTTAACTTTCATCAAATCTGCTTCATCAGGTTCTTCATGAATACGATACATGGTAGCAGGAGCAATCTTTGTCAGTTTCTCAGCCACATACTCATTGGCAATGAGCATAAAGTTCTCAATCAAGGTATGAGAATCTGTTTCTCTGCTTCGTTTTAAATCAACAAGATAGCCATCATCATCAAAAACATATTCTACTTCAGGTAAATCAAAACGAAGATAACCCAGTTGATGTCTTTTTCGGGACAGTACTTTTGAAAGCTTTTTCATACTATTGAGCATCTTAACCACATCTTCATTGAGCGGATGCTCTTTACCTTCAAAAAGCAGATCTACCTCTTCATAAGTAAGTCGTGCATTCGAATTAATCACGCTTTCTCTGACTTCCTGATGATTGATTAATCCTGAGGCATCAAAATCTGTGATGACAGTCAGTGTCAGCTTTTCTTCGTCAGGTCTTAATGAGCATATTTTATTCGATAATATTTCAGGAAGCATTGGTAGCACTTTTTTGGGAAAATAATAACTATTACCTCTTTCAAGCGCTTCAGCAAATAATGCACTGTCAAATCTGAGATAATGCGCTACATCTGCTATATGTACGTAGAGTCTGATTTTTCCGTCATTCAGCTCTTCGAGTGAAATCGCATCATCAAAGTCTTTCGCTGATATTGGATCTATGGTTATAGTAAATAAATTTCTGTAATCAGACCGTCGATCAATTTCTTCCTGAGATATTTTTTCATCAATCAGTAAGGCTTCTTTGATGACATTTTCAGGAAATTCCAAAGGTAAATCAAAATCCTTGATTACTGCTAAAAGCTCCACTTCTGGTACGCCACTATCTCCCAATACTTCTGAGACATGACCTTGTGGCAATTGATTCATCAGTTTATTGCCCCAATTGTCTATTTCAATCACCACTTTTTTCCCAAAATACTCTTGCTGATAATTTGTGATATTGAAGGTCGTATGTATCTTGAAACTGTCACAGGTAAAAATACCCTTCTGATGTACATTTGCGACTGTTCCAACAAACTTCGTTTTCTTTCTCTGAATGACTTTTCTGATAATTCCGCTTCTTTTATTGCCACCTCTTTTCATGACTTCTACTTCGACAATATCGCCATGATATGCATTTAGTGTATCTTCCGAAGAAACAAGGATATCATCCTCATTTTCCATAATTACAAACGCAAATGAAAGATTTTTTGCAAGAGGACTGGCATCAAATGTGCCTGTGACAAATGGATTGTCTGATGTTTTTATCTTTTCTGGTATTGAAATTGGCTCTTCGAGAGGTTGAGCTTTCTTTTTGTTTTCCCTGTTCAGGTATTCACTGTTCATGATATATTTTTTTGCTTGTTTTTCTATAATGAGTTGCGCAGACAGCTCATTAAGAATTGCCTGGACGGTGTCCATATTGTCCTTTGTGACACCTATGGCAGATCGAACCTGATTGGCAGTATAAAAAGTACGGTTGTTTTTTTTGAAGAAAGAGAGTATGGATTCCTTAATAATTTCACTGATCATAAAACACTCCTTTCCTTGGTAAAATGATCTTTTACTGTTGTTTATAGCTTGATGAGTTTTGTACTTAAAAACTCGATAATGGCTTGTTTTTCTTCTCGACTTTTAGAAAAACGTACGGATTGACCTCTAAATGCATCAAGCCTGGATACTTGCTTAAATGTAGAGATCATAATCCCATTTTTATCCACATAAAAACTGCCATAATCTGAATAACTCTTTTCAATTGTAATGAATGGATAGCGAACGATAAAGCGATGTTCATAAAATTCATACTTTGTTGAAACAAAATATGGAATGACACCGATAAATAAAACAATAACTCCTAAAATGTAATACAAAGGCTGTTGCCAACCAACTATAGTGATGTTCCACAATATTACTGCCATAAATATGAGAAAAAGAACAACAAATATCGTCTTTTTGGGGTAATCAATCATTGGAAATGAATGCCATTCGATAATGGGGGGATTTTGATTATTCGACATTTTGGATCTGCTCCCTGCATTTTTCTATTTCTTCTTTGATCATTATGATTTGATCAAAGACCTCATTATTATTATATTTTGAAGCGATTGTATTGATTTCTCTCTGCATTTCCTGAAAGATAAAGTTAAGGGATTTTCCCATATCGGTACTCTCTGTATCTAACTTTTCTTTGATATTGCTCAAGTGACTTTTTAGACGGATCAACTCTTCTGTTATATCATTTTTATCAATATAGATTGCTACTTCAAGGAACAACCTTTTGATAAAGTCATCCTCAAGTTTGTCTTTCATGATGCTTTCGATGTTGCTTTTGTACTGCTCATATATTTTCTCTTTGAATAGAGGAATTGACTCCTCAATATTTGCTATTGCTTGATTTGTTTTTTGAAATGATTCAATGAAGAAGTCTTTTAGTTTTGATCCTTCTTTTCTTGCAAGATCCTGATGTTTATCCAAGGCTTGTTTCAGTACTTGCATCAAGATAGGACTAAATGTGCTTTCATCATGATTCTTCGTGTCAAAACTTAATACATTAGGTTGATTGAGGACAAGTTCCAGATTCAATGCACTGTAATCGTTGACCAGTTCTTTGGCTTTTCTTAATAAATTGGCATAGGCAACAAGTTTTTTTTCATCGAGTTGATATTCTGGAAGTCTTTTGTCATTAAAATTAATACGAATATCAATCTTGGCACGCTTTACTTCAGAAGATATTAATTCCTTGATGGCATTTTCGTAAGACTGTAATTCTCTGGGAAGCATTATCTTTAAATCTAAAAATCGGCTATTTACCGATTTAATCTCAATTTCTATATCATAATCATTATTGTGGAAATCCGCATTTCCGTAGCCTGTCATACTTTTCATTTAATACCTCTGATTCTAAGATAATATTGTGACTCAATTTTGTCAATCTTAAAGCTTAATAATGTAATTTATATATGAGTAAATATCATTTTATTTAGATTATTGAGGATTTATGGTTTTCATTAAAAAATTGAATTGAAGTAAAAGATGGTGCTGAAGAGGGGACTCGAACCCCTATGAGAGTACTCTCACTAGAACCTGAATCTAGCGTGTCTACCAATTTCACCACTCCAGCATTTGTGTGAATCATTTAATAAGTGAGTATTTTCGTCAAGTGTTTTTTATTCAAGCCATAATTCAGATGCAGATATCAGTACCGCAACCAACTTATGAGAAGATTGTGAAGTCATAAAACCAACCCCTATCATGAATTTCTCGTAACTCTAAAAACAATAAAGTATAAACAATAAATACTTGTAGGGATTTGCGAAATAAAGTGCCGTACATCCAAAAAAGTGTTTCAATCAACTGCTTGTTTATGATCCCATTTCTCTTATAAAACGTATGACCACCCCGTCAGCTGTCGCTGCCACCCCTCCAAAGAGGGGAATAAAGTTGCACGTCATTTTAGCTGATTGGGATGTCTGAGTTGATCTATAATTAATTATTTACCTAAGAATAAAAAGCAATGCATGCTAAATCTGATTCATCCCGTATATAGTATTTATACGATCAACTCAATTCCCCTCTATGGAGGGGTGGACGCCTTGGCGGACGGGGTAGTCTGTATTTATATGAATACTAAGATATAGAAAATAACCAATTTATCATACAAATACTCTTTCCCTTTATACATGTAATCAACAAAAGTAATTTGCGTAAAACCAACCCCTATCATGAATTTCTCGTAACGCTAAAAACAAAAAAGTATAAACAATAAATATGTGTAGGAATTTGCGAAACGAAGTACAGTATATCCGAAAATTGCACAATCTACAATCAATTACAATCATCATCCCGGCACAGCAAATCACCCGTAAATCTTGTCATCCTGAGCCTAGCGAAGGATCTCCTATAGGACTCCTTGCATCATAAAATTGTTCTGCAAACATCTCTGTTTGCAGCTATTCTTAACCCTAGTTACCAGCTTGCCACAATAATCAATAACCAACTACGAAAACCTAAAAATATAAACTACAATCTATTCACGTTTGTAGGGCTTTTCGAAACGAAGTGCCGTAAAGCCGAAAAATGTACAATCTACAATCAATTACAATCATCATCCCGGCACAGCAAATCACCCGTAAATCTGTCATCCTGAGCCTAGCGAAGGATCTCCTATAGGACTCCTTGCATCATAATAGTGTGGTTTATATTAACGAATCAACCCGATTTTAAAACAATCTCTCTCTTCACAGCCTGTAATAGCTCCATTGATCCCTCTTTCTGTGCCGATTCTGCAAAATCGAAGCTCTTCTTGACATTCATTTGTGCCCTACGATTCAAAGCATAATAACCCTTCACCACTGCCAAGAGCTTCAACCGAACACATTCAGCTACACTCAACCTTAAGATCATACCAGATAAAATCTCTTTCATTTCATCTAATGACCGATCTCCCAAACCAAATCGACGAACTAAGGCATACACGACCATCAAAAATACAGCATAGGCGCTCATCCCTCGTTTCCGTAAATGAGGATATCGCATTTTGTACAATTGAGCATAGCGCCCCATATCCTTCTTGAATCCAGTATTTAATTCCACATAAAGCACCTTAATCATTGCATTCATCTGGATAATCCGAAAATTCTGTTCCTGCATTTCCTTCTTTTTGTAATTACGACTGATACAAATACGACCTTCACGAAACCAGGCAACCCGTAAATCATTAATCTTCTTCGGAAAATCAAAGTTAGTTTCAGAAAAATAAACTCTCATCTTCACCTCCTCGGGAGCTTGGACGTCCCCGTACACGTAATTATATGGGAGCGTAAGCGTCACCGCCTACAATCAATTAATATCCACTCCCTTACGCGGACCCTAAGTCTTCAGATCATGATCCGTCGTATTTCCTTTCATAATTACAGGAAAATAAGCATCTATACATAAAATCCATCCCAATTCTAACATCGAGAATAATGATTTTTTCGTGGCTGTCAAGAACATTTTCTACAGGATAGAAATAAGTGTTGAGTGAGAGTTATACCAGAATTAGTAGAGAAGCGATTCAATTTACTGGTAAAGCAATCTACCAGATTGCGTATTGATTATGCTGGTATGAAAACTAAAAACATATATTATAAACAATTACCATTTGTAGGGATTTGCGAAACGAAGTGCCGTAAATCCGAAAAAGTGTTTCAATCACCTGCTTGTTTATGATCCAATTTCTCTTATAAAAACGTATGACCACCCCGTCAGCTGTCGCTGCCACCCCTCCATAGAGGGGAATAAAGTTGCACGTCATTTTAGCTGATTAGGATGTCTGAGTTGATCTATAATTAATTATTTACCTAAGAATAAAAAGCAATGCATGCTAAATCTGATTCATCCCGTATATAGTATTAGTACGATCGACTCCATTCCCCTCTATGGAGGGGTGGACGCCTTGGCGGACGGGGTGGTCAGTATTAATATGAATACTAAGATATAGAAAATAACCAATTTATCATACAAATACCCTTTCCCTTTATACATGTAATCAACAAAAGTAATTTGCATAAAACCAACGCCTATCATGAATTTCTCGTAATCCTAAAAAACAATAAAGTATAAACAATAAATACTTGTTTGGATGTGCGAAACGAAGTAACGTACATCCGAAAATGAATAAATAAGTTGATCAACATGAGAGATATCTTTATCAAAAAGTACAAATCCCAAATTCCAATGCAAAATAATTATATGCTTTAACAAATAGAAAAATAAGACGATAAAGATTTTGTTGCCAGTAAAAATGAATCTTAACCAAAATTTTACTTGCTTTTTATATGGAATTCATATTATCTTGTATATGTTTAGTGAAAATAAAAAAACTGTGGAGGTTTGAAAATGAAGAAAATACTCTTCGGAATCATCATGTTGAGCTTATTAGCAAGTATGGCGTTTGCTCAGGAAATTAAGCCTTATGGTAGCGCTCGTATCGGTTACTGGTACGAAATGCCAAACGAAGATTATACGGGTACTGGCGAATCAGATCTTGATCTGAACTACGGTTTGCAAGGCAACAGTCGCTTTGGCGTTAATTTCAAAAAAGATGATTTAACTGCAAAAGTTGAATATGGCACTGGTGTTAACTTAAGATTGTTATATGCTAAAATGAATATGGGATCATACTCAATTTTAATCGGACAAGACTATGATGGTTTAAGTGAATATGCTGGCCAGGTATATGGTGATGATACAAATTTAATTGGATGGGGTGCTGTTGATGGAAAAAGAAATCCTCAAGTTAAATTTGAATATCAAAATGGATTCTATTTCGCATTTGTAAAACCAACTATGACAGCTCCTGCCGGTTTACCAGCAAATAGCAGCAATACAGACCTGTTATTCCCACGTGTAAATGTTGGTATGAAATTCAAAGTCGATAACTTCTACATTCACCCAACATTAGCTGTTCAACAATTCTCTTACTCAAAAGATGAAAACCCTGTTTCTGACGATGTATCTGTTATGTCATATCAGTTAGCTGTTACTGGTCAAATGAATATGGATGCATTAATGCTAAGAGCTCAATTTAACTATGGTGGAAACGCTGGTAATATGGGCTATGCATTTGCTGAAAAAGCTGTCTGGAATGATGCAAAAAAAGAAATTAATGGCGCTTCAACTTTAGGTGGATTCTTTGAATTTGGATACAAAGTATCTGATATGATGACACTTGATGCTGGTTTAGGTTACATGTCCAACGATAGAGATACAGATGATTATGAACAAGCTGATAGCAGAATGGCACTTTATGGCCAAATTAAATTGAAATTTGGTGCTTTACAGGTAATCCCAGAAATGGGTATGATGAATGAAATGGAAAATGAAGCTAAAGTAAAAGAAGGCTCAAAAATGTACTTCGGAACTCAGTTAAGAATGGATTTCTAAACAATAAACACTTTAAAATTGAACACTTCAGCATTGCTGAAGTGTTTTTTTTATGATTATCTAAAAAAAAGTGTTGACACAAACTTTATTGCCTGATATATTTTGTTTGAAATTAAAAATGGAGGTTTCAAATGAGAAAAGTCATGTTAGTCGGAATTATGATGTTGACAGTATTATCACTGTTAGCGACCAATTTCACAATG
Organism: uncultured Candidatus Cloacimonadota bacterium; assembly: GCA_964573665.1. Classification (GTDB taxonomy): domain Bacteria; phylum Cloacimonadota; class Cloacimonadia; order Cloacimonadales; family WRIO01; genus JAGOCT01. The sequence continues at coordinate 35,451 of CAZNKI010000008.1, read as the reverse complement.
AGTGGAGATTTCAGAACAAGAATGTCTTTGGCAAACGTTTACGGAGAATATGAAAATCAATCCCTGATCGATTCACGTGCGCAATTGTCATTCAATGCTGAAATTGAAAAAGGCTTAAACTTTGTTTATACATTAAGAACTGGTGACATCATCTGGGGAGATTTCAATAATAACTGGTCAAACAATATTGATGTCAAAACTCATCATGCTTATGTACAATGGTTATGCCCAATCACTGCTGTCGATGCCAAAGTCGGTTATCAATCATGGTATGATCACATGAGCTTAGTCATGGATGATGACTTCCCTGCAATCATTATTACTAAAGAAAACGTAATCCCAAATTTAACTCTTCAGGCTGGTTATGCTGCTCTTGAAGAACAATTGACTATGACAATTGGCGGAATGCCAGTTGAAGCTGATAGCCGTTTTATGATGCTGAATGCAGATCACAAACTCAGTGAAACAATGGGCTGGGGTGTAAATATGTTATTCTTAACTTCAGAATATGTTAAAGAATACACAAATTTCGATATGTGGTTTATGCCTTATTTTATGTTTAATCAAAATGGTTTTAATTTAGATGCGATGTTTGCTTATAATCATGGTTCTTATGTAAAAGCATACAATGGCAAAGATGTAAGCAATGGCGGTATGGCATTAGCATTAAAAGCTTCTTTTGACACTCAAGGATTTGGTGTCCCTGCGATTGATTTCTTATACACCAGTGGCGATGATGGTGAAGATCCTGAATCTACTAGTGAATTTCACTCTATTTCTAATTATTATATGAATGGCTTGGAAATTTTTGGTACAGGTATCAATGATGGTGTTTGTTATAATTGGTTTAGCCCTGGTAACGGTGGTTTAGGCTTAATGAGTTTTGTATTCAAATACTCATATCCTGTTACTGAAAAATTTGAAGCAAAAGCTGCTATTGGTATTCTTAGCTCTAACGTTGATGAATACAATGGAATTGAGTTAAAAACTGATATGGCTACTGAACTTAACTTAGGCTTCAACTATAACATCTACAAAGATTATACCTTCAAAACTGTAGGCGCTATGGCTATGCCTGGTGAATTCTATGGTGAAGACTTAGAAAACATCTATGAATTAAGCGGAGTTTTAGAAGTTAAATTCTAATCTCAAATTATACGATAGAAAAGCAGTCTTCGGACTGCTTTTTTCTTTTTATCATGATATCTATGGAATATTCATTGAGCATCTTCTCAAAAGTATTTGAACTGATAATTCTTTGAAAATCCTTGATTTATGATCTTAAGTACAAATAATTGAAAGATAACTCAAAAAAAAGATTGACAAAAAACCCCTATATCTGATTTTATGCGTATATCTCGATAGAGTGAAAAGCGGGGGAGTAGTTCAGTTGGTCAGAACGTCTGCCTGTCACGCAGAAGGCCGCGAGTTCGAGCCTCGTCTCTCCCGCCATTTAAATCCGCTCTCATAAATCACCAAATATAAATCTTGGGGGAGTAGTTCAGTTGGTCAGAACGTCTGCCTGTCACGCAGAAGGCCGCGAGTTCGAGCCTCGTCTCTCCCGCCATTCTTAAACCGCCGCAAAGCGGTTTTTTTTATTGCCTGATTTTTAGCAGATACATGAGAATCTTAAATAAGTCATGGAGCTGACTCGGCTCGAGCCGAAAAAAAAAAATTGAGGATTCCCTTAATATAAAGTCACCATTTTCTTCTAACTTCCAGTTCTTAATATGATGATATTAAAAAAGCCCCTTTTCAGGAGCTCTTTCTATTATTAAAAGTTAAAATCTATTTGCCGTAATCCCTCATATAGAATGATCGCTACCGAGTTACAGAGATTGATCGATCGAATCTCATCATGCATGGGGATCGTGATGCAATATTCTGGATTTTGGCCAAGGATATCTTCTGGGATGCCTCGTGACTCTGGTCCAAAGATAAAAATGTCTCCTTGTTGATAATTAAGCTTATGATAGGACTTTTCAGATTTGGTGGTACAATAGTACACCTTCTGATCTGGATAAAGCGCAATCAAGTCTTCTAATGAGTCATGAAAATACAATTTTACCTTATCCCAGTAATCTAGCCCAGCACGTTTGAGATACTTATCATTGATAAAAAATCGCATCGGTTTGATGATATGAAGTTCAGCATTTGCACCTAGACATAATCTGCCAATATTCCCTGTATTCGCAGGTATTTCTGGCTGAAAAAGTACGATGCGAAAGCTTATTTGGTCATGATGTTTAACCATTTATTCATCCAGTACTGACTTAAATATTCTGGTTTAAGATCAAGCGTAAGATCTTTCTCTGGCTTTGGACAATACTTAAAACCTTCAGGAAGTGGGGTAGATTCAAGCACAGGAAACATCCACTGAGTCATTGGGATATGTTTTTGGAAGTCCTCTGTAAGCGCATATTCGATAAACTTCTTTGCCAATTCAGGATTCTTTGCATTTTTGATGATTCCCATTCCTTCGATCTGACGGAAACCGCCTTCTTTTGGTATAAAGGCTTTATATCGTGTGGTTTTCTCATTTTCAAAATGGAATGCTGGACTTGTCGCATAACTTAGCACAATCGGTGCTTCGCCTGCTGTAAAGGCTGTATAAGCTTCATCCCAGCTAGCGGGTGTGGTCAGAATGTTACTTTTGAACTGTGTCCAGAAAGTTTCAAATCCTTTATCACCCATAGCAACAAGTGTCCACAAAAACAATCCTTTGCCTGGGCTTGATGTACGAGGATCTATGATGATTATTTTCTTTGCATATTCTGGAGCGAGTAAATCATTAAATGATTCTGGTACTTTTTTAATTTTCTCTGAATCATACACAAAAGCAAAGTAACCGTAATCATAGGGTGTCAAACGATTGCTACTATCAAAGATGAGTTTTTTGTCGATATTCTTCAAGTTTTCTGCTTTATAGGGTTGGAGAATATCCTTTTCGAGCGCAACATCAAGAAATGTATTATCAATACCAATCACTAAATCTGCCTTGGGATTATCTTTTTCAAGAATGACACGATTGATCATATTGCCTGCATCGCCAACAGTGATCATATTCACACGGCACTGATACATTTTTTCAAATGCGGGTACAGCTTCTTTGCCAAGTCCCCAGCTTACAAAACTATCATAAGCATAGATCGTAAGTACACTGTCCATCGCATTGGCTTGATTACTGTTTTGACCTTTACTGCAAGCAGTGAGAAGGCTCATAGCCACTAACAAGATAACGAATAGTTTCTTCATATTCCAATTCCTCCGAATAATAATTTTGCAACAATAAAGTCCATCATCAGGATACCTATTGATGAATAGACAACGGTGTCTGTAGTTACTTTACCAACTCCTTCTGCTCCACCTTCTGTATTCATTCCGGTAAAGCAGGCTATTGAAGTAATAATCCAGGCAAAGCATAGCGATTTAGCAATCCCCAGCCATAAATCCATAGGCTGAAAGAAATTTCTCATGTTTTCAAAAAATATATTAAATGTGATATCCATTGTAAAATGTGTAAAGAGATATGCTGAAAATATACTGATAAATACTGCCAGAATAGTGAGTAAAGGAATGCCTAATAATCCGCCAAGAATTCGGGGCATATATAAAAAACGATGAGGATTCACCCCCATCACTTCAAGAGCATCCAATTGCTCAGTTACTTTCATTGTGCCGATTTCTGCCGCTATAGACGCACCAATTCTACCTGTTAACACAAGCGCGGTGAGGACAGGCGCAAGCTCTGTCATAGTTGTCTTTCCAACAAGGACTCCGATTAATGATTTTGGGATAAACCCCTTGGTCTGATAGGAAGCCTGTAAGGCAGTAACCAATCCTGTAAACACAGAGGTTAATAGGATCAGTGGTACAGAATCATAAGCGATTCTCTTAAATTGTTTAAGGACATAATACGAACGCTTGAAAGCAAAACCAAGCGATTTGATCACCTTGAAAGAAAATATCAGATACTCACCAAATGTTGTGATTGCTGATCTAAAAAGCATTATGTTCGATATCCTCAAACTTGGTAAATTCACTCTTGAATCTTAGCTCAACAGTGCCTGTAGCACCATGTCTGTTTTTACCAATGATGATTTCTGCAATACCTGGTTTTTCAGAGTCTTTATTATAATATTCATCTCGATAGATAAACATTACGATATCGGCGTCCTGCTCAATTGCTCCAGACTCTCTTAAGTCCGATAGCATGGGTCTTTTATCTGTACGGGATTCCAATCCGCGATTCAGCTGTGATAATGCAATGATTGGGATTTCAAGCTCTTTAGCAAGAATTTTTAGCGCACGAGATATTTCTGCAATCTCCTGCTGACGATTATCAATGCTTTTTTTAGAACTCATAATCTGAATATAGTCGATGATGATCAGATCAAGACCTTTCAATTCTGCTTTTAAACGTCTCGATTTTGCTCTGATGTCCATCACTGTTACGGCACCAGTATCATCAATATAAAGATCTTTACCACCAAGTACATCAGCAACTTGTGTAATTCTTAAAATTTTTGCCTGATCCATGCCATATCCTTTGATCATGGTCTCCATACTGACTTCTGAATGAGATGAGAATAAACGAAGAAGTAATTCTTCACTCGCCATTTCAAGTGTGAATACACCCACTTTCATATTCTGGTAAACCGCATTGAAGGCAATATTCAAGGCAAATGATGTTTTACCCATAGCTGGACGGGCTGCGACAATCACCAACTGACCTTTTCTGAAACCACCAAGTTTCTTATCCAGAGCATCAAATCCAGATCCAACACCTAAAACGCTCTTTCTGGTTTTAGCCACTTCTTCAATATTTTGTAGGGCTGATGGTATAATTGAACTCACTCGTACAAATGATCGGTTATTGGGCATCTCAGCTATTTTAAAGATCTCCTGCTCCGCACGATCAACAATGTCTGAAATCGGACCTTCAGGATTATAACAGTTTTTAATAATCTGATTTGATGTTGTAATTAAGTCTCTAAGTAAGGCTTTTTCCAATACAATCTGCGCATGAAATTCAACATTGGCACTACTCAGTACAACATCTGAGAGTTCATTGATGTAGATTTTCCCTCCAACTTTATCAAGGTCATTTTTCTCATCAAGTTTGTGGATTAATGTAATAATATCTACTTCTATATTTTTTTCAAATAAATCACATATCGCGCTAAAGATCAGGCGATGAGCCGTTTTATAAAAATGGGTTTCTTTTACTAACTCAAGTACTTTTGCAACTGAATTATTATCAATCATCATTGCAGAAAGGACAGCCGACTCCGCATTTATATCACAAGGTAACATTCTTTCAATGGATTCAGCCATTGTTAAACTCCTTTAAATAACATATTATTTTATATGCTTACTAATTAAAAAGTCTCTAAATTTCTGTAAGTCGATCCATGCAAGTTTTTTCAACTCTGGTTTATGTAAGAGCGCTGAAGGATGATAAGTCGTCCAAACAGGGATATTTTCGTACTGGTAAGGTTGCTGTTGGCGAATAATATCTATTTTATCCTCTTTTTTTAAGATGGTGTGAATTGCAACTTTTCCCATGAGTAAGATTACTTTGGGCTTGATAATTCTTATCTGTTGTTCAAGATAAGGATAACAGGCTTCTAATTCTTGTGGATTTGGATTACGGTTTGCAGGTGGTCTGCATTTTACAGCATTGCTGATATAGAGTTGATTTCTGTCTAACTGAATGGCTTCAAGCATTTTTGTGAGTAGTTTGCCTGCTTCTCCAACAAAAGGTCTTCCTGTGATATTTTCTTCAGCTCCAGGCGCTTCCCCGATAATCATGATTTGAGAGGTTTGAGGTCCTTCACCATAAACAAATTTGATACGACTTTTTGAAAGTGGGCATTTTGTACATTCACTGATGTTTTCTTTGATTTTTATTAATCCAAGTTCATCATCAAGGATTTGATTTCTCTTAATTTCAGGAACTGGACAGATGATTTGAGCAGAGGGTTCATTTAAATTTTGCTCTATAGAAAGAGAATTCACTTTTAAGGAAAAATCCTTAAAAGTGGTAAACAGGTGCTCTACTCCAGAATATTTCAGTAATTCAAGATACTGTTTGAACTCTCTGAGATTCATAAATCAGATTAATCTTCATCATCAAAATTATCATCATCAAAGAAGTCATCATCTTCATCATCATAGAAACTGTCATTGTCATTGCTTGTGCTGTTTTCGTCAACAGGTTGATTATCCAGATCAATGCTTTTTATATCTTTGATATCCATCTTATCCTGATAGTTGAAATCATCAAAGTCGTCATCTTCATCATAATCATTATAAGTATTTCTTACATCTTCATCAGCTTCATTTTCGATCATTTCTAAGACATAATCAGGAATTTCATTAATAGCTGTATGCTCTAACGCCATATCAGAGATCTTTTTCTTAAAATTCTTTTTTATCGGATCTGGTAAATTTGATAAACGATCAACTTCAAGGTTGGCAAGGATGAGATATAAGTAATCCATGTTGTTGGTTTCTAAAAACTGATTCACTTTCTTATCAGTACGACTATCCATTTTTCCTCCATTTTATTGTTAAATCTTGTTGGGTTATCTATAGAAATCTTCAAGGACAGAAGAGAATCTTTTTACTTTATTTTCTTCTGCACGAATGATATTGACAAGATCTATAATCGCATCTTCAAGATTTTCATTAATTACCAAGTAATCATATTCGTTTAATCGGTCAATTTCTTTTTTTGAGTTTTCTAATCTTTGCTCTATTTGCTCGATAGAATCTGTTTTTCGATCAATAAGTCTTTGTTTTAACACATGATATGAAGGGGGCAGTATAAAAATTGAGACCACATCGATTCCTGCTTCTTTGATTTGGGCAACACCCTGAACATCAATATCCATGATTATATGTTGAGAAGACTCTAATGTATCCATTACAAACTGCTTTGAAGTACCATACCAATGGTTATGCACAAAGGCACTTTCTAAAAAATGATTTTGTGCTTGGAGTTTGTGAAATTCTTCCTCTGTGACAAAGAAATATTCCACTGCATTTTGTTCTGCTCCTCTTGGTGCACGTGTCGTATGAGAAATTGAGTATCTAATGTTTGGTAACTGTTGCATCACTTGATTTAATATTGTTGATTTGCCACTTCCTGATGGAGCTGCAACTGTGATGATAAATCCCTTTTTTTTCATAAATCCTCATTTAATTGCTTAGATTAGAATGATATTTTTGATAAAAAGAAGTCTCCCATAATTGGGAGACTTCTGAAAATTTAAAACGATTATTGATTGATATGTTTACGATATTCTTCAGCAGTCATTAATTTTTCAATTTCTTCAATATTGCTGAATTCAACTTTGACTAACCAAGCATCATCATAAGGTGAACTATTGATTAATTCTGGAGCATCAAATAAGTCAACATTAGTTTCAATAACTTTTCCAGTAATCGGAGAAATGATATCTTCAACAGTTTTCACAGCTTCAAGATTTCCTAATGGTTCGCCAGCAATTACTTTTTCATTTACTTCAGGTAATTCAACATGAACGATATCACCTAATTCGTGTTGAGCAAAATCACTAATGCCAATAAAAGCAACATTACCATCCACTTTTACCCATTCATGGCTTTCAGTATAGCGTAAATCATCTAAAACTTTCATTTTATCCTCCGTATCTATTGTCATTTTTTTATGATAAAATTAATTTTTGAGTATTTATGTCAAGCATAATAAGATATTTCCTAAAAGATATAACTAAACATCTGATATATAAGTGTTTAATTAGTTGATGATGCTCAGTTTTTTGAATGAACTTGAATACCCTTCATTTCTGATTCTATAGAAGTAAATCCCAGATGATAGTATATTTTGATGCTCATCCTTTTTGTTCCATTCAATACGATTTGGATTTTTTGCATCTTGATTTAAAGATCGAACTTTCTGTCCTTTAATGTTGTAGATGTCGATGATATGGTTTGCATTTTTATAGGGAGAATCAATGACAAATGCAGTTTTTGATTGCATATAAACAGGATTGGGATAGTGTGAGACGCGAAGTGGATTATGATGAATTACATTATTTTCATTATCAACTGAATGTGCATTTTGATTGTTAAAACATACATTGTCAATACTCACACCATCAGCTGTGGTATTTTGATCTGTCTTAATTCTAAATCTCAGGTAAACGTTTTGTCCAAGATACTGAGATAGATTGACGATTTCATTTCTCCAGTCTGATACTCCTGTATAAGTTTTTAAAGTTGTCCAGTTTGTGTTATTATTTGAGATTTCAAAGTAGAGAAAATCATAGGCATTTTCAAGATTGTTTTTAAGATCATAAGTAACAATCGCATAAGTAGATGTAGTCAGGTCAAAACTATCAGTTATCTTTGCACTTTTATTGATATTATTTGCATAATTGCCTGTTGGAGAATCCTGCAATACATTGTTAGTTGAAACATTGCTGATTGCCCAAGGAGTTTGAACTGTCCATAATGCCAGACCATTATCAAACTCTTCGATAAATGAAGGAGGTGATAGTGTAAAATTATAAGTGAGATCAGCTAAAATGTTAATTGAAGTCTGATAAGGCATAAATCCTTCTGATTGGACTGTGATATTATAATCCCCTGGGAAGATTCCTGAGATTTCAAAATATCCCGATATATTCGTCTGCACAGTTTGTAGTTGATTCGTTTCTATTGTTACAGTTGCATTTTGTAAAGGAGCACCTTGCAGATCTTTGACATATCCTTTAAATATAATGGAAGGTAAAGGATTAAGCACAACATTGATTACAGTTGGAGTATCATTGCTGATCGTTACATTATTCATCGTTTGAGTTTCGTACCCGTATGATTTGATAGTAAGGTTATATGAACCTGCAAGTAGATAACGATGAAAATCACCCACCTGTGGATCTGTAGTTGATGTCACTCGGTTTTCAATTTCTATTTGTGCTAATAGAGGTTCATTTTCTGCATTGAGAACTGTCCCATGCAAACCTTTTTGTGCTTTTTCTATAAATTTTAACATTGATTCTCGATTATTTCCCCAAAAGGTATCAAGAGTATTTGCTGCAGGCCATTTATTCAAACTGATCTCGGCAGTCAGATCCATACATGTATAATAAGCATTGAGCCAATCTTGCATACTTCCATGAACGACATACCATGCAGCACCGTTTGTGATTCCATGTACGAAATCTGTGCTATTGTATAAACTGGGGTTTTCCATTGCATAAGTAAGCGATAAATCGACCATAACATCATTATCTGGATGTAAAGTATAAATGGCATCCCAAGGGTAATTGATGACAAGCTCCCCGCCATGGAAATTCAAAGACTGATTGATGCTATGATTATCTGCAAAGTTTTTCAATACAGCAATTTCAGGTTCTCTGCCAACAGCGGTATTTTCATCATTTGCTGAAAAATCAGGAAAAGAACGGTTGAGATCGACACCATTTGCATTTGCTCTTTGTATTAATACATAGCCATCTGGATTTGTCATCGGATTGATCCATAATTCAGTGTTATCTACAATAGATGTTAAACGATCATCTGTTCCATAACCCGATGTAATTAATGAAATCAAACGAATCAGCATATCATAACCCACAACTTCATCGCCATGGATTGAAGAAGAAAGGCGAATTTCAGGTTCATTCTCCTCAATTGTGGGATTGTCTGAAATTTTCAAGAAATAGATTGGTCTGCCTTGAACAGAATTTCCTGCATTAATCAACTGACAAATATTTGGATATTGATTTGCAATATCTTGCATAAAGGTATGATATTCGTTGATTGTATAATATGCATTCATTGGATCATCAGAGTATTTTGTTTCTTCCCATAATTGTTGGGCATATATCTTTGCTTCATTAGGAATCTCAATGATTTCCATCCCTAAATCCTGCAATTGTTTGAATTGTTTCTCATTGACATAGACAATGATTGACGTTGAATTTACTTTGTCGATACTTATATCTAAGCTGTTGAGCAATTTGACATAGGCTTTGGTTTGATTTGTACTGATCATCGCTGGCTCAAGAGCTGCAAACAGCAATCCTGTAGAAATTAAGATGATGATGAAGATGAGCTTTTTCATCCATCCCTCCATTTTTATTAATAATTACTTTAAATTTTTATCTTGGAAATAAGTCAAAAACAATTTTTCACAATTTAATGTGTGCATTTCTGGTACCCAAAGATCATGCTGAACAGATGCAGGTAAACATGACTTAAGTGAGAGTTTTTTGCAGAAATTATCATAAGTTATGTTTGGGTTATCCGTTAGAAGCTGATTCTTTTTGTTGATCAGGTTGTTGAGGTAATCAATAAAGAGCGGGATGATTTCTTTCGAAAGAATACTGCTATGCCCAGGAATGATCGTGCTAATTTGATATGAGAGTAATTTATTCAGGCTGTTGAGATATATTTCTTCATCTCCCCAATAGAAATAAGGCACTGAGAATGAATTTTGAGGGAAGCCTAATATCGTATCTCCAGCAATCAAAAGCTTAAATTCTTCAAGATAAATACATGCCGCATCTAAGGAATGCCCAGGTGTATATATGATTTGATAATGAAGTTCGTCAGTAAAGGAAAAGCTACCTGAAAAAGTGATTTGAGGAAATGCCAGATTCTCTGATTTAAAATGATGATTATGCTCTGGATGTAGCATTTGTCTTTCTTCTTTCAAGGTTTGAAAGTGATTCTGATGTGCGATAATCATTGAGTTTTTTTCTGCAAGCGTCTTATTGCCAAAGCAATGATCACTGTGCCAATGAGTATTGATAATGTATTTTAAAGGTTTATCTAATGAGTGAATATATTCATTTATAGCTTTAATATCTTTTGGGAGAAGCAGTGTATCAATCAGGCAAAGATATTTCTCGCATTCAATAAGACATGCATTGAGTTGAAGCGTCTTTGCCTGAATAATACGAATCTGCTGATTAACAGAAATAATTTCTATCATTAATTATTACGAATTTCCTGCCATATTTTATCGACTTTTAAAACACCTTCTCCGACATTGAGTAAGAGAAAACATTTTTCAAGATATTCATCACTTGGATAAATACTCTTGTTGTTCTTAATTTCATCTGGAAGTAAATCAAACGCAGCTTTATTAGGAGTTGCGTATTGAACAAAAAGAGCATTTTCTTTTCCAGATTCTGCTGAGATGAGGAAATCTATAAACTGATAAGCTAATTCTTTATTCTCAGAATTCTTTGGAATAACAAGGTAGTCGATCCATAAAGTTGATCCTTCTTTTGGTAAAGCGAATCCCACATTAGGATTTTCGATCATGACCTGCAAAGCATCGCCATTATAAGCTTGACCTAACCAAATGGTGCCATCCTGAACTTCATTTTTGAATGAATCAGAGTCATACTGAGAGATATTTTTATCCCAGGCGAGTAAGGTTTTTTTTGCGATATCAAGAGATTCATCTGAGAAATTATTGGGATCAAATCCATTGGTGATCAGAGATACACCTAAAACTTCTCTGGCATCATCAAGCATGGTAATTAATTTTTTTCCTGTAAACTTTGGATCAGCGATGATATTCCAGGAGATTTCATTCATTTCGTTTTCAGGCATATATTTTTTATTATAGATGATACCACAGGTTCCCCAGAAATAAGGGATAGAATATTGATTGCCTGGATCAAATTGTTGAGATTTCTGCATAATAACAGGATCTAAATTGTTGTAGTTTTTTAGCTTTGTCACATCTAAAGGTTCAAGAAGATCTTTCTTCATTAAGATTGATACATGATCTCCACTCGGTACGACAATGTCATATGCAGACTGTGAAGTGATTAATTTGGTCAGCATGTTTTCATTGGAATTGTATGTGTCATATTCGATTTTGCAATTATGTTCTTTTTCAAACTGAGCGATAAGTTCAGGGGCAATATAATCTGTCCAGTTAAATACATACAATACTTTCTTTTTTTGAGCGGAGCATGAGAGTATTAATATTGTGATTAGAATGATGCATAATAATCTTCCAAATAATTTCATATTTTCCTCCTATGATGATTATAGAGTATATTTTACTCATTTTAATCTAAGAACCATAATTACAATGAAATCAATTATGTAAAGTAATAAATGAATTCTTGTAAAAAAAAGAATATAAAGCCTATGATTAAAAAAAGATTGACCAAAATAAGAGATGTATTAAATGGAAAAAAAAGAACATTCAGGAGTTAATGATGAGCAAGAAGAGCAATAAACTTCAAACAATACAAAATCAGCCGTTCAAGTCATCATTTTTAGGGTCAAAATATCAAGTGCCCGTAATGATGCTGTTGTTGGTGTTAATTGTCAGTTTTATGTATTTTAAAATCTCATTTTTAGGTTATGCGCCCCAAGCATCGGATACCATGCAATGGAGAGGTTCAGCGCAACAAATTATGGAGTACAACAAAACTCATTGGGAAAAAGCGCAGTGGACTGATAATATGTTTGGTGGAATGCCATCATATTTAATTTCCTTACCTAATCAATATCCATTTATGGATCAAATTTTACGTGTATTTTCTTTCATCATTGATTGGCGTATTTTCTTCTTGATCTTTGGTGGACTTGGAATGTTTGTCTTACTTTATCATCTAAAGTTTGACCCGATGATTGCTTTACTGGGTGGATTAGCATTTGCGCTTTCATGTCATTTTATTGGATTGATTGATATTGGACATAATACTAAGTTCAAAGCGATTACCTATATCCCATGGATATTTTGGGCGATCGATTATTTAAGACAAAACAGAAATTTACTTGGTTTAGGATTAAGTAGTGCTTTTCTGATCCAGCAGTTAAGAGAAAATCATCCTCAGATTTCTTATTATACTTACATGTTGCTTGCTGTTTACTGGATTGTGTGTGCGATTGCATCATTTAAAGAAAAACAAACAAGGTCTTATATCGGTTTTTCATTCTTGTTATTAATTGCCTTCTTTATCTCTGCTTTAGCAGTGATGAACCCCTATTTATCTACTATGGAGTATGGAAAGTACACGATTCGCGGTGGCGCTGAAGGATTGAGCAAAGAGTATGCAACAGGATGGTCATTTGGAGTGGGTGAAACATTCTCACTGCTTGTACCCAAAATTTATGGTGGAATATCTCCATTTTATTGGGGACCGATGTCATTTACTCAAACGTCAAACTATGTGGGTATCATTATTCTGTTCTTAGCGATTATGTCTGTATTTTTAGTTAGAAATAGAATCGTTACTGCTTTAAGTATCGGTAGTGTGTTAACTCTTTTACTCTCATACGGAAAAAACTGGCCTTTATTGTATGATGTCTTTTTTAAGTATTTCCCTGGTTTCAATAAATTCCGAGTGCCTGCGATGATATTGGTGCTTATTCAGTTTGCTTTTGTTGTTCTTGCTGGCTATGGATTGGATTATTTAATAAGAAAGCATGAAGAAAATCCCAAAGTTAAGAAGTTCATAAAAACTTCGTTTATTATTGCTTGTTTAGGCTTTGTGCTTTTCCTTGCTGGAAAATCTGTCTTCTCATCACTGTCATTTATGAAACCTGAAGAACTTCAACAATATCAATCTGGTCAAATTGAGCAGTTAAAAGCCATCCGTCTTGATCTACTGGTAAAGAGTGGGATGATGTCTTTCTTTATCCTGATCGTATCAATTGGCAGTATGTGGATGTTCATTACAAAGAAAATGAATAAGTTTGTGATGATGTCATTGCTGATCATTCTTACGCTTATTGATTTGTCACTTGTGAATAAAGATCACTTCAAATCGGATCAGCTGGTTAAAGAGAAAGAAATGTTTACTTCGTTTGAAGATAACGGTGTTGACCAGTTCCTAAAGGGTGATAAAGATGTTTATCGTATTTTCCCTCTGGCACAGCAATTTGGTAATGCACGTTGGTCATATAATCACCAAAGTTTAGGCGGTTATCATGGTGCAAAACTAAAACGTTATCAGGATATGATTGAAAAATCGTTACATGCTGAACTTGTTCAAGGTATTCCTCTAAACTGGCATATTATCAATATGCTCAATACAAAGTATATCATATTTGAAAATCAATTGCCTTTCCCAAATTTACAGGAAGTGTATTTTGATTCAGCGAACAACCTTTATGTCTATAAAAACTTAGATGTTTTACCTCGTGCCTGGTTTGTTGACGAAGTAAAGAGTTTTAAGAATACAGACGAAATAATTAATACAATGAATCGATTAGATTTTAATCCTGCGACAACTGCTTTATTGGAAGAAGATATCAATAATATTGAAAAAGCAGATTCAAACTCTGTGGTATTAAAGAGCAAAGAACTTCACAAAAGTCAGTGGGAAGTATATACGAATAAGCCTTCATTCTTAGTTGTCTCTGAAATTTATTATCCAGCAGGTTGGAAATTCACAGTTGATGGTAAAGAGACAAAGATGTATCCTGTAAATTATGTGCTTAGAGGAATTGAAGTCCCTGCGGGCAAACATACAATTGAAATGAAGTTTGAAGCAAAAACTTACCGTTTAAGTATTCTGCTATCTGCAATTGGGTTATCACTTTCAGTTCTGTGTCTTATTGTTGGTTGTTTCATTGAACGAAAGAAAAGAAAAACGCTGATCGCACAAGAGTAAAATTATAATCTTAATGGGCATATCTACTCAAAGGTATGCCCATTTTTTATTAAGGAGTTATGATGGAAGTCAATAAATCGGTGATATATACAGTCGCAACACCAATCGGCAATCCAGAAGACATTACTCTGAGAGCGATTAAAACCATAGAGAGTGCTGATGTTGTTATTGGTGAAGAACGAAAAGAATGTGCCAAATTATTGCGTTCTTTGAATTTAAGAAAAGACATTATTGAACTCAATGAACATACAAAATCAGAGGAAGTTAAAGAATTAATAATGGAAATGCTACAAAACCCAAAGATTTACGCTCAGGTATCTGACTGCGGAACACCTTCTTTTGAAGATCCAGGAGTAGAAATGGTTAAGTTAGCACGAGAATATGGAATACAGGTGATTCCTGTTCCCGGTGTATCAAGTTTAATGACTCTGATCATGGTAGCAGGGATTCCAATGAAACAGTTCTATTATCATGGGTTTTTATCTCCTAAAAAGGAAATCAGGATGAGCGAAATAAAGCAATTGATACCACTTCAACAGAAGAGTAATATTGTCTTGCTGGATACACCCTATCGTTTGAATAGCCTGGTTGAAGATTTGGCAAAAGTTTTTTCGCCAAAAACAGAGATCATCTTGGGTTACAAACTGACAATGCCTGAGGAACAAATTATTAATTTTTGGCTTTCAGAATATCAACAAGTACTTTCAAAACTACCCAAAGGTGAGTTTGTCTTGATCATTAAAAAGAAGTGAGGGGTTAGAAATGAGCAATGAAAAAATTATTAATATTCTGGTGATAATGATCATGATATTATCTGCTTTCGCCGCTTATCAAGGTATCTTTTCATCAGGTGGTCCAGGAAACTATAAATATCAATCCATTAGGGGAACTCATGTAACGATACATGGGGATGGCCTGTATAAAGATATGTCTGCAGAAGTTGCACCACAGGGAATCGCTCAGGATGTAATCACTTTATGTCTGGCTATTCCGCTTTTACTGATTTCAATGATTTTTTGCATTAAGAAATCACTAAAGGGTAGAGTCTTGATGACAGGTTTACTTGCTTATTTTATGGTTACTTATTTATTTTATCTGGCAATGGGAATGTATAACCCTCTTTATATCGTTTATGTGATTATTCTTGGGATGAGCTTTATGGCTTTTATCATGAATATTGTAATATTAGTGCCAGATCGCTTTCATATGAATTACAAAGAGATCCTGCCGAATAAGGGACTCGGTTTATTTTTAATGCTGAACTCTGTAATGATATCCTTTCTTTGGTTAAGTATCATCATTAAGCCTTTGATTGATGGAACGATGATCCCTAAAGAGACAGAACATTATACAACTCTCATTGTACAGGGTTTTGATTTGGCTTTGCTCCTCCCAATGGGCTTTATTTCAGGTTTTTTACTATATAAAAGAAGGTCATTAGGATATCTGTTTTCTCATCTTTATTTTATTTTTTTATCAGTATTAATGAGTGCCTTAATCGCAAAAATCATCGCCATGGGTATGCTGGGTTATTCAATCATTCCTGTAATCTTTATCATCCCCGTAATCAATATTGGGGCAATTATTTGTAGCATTACAATGTTTAAACATTTAAAATAAGACTTGATACTATTATAATGATCAAAGGGCTCAAATGAGCCCTTTAATATTCATAATTCATCTTATCTCTTAGATTTTTCTGATCAACTTACTTTTCTAATGATTTTTCCCACATAATATTTCTTTGATGTCATGGCTTTTGAAGCTTAAAATGAGCAAATAAGGAGCTAAGAACATTATTCCTCCCACAAAAGCGATTAAAGATAGAATTATACCTTTAACTGAATATTGATTTCTCCAAGCAACCCATAAAGCGCTTAATAGAAGGAAATATGTAAAATCAAAGTTGAATTGACCTGACCAAGACAATGCGAGCATTTCCCCAAAAAAGATCTGGAATAAATTCCATCCATGTCGTTGAACCACAATTGAAGTAATTGTTAAAATGCTGATACTGATAATTATCAGTAATATTCTGAATAGTTTCATAAGACCCCCCTGTTTTTATTGATATGATTTAAGAAGAGATCACTTGTTTTCGTAATTCTATCTAAATCATTTGTTGCTAACCAATCCATCAAAAGACCTCTATAAAAAGATACAATCATACTCGCATAAAGATCTGCTGAGGCAAACTCATATTTCTTTAAGAGATGACACACCTCTTTAATCCAATTGATCAATACTTCATTAAAAAATGAGATGTATTGTTGCGTGTCTCTCAGAGCAGTTGTATATAACTCTATAAAAAGGATTAATGTACTTCTATACTCTGTTGAAAACATCTCTTTGGAAAAAGAAGAAAATACTTGCTCAATTTGTCTGTCTTCGGAATTCATGAGTATTTCGTTTAGTCTTTGTTTATGCAAATAACTTATGTGAATAAATACTTGCTCAATCAACTTTTCATAAGATTCAAAATGATAAATCAACATACGTGCACTGATTCCAATGTGATCTGCGATACTTCTTAGACTTAGATTGTTTAAACCTTTGTCTTTCAGGGCATTGATCACTTTAATAATGATTTCATTCTTATTTAACATACTCACCTCGAGAACAAAGTGTAACAAGTGTTACAAAATGTCAAGAAGAATTCTGTGATGTTAGCTAATTCAACAATTAATGAGAGCTTTGAATTAGATGAAAAATGATGATTCCCTGATTATTGAGTCCTTTATTAATCTGCATTTACGGCTCGAGCCGAGCCGGCTCCATAGCTAAATCAAAGCTCTCTTTATTCAAAAAAGCCAGAACGTTGGTTCTGGCTTAAATCATTTATGAGAGTATTATTGAGAGCTTACTTATTTAATAAAGTAAGACTTTCCTAACAATACGAAATCCTGTATAATTGAGTCTGCTTTCAGGGCTAAGATCAAGTCGAAATGTACTTAAACAGTTCTGAGGCTCATTGAGGAATGATCCACCTCTGATTGATCTTGTTGTCCCACTATCAGGTCCAGTAGGATTGGTCTGACTTACATTTTCATAAGGGGCGTACCAATCCCAGCACCATTCATAAACATTACCGCTCATATCGTAAATCCCTGCTTCATTCATCTGTTTTGTCGCAGTCTGATGAGTGATATTTGCTGAATTATTTAGATACCAGGCAACATTTCCAATGCGATTTGATCCAGCGTATTCATAATTCTCTGACCATGTACCACCACGGCTGGCAAATTCCCATTCAGCTTCCGTAGGGAGTCGATATCCATTAGCATTCCAGTTGCAGGTGATGGCATTCCACTCAGGATTGCTTGTCGTAGGGATCGTTCCCCATGAATCGGGATTAGTAACTCCATTGAGTGCATATACTGGGCTCAATCCTTCATTAATACTCTTTTTATTGCAATACACCAGAGCATCATACCAGGACACCTGATATACAGGAAACTCAGGGCCACTACCATGAGATGAGGAGGGGATCGTATTCATCACTTCATACCATTCATTTTGAGTGGTTTCTTTTGCAGAAATGAAAAATCCCTGAAGACTTACTGAATGAACTGGAGTCGATGAAGGGAATTGTGCATTTCCCATTTGGAAATTGCCTGACTGCAATAATCTAAATCCCTTGAGATAATATGCAGAATTTGAGAATGGACTTGTAAAGGTAGAGAATTTTACTCTGATTTTGTACTGATATACATTGATATTTTCATCAATATTGTCTGTCCATTCGGTCAGATCAGCATCTATGCTGGCATAATCATTTACCCATTCATTATCACCTGCTTTTCTGGCAATCGTGATTTCATCTCCGAAATTATGATTATTTTGCCATTTGAGTTGCACTTGAGTATTGGTTAGATTGACAAGGTAAAGATCAACAGGTGCAATGATGTTGTAATTGATTGAGATTTCACTTTCTACCGAGTAATTATCAAGAGATTTTGCTCTTACTTTGTAGGCATAGGTTTGTCCAAAAGTGATATTTTGGTCTGTCCATGAGGTCGAATTAGTAGGTAAAACTGCATATTGATTGTTCCAAGCGCCAGTTCCTGCTTTTCTTGAAATAACATAAGCTTCTTCAAAGAGATTGCTCTCTGCCCATTGTAATTTTAACTGATTAAGATTTATTGGAATGATTTCGAGTTCCGAGACAGGATTCAGCGAGAAATGATAGCTTTTTTCAGCATAAGCAGAATTAATATCAGCGGAATATGCATATACTCTGTAAGTATATGTTTGACCTGAAGGCGCTTGTGAATCTAGCCATTGAGTGGTGTTTGGATTTAATTGAGCGATATTTTCTTCCCATTCGTTGTTGCCAACTTTTCTGTCGATCTTATATCCCTCTTCAAGTGTATTTGTGTCTTGCCACTGGATTTTTAGAGTATTTACAGCTTCAGGAGTGATATTGAGATTTTCAGGTGCAGTAGGAATGATTTGATGTAGGATAGACGCTTCTGTCGCAGGAGTCGAGACACTGTCTGATCGTGTAATAATCTGATAAACATATTGATTGGTCACAGGCGCATTGTTATCTGTCCACTGCGATGTATTTGCGTTAAGAATGGCATATTCATTTTGCCAGGATTCATCACCTTTTTTACGATTTACGATATAGTTTTGTTCATAGAGATTATTATCTTGCCAGCTCAATTGAACTGATGTGGTAGAAATACTGCTTATTTGTAGATTACTCACAGCATATATGTAGTAGTTGATGCTGGTAAAAGCGGGTACAGAGGTGAGATTGTTAAATAGAGTATAGATTTTGTACTGGTAATTATGGTTGATTAAGACATGATCATCCTGCCAACTGTAAGTAGTTCTGTTCTTCAAATCAATTTTCTTTAACTGGATTTCAGCATAATCTTCATCCCATTCACCATTATCAATTTTTCTGGCAATTTTAAAGCCGTCTTTTAATGTATTATTATCTGACCAATTCAATAATAGAGTATGTGCCTGAACATAAGAGATCTGACAGTCTGTGGGAGAAAGGAGACGATAATCAATGGATACAGAGCTTTTTTCTGCAGTTTGATCTCCCGCAAAGGCATAGATACGATATGAATATAAATGATTGAGAGAAACCTGAGTATCATTATAAAAATGAGTATTAGCTGACACTTGAGCATATTTTTCAACCCATTCACCATTATCGGTTTGCTTATCAATATAAAAACCTTCTTCGCAAGGGTTTGAGTCATTCCATGAAATCTGAAGAGCTGAACCTGCTGACTGGCTAATCAGTAAATTGTTTACCTGAGCTAACTGATAAGCATGATAAATCGAATCTTGAAGTGGGGGAGAAAGCACTTCATCAAAAACCGCCTGAACTTTGTAATAATAGTGTGTATTTACAGCAAGGACTGTGTCGGTATATGTCGTAATATTAGCATTTAATTTAACATATTCATCCTGCCATTGCTCATTATTAATCTTCTTTGAAATGAGATAAGCGCTTTCTTTATTTGAGTTGTCTTTCCAAGTGAGTTTGATGGTTTGGTAGTTAAGACTGCTTAAGCTTAAATTTGAAGGCATGTGTGCAGGACTAATGCTTTCTTCAGGATCATAAGGGTTTTTCCAGCTTCGTTCATCTGCGCAAGAAGAGAGTAAGATGACGATGAAAAGTAAGAGGATACATCGTTTCATTGTTTGCCTCCACGATCTTCAAGTAGATTCAGTT
Source organism: uncultured Candidatus Cloacimonadota bacterium (assembly GCA_964573665.1). Classification (GTDB taxonomy): domain Bacteria; phylum Cloacimonadota; class Cloacimonadia; order Cloacimonadales; family WRIO01; genus JAGOCT01. The sequence continues at coordinate 15,105 of CAZNKI010000008.1, read as the reverse complement.
CGTCCTGATGAGCTGATTTTAATTTCCTGTATTTTATGTAAGAATAAATACTATAAGAGAGCGGTAATGAGATCGTTGCGCCAGAAATCATTGAATAAGTATCCCATTTCTTGCTTTTGTCCTTATAGTCTAATGCTGATTGTGACTGAGACGCTGAATTGTATTTATCATAATAATCATCAGCTTTCTTAGATGCCTGAACGGTAAACAGAACATTTAAAGCAGTTAAAGCGATACCTGTCCAAGTCTGATATTCATAAAACTGAAGTTTGTTTTGGATTGAACTCTGGTATGCGGCTAAATCAAAATAGAAGGTCGGATCAGGTCCGTGTTTAATCGTGATATTTCTGATTTCGGTCATAAAAAATCGACATTGTGCCATGATTTTGTAGTTGCCAGGTTTAAGATAAATATCATTTGCTGGGCCATTGTAATAGGTCTCGTTCTCATCATAGATTTTGAAAATAGTTTCTCTTTGTTTTGCATTCAGAGTGACTTTTATCTGATTTTTATTAACTTCCTTGTTTTGAAAATCAGTTTGATGATTGGCTTTGTTTGGGTTGATCTGACATAAATAATCCTGTGAAAACAGAAATTTACTCATCAGACACAAGAGTAGAAGCGCATAAATCCTTTGATGCATCATTCCCCCTTTATAAGATTTTTGTCATTATGATAAATATATTCAGCTTATGTCAAGTAATATCTTTCCGGATTGTTATTTTTAAAAATTTTACTCAAAAATGAATAAAATTAGGCTTTTTATTGAAATAGCTTCAAATGCCTTATAGATCGCTGATCTCTCACTCACGCTCCGCTTCTATCCTGTAGAAAAATAAATTAAGAATCATTATAATTTGGTATATCTTATTTTCTATATTCGATAATTTCAAAATGAAATTCTGTTGGAACATGCTGAATCATAAAAAGATAAAAAATAATTTGCTTTTCCTTATACTATGCATATCTTATACTATAAACAAGACAAATAAATAAGGAGTAGATAATGAAAGTAGTCATCGTTGGAGGGGTAGCCGGTGGTGCAACAACAGCAGCCAGATTGAGAAGACTGGATGAGCAGGCAGAGATTATTATGTTTGAACGTGGGGCATATATTTCCTATGCAAATTGTGGATTACCCTATTATATTGGGGGAGTGATTAGCGATAGAGAGAGATTATTTGTTCAAACCCCAGAGAGTTTTAGAGAACGATTGAATGTAGAAGTGAGAAATTTATCTGAAGTAATTCGGATTGATCGAAAAAACAAGAGTGTTCGCGTAAGAAATTTAAAAACTAAAGAAGAGTATGATGAAAGTTATGATAAGTTGGTGCTTTCTCCAGGAGCTGAACCAGTAAAACCACCATTACCAGGGATTGACGAAAAAGGGATCTTCACTTTGAGAAATGTGCCTGATACCGATAAGATTAAAGAATATATTCAATCACATCAATCAAAAAGAGCAGTGATTATTGGTGCAGGATTTATCGGTCTTGAAATGGCTGAGAATTTACATCATTTAGGTATGAAAGTCAGCATTGTAGAAATGGCAGATCAAGTGATGAATATGCTTGATTATGAAATGGCTGCTGAGATTCATCAGCATTTGAAAACGAAACAGGTTGAGTTTTATTTAAAAGATTCAGTAATTTCTTTTAATCGTGACAAGGACACACTTCTTGTAAATTTGAAAAGCGGAAAGCAGTTAAGAACAGATTTAGTGATATTATCGATTGGTGTCAGTCCGGAAAGTAAGCTTGCCAAAGAAGCTGATCTGGAAATCGGAGATCGAAAAGGGATTGTCGTTAATGATTATATGCAGACCAATGATCCCGATATTTATGCACTTGGGGATGCTGTTTTATTCAAACACCCTATTCTCAATAAAGCCGTGATTACATATTTGGCGGGCCCTGCCAATAAACAAGGGCGAATCGTTGCTGATAACATTATTCAGGGTAATGTCAGAACTTATAAAGGTGCTATTGGCAGTGCGATTGCAAAAGTCTTTGATATCACTGTAGGTTCTACGGGTTTATCAGAAAAGATACTTTTACAAGAAAATATTCCCTATTTATCTTCAGTAATTCACGGATCTTCACATGCTGGATATTATCCTGATGCTTTACCTTTGACGCTTAAACTCTTGTTTTCACCCAGTGATGGCAAAGTGTTTGGTGCCCAGATGATCGGATATGAGGGGATTGACAAGAGATTAGATATCATTGCTACTGTTCTGAACAAAGGTGGCAGTATCTATGATCTTCAGGAAATTGAGCATGCTTATGCGCCACCATTTTCATCAGCAAAAGACCCTGTGAATATCGCTGGTTTTGTAGCAGAAAATATGATCAGAGGAATTTTAAAAACTGTTGACTGGAAGTATGTACTTGAAGCAGATCGCGAACAACATTATCTCTTGGATGTCAGAACAGCGGAAGAATTTAAACTCGGTTCATTTAAGGAAGCGATTAACATTCCATTGGATGATTTAAGAAAAAGAATAAACGAAGTTCCCAAAGATAAAAAAATTATCATCTTCTGCGGTGTTGGTTTAAGAGGATATTTAGGTGCGCGTATTCTCATGCAGAATGGTTTTGATGAAGTTTACAATTTATCTGGCGGTTATAAGACCTTTGAACATGCGACTCAGAAACAGAGTAATGAAGATATATTTGAAAAAGATTTTATTGATAAAGATGACTTGATCATGCAAATCAATCCTGCCAAACTACACAGTAAAAAAGATACAAAACAGGTGAGTGTTGATGCTTGCGGATTGCAATGTCCAGGACCTATCATGCGTTTGAAAAAAGAAATCGAGAAGATCGAAGTGGGCGATGAGTTGCATATTTCTGCTTCAGATCCAGGGTTTAAAAAGGATGTGGTTTCCTGGTGTAATATGACAGGCAATATGCTGAGACAAGTACGTGAAGAAAAGGGAAAAATCATTGCTGAGATCGTTAAAGAAGATCGAAATTCTTTCCCTAAACAAATGAATCAAGGCAGTAATAAGACAATTATCGTTTTTAGCGATGATATGGATAAAGCATTAGCTTCCTTTGTGATTGCTAATGGCGCTGCTTCAACGGGAAAAAAAGTGACGATGTTTTTCACCTTCTGGGGATTGAATGTCATCAAGAAAGCACAAAAACCCGTAGTGAAGAAAGATTTTATGGAAAAAATGTTTTCTATGATGTTGCCTTCACACAACTCTAAACTGGCTTTGTCAAAGCTCAATATGCTCGGCATGGGCTCAATAATGATGAAGAAGAGAATGGCAGATCAGAAAGTGGATTCATTAGATCAAATGATCCAATCTGCAGTAGATAATGGCATTCAAATGATTGCATGTCAGATGTCTATGGATGTAATGGGTGTCAAAAAAGAAGAATTGCTTGATTCTGTGATCATTGGTGGCGTTGCTACTTATCTAGAAGAAGCAGAACAATCCAATCTAAACTTATTTATATAAAACCTACCCCTGAACGATAACGGGTCACAGTTTCTGCTGTGGCCTTTTTTTCTTGAATTATCGAAGCAAGCTGGTAGCTTGCCATACGCGATTAATCACATGAGAGCTTTGAATTAGCCATGGAGCCGGCTCGGCTCGAGCCGTAAATGCCTAAGGATAAAGGAATCCTTAACTTATAAATTAACTTTTTCTTCTAATTCAAAGCTCTCTACATTTTAATTTATGGCTTTTTTATATGAAAATTGTCCTGCTGTTGGAGAGATCAGCAGGACAGAGAGATAAATTACTGAAGACTTAAAAGTGTTTTTGTGAGTGATCTTCAGTGTTTTTTTGGAACTTTGTGTGTGACTGTTGATTAAAGCTAAGCTCTTTTGGATCTATCTTGATGAGTTTAATCGAATCACAGGATGAGTGACACGAACTGCATTGTCCCCCGCAGGGACTTCCATTTTTAGAATCATTCCACTGTTTCATCAAATGTCTGACAACTAAGAATCCTGTGACAAGTACAATCATAAGAACGATAATTAAATCAGTCATAATTCCTCCTTAAGCGAGACCGCTTATTCGACCGATTTGATATACTAAGGTTGTGATCAACCATGCCAGAACAGTGAGGCCCACCAGTTGGATCATTGCCCATTTCCACGAATTAGTTTCTCTTTTGGTCACCGCAATGGTTGCCATACAAGGTGCGCTGATTAAACAGAACAGCATGATACAAAAAGCAACTAAAGGACTATAAGCCTTACGAAGGAGGGTTCTCAGCGCATCTGATTCTTCATCAGCTTCGCCTATTGAAAAGACAATACCCATCTGAGCGACAAAAACTTCTTTGGCTGCGAAAGCACCGATGAGCGCTGTTCCAATTTTCCAGTCAAAGCCCATTGGCTTTAACACAGGTTGCATCCAATGACCGATCTTACCTGCTGCAGTGTAAGCGAGTATTTCTGATTGCTGTAGATGATCAATCTCCTCAATACGTTGTTTATATGTTTCCTGATCAGGATCTTGGATATTAAGATATTGTTGCTCTGCTTGAAGTTTGAGCAAATTATAATTCTGATCAAATGATTTTTTTTGTGGGAAAGTGGTGAGAAACCAAAGAAGAATTGAAATGCCTAAGATGATGGTTCCGGCTTTTTTAAGGTATTGCCCGCCACGATCCCACATGTGAATGAAAATACTCTTTATCGTGGGGATTCGATAAGGAGGGAGTTCCATGACAAAGGGTACAGATTCCCCTTTGAATACAGTAGAACGGAGGATTTTTGCCAGGAGGATTGCCAGCAAAATACCAATGATATATATTGACCAAAGAATAGGTGCATTTAGTGATTTTGGGAAGAAGGCAGGGATGATTAGCGCATAAATGGGTAATCTCGCACTGCAACTCACCAGCGGTGTGACTAAAATTGTTGCTAAGCGATCACGTTTACTTTCAAGGGTTCGTGTCGCCATAATCGCAGGAACTGAACATCCAAATCCAATGATCATCGGAATAAAGCTTTTTCCATGTAAGCCGATTTTGTTCATCAGTTTATCCATGATAAAAGACGCGCGAGCCATATATCCGCTATCTTCCATTATCGCCAGAGCAAGAAAGAGCAATAAAATATTTGGCAGAAATACAAGCACTCCACCAACGCCACCGATGATTCCATCAAGTACCAAAGATGCCAATAAGCTTTCCTGTTCTTTAAAGATATGCATATTGATGATATCACCAATAAAAGAGAAGAAGGATTCGATCCATCCCATTAATGGATCTCCAAAAGTGAAGGTTAACTGAAAAACCATATACATTAAACCAAGGAAAATCGGGATACCTATAAGCTTGTGGGTGACAATACTATCAATTTTATCTGAAATTGAAATTTTTGATTCTATGCTTGATCGTACACATTTATGACAAAGACCAGAGATGATACCATAACGTTGTTCTGCGATCAATGTCTCAGTACTGTCATCGTGTTCTTCTGTATATCTGCTCAATAATCTGTCAATCTCATGAAGAATCTTTTCATCTTTGATTGAGTTTCGAACTTCTTCATCTGATTCGAGGAGCTTGATGAGTTCCCATCTTCTCATCTTTCTTAGTGGCTGACAAATTTCATCGATTTTTACGATCAGTTTCTCTGTCTCTTCATTCATTCGAATGTTTCTGATTTGCTTTTCTTTTTTATTATACTCTAAAATTGTATCGAGCAATTGCTCTGTCCCAATATTTTTATATCCGATCATACTAAGTACAGGCACATTCAGAAGTTGTGAGAACAAAGAGAGATTGATTTCTGTTCCCTTTGACTTAACGATGTCCCACATATTGAATACAATCAACATGGGGATTTCTAATTCGATCAATTGCATGGTCAGGTATAAGTTTCGCTCCAAATTTGATGCGTCAACAATATTGATGATCATATCTGGTTTTTCTTCAATGATGACTTGTCTGGCTACTTTTTCTTCAATAGAATAAGCCGTAAGACTATAAGTTCCAGGTAAATCAATCACTTCAATGATTTGGTTTTTATGAGTTAATTTACCTTCTTTTCTTTCAACAGTTACTCCGGGATAATTGCCTACATGTTGTCTGGCACCCGTGAGGTTGTTGAAGATACTGGTTTTCCCAGAATTGGGATTGCCTGCTAATGCTATTTTTATGGATGACATATTATTTCCTTTCTGCTTGAATAAGATTTTTAGGCTTGCCTAACATTGTGCTTAAAAAAAATTATCAGGCGACCTGTAGTTTAAGCGCAATTCCGCGACCTATAGCGAATTTAGAATCTTTAACCTTGATCATGAAAGGTCCAGAGTGTAAGTTTTGAACCACTTCAATTTCAGTACCAGGGATAATCCCCATCGACGCCATTCTGTTTTTTAAGTCACAACCAGCGTCAATGCGGGTAAGTATTACTTTTTTTCCACTTTGTACAAATGCTAAAGGCATAAATCCTCCTAATTCAATGGAATTACGACAATTGAGTCTGCATCTTCTTTTCGCAGTGAGAGATGATATCCTTTAATTCGAACGTCAATTGGGTCACCCATGGGTGCGATTCTTTCAACTTCAACAATACTTTCAGGAATTAAGCCCATTTCCAAAAAGCGTTTTTTCAGTTCTGATTTAGCCTGTATCTTTTGAATTTTCGCTTTTTGTCCGATAGCTAAATGTCTAAGAGTGATGGATGTTTGTGGATCCATTTTTTCCTCCGCTATTCTATTTTTTATATTATTCAATACTTGTGTCGTGCATTTTTCACAGACTGATAGATCGTTTTGTTCCATACATTGGTGTCCCAAACCTGCAATCCATTTAGATCCACCTCTGGGACATATTTCTACAAAATCAATAAACCGAACAAAGCGATCGAGAATGCTTTTCGGGATAGAATGTTCCATCTGACAGGCGGCTTCATTGGCTTCTTTTTCTTCAACTGCAAGAATTTTGGTAAAGAAATCTTTTAACACTTCGTGACGTCGAACCACATCCTTGGCTACCTTCTCGCCTAAATCGGTTAATGTAATCACATCATAAGGAGCGTATCTGATCAAACCTTTTTCTGAAAGTGCTCTTAATGCGCCTGTAACAGAAGCAGCGGATACTTTTAGCTGATTGACAATATCTTTTGCTCTGGCTGCTTGTTTTACCTTTACGATATGATACAATGCTTCAATGTAATCTTCCAGGCTTGCACTTAATTCTATGCTTTCCATTTTCACTCCTTAAAAATTTAGGCTAAGCTAAAAATATTATAAGCAGATAAAGCGTCAAGAAAAATATTTTTTTATTTTATTTCTGTAAGTGATAATGAGTTAAAATGTCACCTTAGAGAAAAAAGAAAACAATTAATTTGCTTTTTAGATTTAAAAAGTGTAGATTATTAGAAAATGAAAAATAAAAAGGAGAACAAAATGAGTCAGAATTGTGAATGTAAAAGAATGCCTTTATTAGGCGATGATTTCCCTGAGATGAAAGTAGTCACAACTCACGGAGAAAAGACACTTCCAAATGATTACTCAGGCAAATGGTTTGTATTGTTTAGTCACCCTGCAGACTTCACTCCTGTTTGTACAACTGAATTTGTTGCATTTCAAAAAAGATATGAGGATTTTAAAAAGATCAATACTGAACTCATTGGTTTGAGCGTAGATCAGGTTTTTTCACATATTAAATGGGAAGAATGGATCAAAGAAAAATTGAATGTTGAGATTCAGTTTCCAATAATTGCCGATAATGGATCTGTTGCAGAGACACTTGGATTGGTTCATCCTGGCAAGGGTACAAATACAGTGAGAGCTGTATTCGTGGTTGATGCGCAAGGTAAGATTCGTATTATATTCTATTATCCTCAGGAACTTGGAAGAAATATGGATGAAATCTTAAGAGCTGTGAATGCAATGCAGATATCTGATAAGAATGGCGTAGCAATGCCTGCTCAGTGGCCTGATGGAGAACTCTTTGGTGATCATGTGATTGTCCCTCCAGCAAAAGATGTAAAAACTGCCAAAGAAAGATTTGAAAAAGCAAAGAATGGCGAGTTTGAATGTGTTGACTGGTGGTTATGTCATAAAAAACTGTAAGTAATCAACAGATATGTTAGGCAGGATTCATCTCCTGCCTTTTTTTCTTCAAAAAAATCCCATAACGTTTTGAGATACTTGAATTGACACATTATTTGCTTGACGAAATAAAAAGATATTATTAAATGATGTTGGAGTTTTGTAACTCAGAGCTAACAGGAGTGTTTTATATATAGTCTCTGATGAAAGGTGAGTATATGAAAAAGATAAGCATCGTAATTTTACTGGCGATAATGATTTCAGTCTTAAACGCCTATTCTTTTGGCCAGAATAAAGTTCAACCGAAGAAGATCAACTGGAAGATTGTTGAAACCAAACATTTTGATATTCATTATTCTGAAGAAGATGATCAGTTTGGTAAAGCGATTGCCTTTATAGCTGAAAATGCATACTACCACCTCAATTTTTATTTTAAAACTCCCGTAATTAAACGAATTCCGATTGTCGTATATCAATCAAAACAACAGTTTCAAACAAGTAATATTATTTACCCTTTGTTATCAGAGGGGGTGGGCGGTTTTACTGAATCTTTGAGAAACCGTGTTGTGGTTCCGTTTGATGGGTCATTTAAAAAGTTTGAAGAAGTCTTGGTGCATGAACTCACTCATGCCTATATCAACGATATTTCTGGAAATATTATGATGAACCCGCTTTTTGAACGCTCAAATACATCCTTGCCTTTCTGGTTTTCAGAAGGTTTGCCAGAATTTTTATCTATTGGTGGAGAAGATGTTTACAATAATATGTTTATTCTGGACTTAGTATTGAATGATAAACTATATCCTTTGGACCAGATTTATGGCTATTATGCCTATCGCTTAGGGGAGGCTTTTCTCACCTGGCTTGCAGTTGAATATGGTGATGAAATTCCTGCTAAATTTTTCTATCAGATTCGTGTATCACCCGATTTAGATACTGCCTGCAAGAAATTGTTTGGTCAAAAGTTTGATGAAGTAGAAAAAAGATTCCGTATGTATCTGAAAAGAAAGTATTATCCAATTATTCAGTCGTACGCCACACCTACTGAATATGCTGAACGTTTAACCGATTATTCAAAGTTCAAAGCCAACATGAATGTTGCTCCTCGTTTATCACCCCTCGGTGATAAAGTTGTATTTTTCTCAAACAAAATGTCTCGGACAGGCATTTGGGAAATCAATACCTTTGGTGAAAAAAAGAAAGCGCGACAATTACTCAAAGGAGAACTTGATGGCCGATTTGAAGAATTTCATTTTCAGAGAAGTAATATCTCATTTATGCCTTCAGGCGATGAAATTGTTTTTGTTTCAAAGACCACTCACGGAGATATGATTTATTTTTATAATATCAATACAAAGAAAGTTACTTCAAAGATCTTGTTAAAAGAAATGGATTCGGTTTATGAACTTGATGTGAGTCCTGATGGGAAAAAAATCGTTTTCTCAGGCCAAAAGAATAATCAGAATAATATCTTCTTATACGACATTGAGAGTCAAAAGTTGGATCAGATCACTTTTGATTCGTATCAGGATGCTCAACCAAAATGGTCTAATAATGGGAAAAAAATTGCCTTTGTTTCTGAACGTACCTTTTTAGATCAATCCAAGTATCAACATATTTTCTCAAAACTAAACAAGAATATTTTTATATATGACACTGAGACGCTTCAGTTTTCTCAGGTAAGTTTTGATCAATATAACAACTATAGTCCTGAATGGACATCTGATGATAATGGACTCTTATGTATCTCAGAAGAAGATCGCTTGAGTAATATTATCATGATTGACCTAAAAACTGCTCAAAAAGCGCATTTAGTTAAATTCTTCTCTGGTATATTAGATTTTGATCTGTCAAGAGACGATGATATGTTGACCTTCTCATGTTTCAATGATGGTGCATGGGATATCTACCTGATGAATAAACCTCTCAATGATCTGAAGTATCAGGCATACGAGCCTGTAAAACCGATAGTGTTGATCGATGATTTTAAAGAGAAATTTAGGATTGATAACTATCGCTTTTTTGGTAAAAATCCTGGCGATAGCGTTATGGTGATTACTGATAGTAAAGAAAAAAGAAGATTTAGACCAGGCCAGCCCGTTGAAAAGGATTCTTTAGTATCTATTAGAATGAAGGAACTGGACAGAATCACCAAAATTGAAGAAAAGCCAGACTCTACTTCATTTTTTGAGCCGATCTTTAAAAAATACAAACCTCGATTAATGATTGACCAGTTCTGGGGTGGAATGGCGTATTCCTCTTCTCTGGGTACGATTGGTCAAATTCAGTTAGGTTTATCTGATCTAATGGGAAACCATGGATTAGGAATAAATATGGAGTTCAATGGTAAATTGAAAGATTCCAATTTTACATTCTCTTATCTCTATTTGCCTTATCGTATCGATTATGGATTAGCTTTGTTTAAGACCAGTGATGATATTGTTTTCAGGTATCCAGATAATGTTTACCGTCGACTTACCGAGCGAGAGATGGGGGCTTATTTTCTTTTAAGATATCCTTTAAACCGATATTTCAGGTTAGAACTTGATCAATCAGTTTATGAATATCAGAGAGACTGGGATCTATGGCAGGCACCAACCTCAGAAGATGAGGAGGGTGTTTGGCTTGATGAAACCTTAAATAAATATTTAAATTATTCTCCGTCACTTTCCTTAGTTTACGATAATGCCCTTTATGGTCAAGCCGGTCCAATGACAGGGATCAAAGCCTTTTATACCATCAAGGCGAACATTTCTGAAGATGATTATGATTACATTACTCATTATACTGATTTCAGAACCTACTGGGGACTCAGCGAACGTTTTGCTATAGCTCATCGTGCCATCCTTGGACATAGTAATGGCAATTTTCCTCAACAGTTTCATTTGGAAGGATTCAATGGTGTTCGTGGGAACAGTTCTGACCGTGAAGGCGATACTAAAGTGTTAAATAGTTTGGAGTTAAGAGTTCCATTGATTGATTATTTAAAACTGGGCTTTCCGCTTCCGATTGTCTTAGGTGACATCAGAGGAAGTATTTTTGCGGATATGGGAGCAGTTTGGAATCTCGGTGAAGATTATCAGGGGATTCAACATGGCAGAACGAAAGATCTGGTTTTTGGCTTTGGTTATGGTCCTCGAATGAATATCGGATATTTTGTCCTAAAGCTTGATATTGCTTGGCATAGTGATTTTGTAAATCATGGCAAACCTACTTATTATTTCAGTATCAATCAGGATTTTTAAGATAGAAAAGGGAGAATAAATGAGGACAAATGTCAGCTTAAAAATACTCGCTTTAATCATTGCTATTCTGATCTGGTTACAGGTGAACTTACTAAAACATCAAGAGATAAAGATGAAGTTGCCCGTTCGAGTGATCAATGTGCCTGAGAATATATATGTCAGCAAACAAGACTCTCTTCGATTGAATTTTCAGGTAGATGGACAAGGGATTGTTTTGCTGTTATTCTATATATCAAATCCGTACCTGGAATATGATGCTTCTACGCTTAGTATAGGAAAGAATTCTCTAACTTTGGAAAAATTCGGACCTTTCTTTGAAAAGTATAAACAACTGAATTTTAAGCTTTTAGATCAAATAGATAAAACCTCACTCTCTGCTGAACGGATCATACAAAAAAAGGTGCCGATCCAACTCAACTTTGAGTCTCCACAAGTGAAAGAAGCATTTTATGCGCAACAAATTGATGCTGACGAACGCAGTGTCATTGTCTCTGGTCCATTACTAGATATTCAAAAAATCGAGCTGATCAACACAGAACCCATTACTGAAAGCATGATCAAGGAAAATAGAAAAATCAAATTTGAGAACATCAGCGATAAAATCTTGCTGATCCCTTCGCAGTTAACCCTGATCAAACAAAAACAATCGACAGTCAATCGTACTTTTAACAATATTCCTATCGAATTATCAGATAAGAAAATCAGCATTTTTCCTGATCGCGTATCAGTAATCATTGAAGGAAAACAAGACTCTGTTAAGGTAATTGATCCCGCTCAGATAAAAGCGATCATAAAGAACGATGAAGGCGACATTGAAGTGAGTATCGAAAATACTCAAGTAAAAATAATCGATTTTACACCTCAAAAAGTAAGAATAAAAAAGAAAGATTAACTATGCAGACTAATTATATTTTAGCAATTGAAAGCTCCTGTGATGATACTTCCATCGCAGTGATAGATATAAATTACAAAGTTTATTCCAATATTATTTCCTCTCAGGCTGTACATAATGATTTTGGCGGAGTAGTTCCTGAACTTGCTTCACGGCTTCATTTGAAAAATCTAATGATTTGTCTTGATATGGCACTCAAAGAAGCTGATAAGGAACTCAAAGATATGTCTGCTATTGCCGTATCTGTCAACCCAGGGCTTATTGGCTCATTACTGGTTGGGGTCTCTTTTGCTAAAGGTTTAGCTTGGTCATTAGGTATTCCGCTCATTGCCGTCAATCACATGCTGGGTCATGTTTATGCCAATAAAATCGCACATCCTGATCTATCCGCTCCATGGTTAGCTTTGATTATTTCTGGTGGGCATACTGAACTTGTTGTATTTGAGACTGAAGAAGATTTCAAAATCGTAGGTCATACAGTAGATGATGCTGCTGGAGAGGCTTTTGATAAAATTGCTAAAATACTTAATCTTGGTTATCCTGGCGGTCCTGTAATTGATCGAATTGCCAAAGAAGGTAACCCACATTTCTACAAATTTCCACAGGCGATGAATCGAAAAGATAACTATAATTTCAGTTTTAGTGGACTGAAAACAGCTGTGCTTCAGTATCTTGACAAACAGGACGAACAGTATATCAAAGAAAATCTGAATGATATTGTTGCTTCTGTGCAATTGGCAATTGTGGATATTCTGGTGAAGAAAACCATTGCTTACGCAAGTGCTCATAAAATCAATAAAATTATTGTCGCTGGTGGAGTTTCTGCAAATAGTTTCCTTCGCTCTCAAATGCAAAAGGCAAATCATAAACTAAAAGCTGAACTTTATTTTCCACCGATAAAGTTGTGTATGGATAATGCTGCGATGATTGGCGCTGCTGCTGTTTCAAAATTTTTAAAGAAAGAGTTCGCATCCCTTGATTTAAATGCCTTTTCAACCAAAGGTATAAAAAAAGTATAATCTATCGCTTAGTTACATTCATCATATTATTCTATTCGTCTGAGCGTTGAACCAATCATTTAGGTATTTTTTATTATATATTTGCAGAAAATGTATGATTTGTTCTTGACAGAAATGATAATTAAAAATATATATAACATTTAAATAAAACAATAAGGAGGAAATCAATATGAAAAATTTAAGAGGTCTTAATCGTTAAGCAATCCTTATTGTATGCTTTTGTGATCAACAGCTAAATCAATTTAAAGCATTGAGGATTGGCTTGTACCATTCCTTAGTGCGATTATATTGCCCAGGGAATGTGTACCTGGGTATTTTTTTTTAGCTGAAAAAAGGAGGAAAGATGATTGTATTAGTAAAAACAGGAGAAAACAACATCGGAGGAATCAAATACTGATTCCTCAATAAAGAAAACGGAGGAATCATGTTCAGTTTAACAAATTTAGGCTGGAATGAAGATTGGCAAAACATTGCCATGGAATATAAAAAGAAAAATCTAAGCCCTGCAAGAGTGTGCTCAGAATCAAAAAACAGATACGAAGTGATCTGCGAAGAAAAATTGCAAGTTGCTCGAATGAGTGATATTATGTATAAATCATCAATTAACAGCTTCGAAAAGCCTGTGGTTGGTGATTGGGTGCTTGTGGAAAAGAGAGAGAACTGCGATTGGTTGACCATCTGCTATATATTGCCAAGAAAATCTTATTTTGCTCGCAAACAGAAGAATACCTTTGGAAGAAATTTCAACAAACCAGGTAGTTCTGATGAACAAGTGATTTCAGCAAATATTGATATCGTATTTTTGGTTTTTTCACTAAGTTATGATTTTAGTTTGCGGACGATAGAACGTTATCTTTTATTGGCACATCGCAGTCAGGCAATGCCCGTAATTCTCTTGAACAAGGTAGATTTGTGTCTTGATAAAGAAGAAAAATACAAGGAAGTGTTAAAGATCGCAAACAATACACCTGTTTATCTGCTCAGTGCCTTAAAAAACGAAGGATTAGCAGAGATTATGAAGTATGTGAGGTCAGGAATTACTATTAGTTTGATCGGCTCTTCTGGTGTAGGAAAATCGACACTGATCAATGCGATTTGCGGAGACGCTCTGCAATCTGTAAATGGAACTCGTCTGGGTGATGATAGAGGAAAGCATACGACAACCAGTAGAGATATGGTTTTTCTGAATAATGGAGGGATACTGATTGACAACCCTGGTTTAAGAGATGTGAAAATTCTTGGAGATGATAGCGATCTTGAATTTACTTTCGGTGATGTGGTTCAACTTGAACAAGAATGCCGTTTTTCAGACTGTAAACATCAAACTGAACCAGGATGCGCAATTCTTGAGGCAATCAGCTCAGGATTGCTTGATCAGGATCGTCTGGCTTCATATTTAACACTGAAAGCAGAAGTTAACTACCAAAAAGAGCGAAGTAAACAACGAATAAAGAAAGAGGAGCATCAACGCTCTAAACTAAAGAAGTCGGGACTTGATAAAGTCTTTGCCAATAAAAAGTATTAACCTGTGATGCGGAGATCAACGTCTCCGCATTTTTTGCTTTATTATTGATTTGCCAGTTCATCGTAGGGGCAGGTTTTCGCCTGGGCAATACAGTAAAGCAAGCTACTAGCTTGCTAACGTTATGCAAACATCCCTGTTTGCATCATATTTCATACAACCTACAATTCTTCTAGTAGAGACGTCGATTTATCGCGTCTTAATTATTTCATCTCTTATTCAAAATCAATTTACCATTCAAAATTCATAATTTACCATTTTTTCACTACCAGCTTGCTATCGTAATGCAATATAAATAAGCATTTTTATTATACTGCAAAGCACGTATAATAAAAAAGCATTTGAACGAGCTCAAGCAGTATGGATTTTACATTTATTTCTACTGG
>CAZNKI010000007.1:55103-95206 GCA_964573665.1 uncultured Candidatus Cloacimonadota bacterium | reverse complement strand
CCCCTACGAATAATACGAAAAGGTGCAAGCAGGGATGCATGCACAACGAGAGCAAGCTGGTAGATAAATAATGGTGAATTATGAGTGGTGAATTGATTTGGAAATAGAGAAGTGTATTTAGCAAACTGGTAGTTTGCTTTACAAGATACATGACCCTCTCAAATCCATCCGGTACATTGAGTTATACGACCGACTCAATCCCCCTATGTGGAGGGGTGGCAGCGACAGCTGACGGGGTGGTCATGAGAGATTGCATCATTTTTTTTGCGGATTTACGGCATTTCGCAATATCCCTACAGGAAAGTCATTTTGGGTAGGCGTGAAACCTACCCCTACGGAAATAGTGCAAGCAAGGATGCATGCACAACGAGAGCAAGCTGGCAACTTGCTTTACGGGATACACGACCATCTACAATCATTCCTATACAACATTGATCACAAGCATCTTGTCATTCAGAGCGGAACGTAGTGTAGCGTGGAATCTCCTATAGGTCTTCTTGCATCAATTTCTGTATCGTATTCTACCAGATTGCGAAAAGGGAATGGTGTCGCACCTACAGAGCTCATTTATATCTATTCTCTTCTATGGGCTGACACCCATAATTAAACATATATCGCACCAATGGTGCTTTTTTTCGATAAGTTCCATAGGAACGATAAATCAATAACACAGGCTGTAAGGCCTGTGAACGAAATCTCAAAAACAAGAGCGCCATCGTTGCGACACCTGATCAAATAAATCTACATACGGTGATGCATACACAACGATTTACTCGTATGATCGAATCTTCATGTTCGCCTTTTTATTTGGGCAGGCGTAAAACCTGCCCCTACAAATTTTTGTAGCGCGATCAACCTGATTGCGATTATCTTTCTGTCTTCCCATGCGGGGCTTGTTGAATTGATGTTCCTTTGTTGCTGAAGCTGGATATATTATTAAATCTCATAGCCATAGTCAGAGATAAATTTATATGCTTTATTTGCTACATTACTCCATTCTTGGATTTGATCAATGTGTTTACTTTTAAAATATTCCAAAACAAGTACCGTTAGAGCGATCTGGTTTATAAAAATATCATCAAGATTTAGTTCTTTTTTTATACTGTCTATCTTTTTGTTGAATTTTGTTCGGGATATCTTGGTAATTTTTGATACTTTATAAAAATCATCCCAATAGCCCTGAGCTGTTTGAAGATTAATAATCTCTATGAGAGAATTATCATTATAGTTACTGTTTATGGTCTCACAACAATCATAAAATAAACTCTTACTTTTTCTCATTAAAGTAGTTTTTGAGCTAATATCAAAATAAGTCGGGATAGAGCAAGCTATCGAATTACAGACACTAAGATAGTCAATTGGTAGCATTACAGGAACTCTCCGTAAAGCAATCTGATTTGATTTTTCTTTTAAAGTTTCTTCTATTACAAAACTTGTATTTTCACTTAGAATTGAGTATTTTAAAGCAAATTCTGTAGTTTTATTTTTTTGAACTTTTTGTTTAGAACCGACATAATATGGCAATACATTGTCAATCAAAAACTTTGCATAGAGTTGTTCTAAGCCTTTGAAATTATTGTTGTCAATAAAATCAACAGGTAAAGTCATTTTGATTGTCTCTTGATCTTCAAAAATAAAGATGATGTCAATCTCAGTTTGAGGCTTATTGTCTAAATGTATAAAGAAGTTTACAATATCGTTATAAAATACGGATCGTATAAGATAGCTAATATCAATGCTTTGATTATCGATAATCAACTCTACTTTTTTAAGCGATTTTGTTCTTATGCGTGAATATTGCCTGTTGAGAATGGTCTCAATCTTCTGATTGTTATTGATAATTTCCATAAAGCCTTTTGTGTCCTCCGCAAGAGATTTCAGAAGGTATTCTCCACTATTAGTGCCTACACCGATGGTGAAAAATCTGGTACTGTTATTTCTTTTTCTGAGATAATTGATAATCTCCTCTTGATTGCCAACTTCTCCATCTGTCAGTAAAATGACATCTTGCGTCAAAGTAGTTTGAGTTTTAATAATGTGTTTTATTGGGTTGAAAATCTCAGTTCCCCCCATATCTGCATCCAGTTTGTTCACCCAGTTTCTTGCGGCATTTAGGCTATTTTCATTATATCCCATGATGCTATCTGAGAAACATTTATAATCTGAACCATAAGCAATTATGTTGAAATTGTCACCTATTAATAAAGAGGATAAAGCAAAATATAATGCATTTTTAGCTTGAACGATCCTTTCACCACTCATTGATCCGGAACAATCTATCAGAAAAACTATATTTCTGCTTAATTCACTTTTTTTCTTTTCTGGTAATATAAGGTTACTTAATGCAATAAATCCTTTGTCAACTCTGTCTTCTGAAACTAATATTTTATTATCAATGCTGTTATATCCTTCAATTTCTAAAATAAAATCTCTATCCATTGCCACTTTTTCATTTGAAAAACTAATAGTAACATTATTTTTGTTAATCTGCGTTTTAATTGCGTGAGATGGCGAGTCTATCGATTTAATCCCTCCTGGCATTGTGGCATCGATATTGATACTCAATCCATAAGGTAATGAAGATAATGAAAACGGAGGATAAAGCCTGTCAATTTCAGCAGGATCCATTTTCTTAAGGAAATTGGGCGGAGTATAGACAGGAGCAAGTGTTGTTGGAAGGATAAATTTACAAATATTTTGGTATTGGTTTATAAGTTGCACATACCCTATCTTTACAATAATATCCTGACCCGGAGTTAAATTTCCAACACTGGTAGTAAAGAGGTTTGGTCTGTCCTGATCGAGTAAATAGGCACGATTCCCTTGTAGCAACGCTTCATCATATTTGTCAAAAGCACTTTCTCTTTCCGCTATCTTAGATTCTAAAACCTTATCTTTATTGAAAATTGAAAAACTGCATATTGTTGCGCTCATAGGTAATGGAAAACTATAAACAGCTTCCACAGATATTTCTTCGGTATTTACAAATTGCTGACTTATCTCACAATAGCATAGATTCCCAATAATTTTAACATCAGCACTCACCGATCTGAGATTGATAAATGCCATTTCCTTTTTGTTTTTCATTGCCTGTAAACCAATATTTAGCGCTCTGTTCATACTATAACTCCTCATTTTCATCGTTATTGATCAGTAATATGTCTTTAATTTTTTTTAGCATTTCAACATCAGGCACAGGATAAGATGCGGGTATTTCCAGTACAATGTTATCATTTAATTGTATTCTTGAGACATATCTGATACTGTTTGTGCTGTGTTTAGTGTCATATTTATTTGAAACAATTTGTTTCACTTGAGCAACCTGCTGTTTCTTTTTTAGTATCTTTGTCAGATGTTCATCTGTGTAATAGCTTCCCCTGCCAAGGCCTGCAGGAGCAGGAATTATATTGTTTTGCACATAAAACCTGATTGCTCGGCGTGAAACACCTGCCTTGTCTGCCAACTCACCAATCGTATATTTTTTATCATTCTCTTTCATGAGATAATATGACATTATATATGTCAAGATGTCAAGATAAATTATTTAAATTTTTATGATAATTATAAACTCTCAATTTCCGTACAAAAAACCCTTCTTCGATGGCTCGAAGAAGGTCATTTTCATTTTCAGATTCCCTTAACTGTCCTAATCATTGTTTCTACCATTTAAGGTTTTCATTTTTTCACAGCGGACTTAACTGGGACTATTATATAATTATTACATTTTCTAAGATATCATTAATAGCAACTGCTTTCTGTTCACAAATTGAGCATAGAGTAAAAACATGAATTTTTCCATTCTTATTGTTTATTTTTTCAAGGTTTTTCATAAACCAATTAATGTTTTTTGATGATACTTCAGCAATAAAAACTGATTCTTGAATTCTTAGCCCATGTTTCTCTAAGAATTTGGATATTCTATATCTAATACGGTCATCAGATATATCATAAGCAATTATTCTTTTCATACTAATTTAAAAAAAAGGGATTGTATTGAATACCTAAAACTATACTCTTATAAAGAGTTTTAACGCTATCATCTAAAACACTATAGAAGTTCATATTTTTCCCTTTGACGTTTATTTGTTGATTCATCATCCATTCAAAGCGATTGATAAATTTTCTAAAACCATCTCCTTGCAATCGAGTACAGTTCCCATTGTTTGTTTGTATATCAGAAAAATCTTCAAGTTTAATAGAATTTGTATGAATCAAATGCAAAACAATTCGTTCAGATATAAACCTGAAAGGTTCCATTAAATCGGAAGCTAAAGCTTTATGATTACCTCTTCCATTGTGATACAAGCCTTCGTAGGGATAAAACCCATAACTGATTAAAGATTCACTTATCCTATTGTATATTAATGTATAACCTAATGAAAGCATGGCATTTACTGGACCAACAGGAGGATAGTACTCTCTCCCATTAAATGGAAATGGATCCACTAAAAGCTTATAATGTTTAAAAAACTCAGCAGAACCAGCACCTTCTTTTCCTCTTATCGAATCAATATCGCCGACTGTTTTCAATGAAATCATTAATTCTCTTAATAAATCAGATTTTATCCCATTTTTCTTTAAAATGTGCCTTTGATTATGGAGTTTTGCTTTTACGACTGATTTTATAAATTGTATTGTAAAATCTGCACAATTTTGACCTCTTCTTTCTAATAGTTCAGGAATATTAATCCATTTTAAATGATGATTAAAACCCCCTATAGCATTTCCTAAAATATTCAAAAACTGTATTGGTTTGTTATATTCTAATGCTTTCTGAATAACCGATGCACTGACACGAGGTTTTCCAATGATCACAATTCTTTGAATCAATTTCCATGGTATCTTTCTGTTCTCGTTATCTGTTTCAATGATCAAATTCTCTTTTTCATTTCTAACATAAGAATTGTAGTAAGATATATAAATGGGGATCCCTTCTATCTTTTTTTTATCAAACATATAAGTCCATGCAATGTCTGTATTATCTGTAGATCCTATCTTACTTGCTTTATTCTTTTCAACTAAATGACCTAAAAATTCAAAGGTTGTGTCAGGTTCTATTGAAATTGATTTTTCAATAGACATTTTTAGGTTAATATTTTTTAAGGCTGTCTCAATAAAATTGACTATTGAATCATCTTTTACTTTCGATAAAACAATAAAATCGTCTGCATATCTTATCATTTTGTAAGAAGAATTTTTTAATTGAGTATCAAAAGAAATCATATATAAATTTGATAACAATGGAGATAAAGCATTGCCTTGATCTAATCCTATCTTGTTTTTATCAAATATTTTCTCCAATATTCGAAGAATGGGGTCATTTCTAAACAATCCTTCTAATAAAAGATATATTGGCATTAATGGGATACTATCAAAAAAAGATTCTATGTCTGCTTTTACTCCATAATGATAACCCCCATTTTTAAACTTTAGATATTGGTTAACAGCCTTGTGATGACCATATCCAACCCGATATGCATAAGAATTTTCTGAAAATATATTATCACAGGAATCAGATAATATTTTTGCAATGGTCTTAAATACAAAACGATCAGTGAAATTGTTTACAGTTATCGTACGGTATTTTCCATTTTTTTTACGTTTTTGAAAAGTTTGACTTTCTGAAGGGAAATAACTATGTTCTTTCATTTTATGAATGATTGTGTTTATAAATAAAGCCTTTTCATCTAAAACATCCTGAAGTGTAATACCATCAAAATCAACAGCTTCTTTGTCCATATTTTCTAAAATATTGTTTAAATATTGTCTATTCATGAGTGAATGATATAATGTTGTTTTATTTATCGTATCAATTGAACGGGTTTCAATAGACTCTTTAATGCGATATTGACCAAAGCCAAAACTTTGATTCTTACCTAAGCCAACATATTGCCCTTTTACTATAAGAGAAATTAAAGATCTCGGGAATGTACCACTAATGATTATTGAACCCATTACCCCACCTATTGAATTTTTGTATATCATATCAATCCAAGTAAGACTTTTATAAGTTATTGTAATGCTGTAGTCTTCGGCTATCTTCTCATTAAATTGTTTTTCTAAATAAGCAATGAATACTAATATATCAAAATAATCTTCATCAAAAAACTTATGACCTGCTTTCTTAAATGAATCAGGTCGTTTCAATCTCAAGGGGCTGATAAAAGAAATCATTAACTCATTCTTGTCTATTACTGAGTCTATCTCATTGAAATAAGAATCCTCTGATATTGCTGGAGAAGAAATATTAAAGGACATTTTATCCTGCAAATTAGTTGCTTTTATAAATGATAATGACCCGTTTATCGAAAACTGACTTTTTGTATCTCTATTATTTAATACAGGCTCAAAACTAATATTTCTAATCCAGTTAAAAATTAGTTCTTTTGAATCTTCTTCAAAAAAAATTACGATTGATGCAATTTCTCCAATTCTATATTGATAAACGCCATTATTTACAGGTAAAACTCTTATAGAATTTTCTGAAAGAAAATTATACTCATTTGTTTTAATAAATTGCTTTATTGAATTACTGATACAAGCATACCATTGAACACCACTATAAAACATTATTTGTGTTATTGTCTTCATACACTCAAAATCAAGTTGAATTGCATACATCATAAAACCTCAAATACTTTTAACCTTTTATAATCAATATTTATAGTTTGTCAATAAAAAAAATATTAATCTTCATTTCCCCAGTATTTATGATATTTCTCCTTTTTATACTTTTTTATCTCAACAGTTTTAGTCCTAAATCGTCCATCAAAAAACCCATCATTTTTCATTTTTTCTCTCTGGATTTTTAGTATGTTCTTCTTGGTTTTTTTATTCATAATCTCTTCCTTTCAATCTATTTTATGGACTTTGAATTTTTTATAGAGACAACTCGGATCGAGCCGTAGATATCAATTAATCTGAAATTCAACAAATTGCCATCGATAAGATTAGCAAAACAATATTTGGGTTATCAATGTAACCCCTGAAGTACTAACAGGTCAATTCAACAATATTACTAATTATGACTATTCTGGATGGGTTGAGTCGTAACCCCTGAAGTACTAACAGGTCAATTCAACAAAAAGGAGAAAAAATGGCGAAACTTTATAGCAACGAACGTCGTAACCCCTGAAGTACTAACAGGTCAATTCAACTCTTTAATGAATGGATGAATTGTAAAGATCAAATAGTCGTAACCCCTGAAGTACTAACAGGTCAATTCAACTATCCGTTGAGGATACCTGTGTATTAAATTGTTTTCTCGTCGTAACCCCTGAAGTACTAACAGGTCAATTCAACTTAATCCACAGGTAGCCTTAGCTATCAGACAGTTACAATCGTCGTAACCCCTGAAGTACTAACAGGTCAATTCAACTTAATCCACAGGTAGCCTTAGCTATCAGACAGTTACAATCGTCGTAACCCCTGAAGTACTAACAGGTCAATTCAACACAAATGACGAATTAAAATGGCTTTTTGTTTTTTGTCGTAACCCCTGAAGTACTAACAGGTCAATTCAACTATGTTGATGCCGGGTGGTTCAGAATTATTGAACAAAAAGTCGTAACCCCTGAAGTACTAACAGGTCAATTCAACTCACTCATTTTCAAGCACCACCCATAAAGGGTTTGAGACTATGTTTTGGCGAACCTGTTTTTTTTATCATTTTTATCTGCCTTAAATGCAGTTTTTTTTTAGGTTCGCCAAAACACATAGTTCACTCTATGCAACTAGAATATTTTTATTCATAAGTCTGTCAATAATTAATTCAATTTTCATAAGAATAATACATAATATTTTTCTATGGTTCAAACTAATTCTTCAATTCTTGAAAAAGAGCTTTGAATAAGAGGAAACAGGGGGTTTCCCAAAATATCTATTTTAAAAAGGAGATCCTGATAATAAACTGGAGACCCTTATTACCTTCAAAGCTCTCTTTACAAATAAATGAAAAAACAGAACAAACAAATAATGTTATTGGAAAATGAAATATGATTAATATTACTTTTTTTATTCACAACTATAATTCTGTGTAGAGATCAATCAGATGAATTAATCTAATAATTCAAGTAGATCATTTTTATTTACCCAATCCTGTTTATTGATAAATTCTTTTAAATCTTTCTTTAAAGGTCAGCTTTTAAACTCTTTATCAGCTAAATCTGCAATCAAATTAAAAGCATCGTCTTCAGTAAGATTCATATCTTCACAAGTGTATTCGAATTTCTTCATATTTTTTGTCAAATTACTCGTTTCAAAAGTCTCACCATGAAGCTCAACAATAAAAAAAATTAGGTATCTCAGGGCAATCTTCTAATTGCCCTGGGTTCTGAATTACTTTGAATTTTTCCATGCTTTATAAGCATCTAGGTCATCTTTGATTAGATCCATACAGATCTTCATAACAAATGCATCATCGATATATCCAGCAACAGGGATCCAATCAGGTATTAAATCCAAAGGACTTAATACATAAAGTAATGCCACAGTTATTGCAGCAATTGTTCGCCATGGAATTTGCGTATAATTCCCTTTTATATAGTCAACTAAAACTTCTGCCATTGTAGGAATGTACTGTAAATACTCTCCTAAAACTGGAATTGTTTTAAACTTATCCATAATTTCCGCAATATGATCAATAACTTTCTGTATCATATCTTTATTAACTGATCCTATGAGTTTTTCATATTCTTCTTCTGTTTTTTTTTCATCAAAATTATTACTCATTATGTCTCCTTTTTCTATTCGGTGAATTGTCCGTAGCCAACATTTGTTTTTGCGCCAATGCCCATATCCAGCAAAATGGTTTTAAATAAATGCAATTTCTCAGATGCACTGATAGTTATGCCATCAATTACAGAATCTTTCAAAATAAATTGGAATTTAAAAGTAACATTTGCTAATATTTTCAAGAAGCGAATAGGATTTGGATTCGCAAATTCATCTAACTTTCGGTTATGATTATTCTTATGTGGTGTAATATAATCATCTCCGAAGATTTGTCTTCCTTTTCCTCCATTACTGATATATGCATCACAGAAGATATCTCGATGGCTCATTGGAAAATATCTATCTTCTTCATTATTTGCATTGATATTCTTCACACCACAAAAGATTGCTAGTTCCAATTGAGTGGCATCAATATCTTTATTTAAAATGCAACGAATATAATCTTCTTTTTCGGAAGATTCATTTTTTAACACTGGTTTTTTATCTGTATCATATTTTGAAGGGAAAACACTTCTTATCAAACCTTTTATGGATGATCCAGGGATAAGAGGCAATCCTGTCGTATGATCGAAGAAAAAGCCTAACTTTAACTGACTTTCACAATCACTGATTTCATGATTATAGCCACTACCAATTAACAGACCAGGATAGGTTGTTTTTAAGGTAAATGAATGTCCATTTTTTACTTCAAATAATGAATTATTTTGTGTTTGTAAAGTATATTTAAGTAACTGTTCCTGAACTTTTTCATTTACTTTAACAGAATTTCTATCCACATTGTAATATTGGCGATAGAACAAATATCCAGGATTTGCCATTAGGAACTCCTTTTAACCAATTCGAAAGTTCGGATTGCCAGTTTTAAAGCAACAGCAGCATCCAGAACTCTGTTTTTGCAATCATGATCAGGATAAGAGACTGGATAATGGATTAATTTTGCAGACTTAATATCTGATCTTTCTTTTTTTAAAACGAATAAAATTGCATCCATTAATTTTGTTCTGTCTTCTGCAGTTGAAGCATTCTCATTAGAATAAAATGCTATTGCTGGTAGAAGACCGGAAGAAATGACACTCGCACCAAATGAAGATATATAGCCATTAAATTCCGAAGAGACTTTTCCATTTTTAGCAATTTTTTCAGTTACTGCTTCTAAAGCAAAGGGGATATATTTTTCGACTCTCTTTTTCATTATCCCTCCACTTCTTTGATTTCACAGAAACCATAACCGATAGATGCATTCGCTCCAATTTGAATCAAATCCTCTTTTAAAATTTTAAAAAATTCTGGTTGATCATCATTTGAGTTATGATAAATTGAAAATGAAAAAACAGTTTCTCTTGGGACTACTTCTTCATACCAAAGATTCTGACTAATCCCATTTTCCAGACAATTTCTGGCAATAACTGGGAGGCTAGAACAAATGTTTTTAAATTCTTCATCTTTCATAAGTACCAAAGAGTTATTGTTTAGTAATTCTTTTAGTTTGCTAATCTCGTGTGTTGAAACTTCTTCAATATTTATACCTTCAATGTCACCTTTATCTTTTTGATCAAATACACATGGCAGTTTAGATATGTTTAAAAGATTTTTTAACTCAATCTCCAAATCCTTGTTATGCGAGACCGTCTCGATAAATTCCTTTAGAGTGCTGGGACAAAGAGCTAGATGATAGGCTTTATTACTGCTTCTTGCTGGTATTGCCAACAAATTAGCTGGGAAAAACTTGAATTTCCCTGAAGAAGGGTTATTATTATCATCAGATCCAAAGATATGGTTGATTACATTCTTGTTTAACTTCTGAGTAAAATGTTCTCTAAGCGCTCCTTTTAAACTGGAAGAATTAATGGTGGGGTATTCCGTTGTGACATCTCTCTGAACTAAATTATCAACAACACCAAAGTTATTGTCACCACTGCCTGCATGCAGATTGCTTTTACATCTGATTAAATATGTTTTCATGATATCTCCTTCTTATCTATTAATTATATTATATCCAATTTTTTGTAAATGGGTTTTCTCTATAGATTTTTTTAACTCAGTTAACTGATTTTCAGAACTATAAAACAAAACAGAGCCTCTGCGTATCATATTGTATTTTTCGCTTTTTGACTCTTTTTTCTTAAATCTGTAGTTGCCAGATTGAGTTATAATATTTCTAAAACTGATAATATCTGTTACAGAAAAATCACAATTCTGAAAAATCTCAGGACTGACACAAGCATCACTCATAAACAAAATGTAATTCATTTTCATGTATTCTGAGAAAAGAGTTTTATAATCTTGTGAGAAATCAGAGACCTTCATTTGAAAAGCAGATCTTTCTGCTCCTAAATAGACAATGTCATCTTCAATTTTCTCATCTGAATCCAGAATAAAAGCATAAGAATAGTTTTTGCTCATTTTATAGCTAAATATCTTATAGAAAGCATCTGTATCAGTAGTACCATTCTGAGATTTTTTTATACCAATTTGACTCACTTCTTTTAGAATTCTATCCATAATATCATCATTTTTAAATCCTAATTTCGATTGATATCCTTCAATATAGGGGATATATTCTCTAACTATGCCATTAAATGAACATTTACCATTTCCTTTTTTAAACTCAGGATCTTTCATTTTAGGAGAAGTAATATGATATGTATTTTTCCCATCATTTGTGTGACAAATAAAGACAGGTGATATTTCACGTATATAACCAAAGTTATTCTCCAATGAATCTTCTGAGAAACTTTTCTCTCCAATGTAATCCTTTACAAGCTCTTTTTCTTTATCTGAGTAGGTCTCTTTAAGAAGATTTTTTTGTTTTAAGATCTGATATCGAAGCATCCCCAAAATGCTGGTTTGCTGAGGATATTTTTCTGAACGGACAAGATAGTTAGATTGAGAAGAATTGTCTTCGAAAGTTATTTCTCCTCCAAAGAAAAATTTATCCACTGGTTTAAGTTGAATTAGATATTTCATCTCATTTCTCCCTTATAAATTTATTGGCTCTAAGAAGGCTATATAGATTAAAGAGCTTTGTTTTATAGTCATGATGATTTTTAATATGGTATTCTGAAGAGAGTGTTGCACAGGTTAATTCTCTAACATCCTGTATATAGTCTTTATGAACTTTATTTTTTAAGTCAGAATAATGGATATTTTCATTAAAATGATTATCAAAAAAATTCTTAATTTTCTCAGAATCATCAGAGATCTCACTAATCAGAACTTCCATTGAGGATAGTTTATGAGCAATTGATGAAAATATTTCCTTTTCTTTTGTTCCAGATTTTTGATTTACTTCAAATTCATGAGATACTAATGCCATAAATTTTTGGTATTCAATACTTCTTTTATACAAATCCACTTCAAAAAATTGACCACTGTGCTTTAATAATTTAAAACAAAGAGCATTCTTGATTTCTTCATTACTTCTATGCATCTTCTTTGCTTTTTTCAGTTGCTCATAGGCTTCTTTAATCGCTTCACCCATAGGGAATTTGTAATAACTGATTGAAAGTCCAAAGGAAATGCTTGGTTTTTCATTATAATCTTTAAACTGCATGTCAAAGTTATCAGACAGTTTTTCAATCAATTGAAAAATATTACTGTGTACCAATTTGTTAGCAACTGGTGCAATAAATAGCAAATCATCTCCACCGGCATAAATATTAACCCCTCGATACTCAGAGATTAATTTTACAGCTTCCTTGGCAAAATTTGATATTTTTTGGGAAAAACTTGAAAATTCTTCGTTACTTTTTAAGGATTCAATTGTTTTTCCCATATTATCTCCATCAGCTTGTACGATGGCAATGTATTTGTGATATTTATGAACTGATTCTTTTTCATGAGAAATTTTTGATAGTTCTTCATAGACCTTAGTATCACTTTCATCATCATTAAAATCATCAATAATTTTCTTCATTTTCTGATTTTCATGTAAATCTCTTGTACTGATTTTGATTAATGAAGGAAAAGAATTTCGCTTTTTATCAAATGCTTCTTCTATCAGAAAACTATTATTGAGATGATTTTTAAAGAAATCTATCACTTTATTAACGGGCTCCTTTTTATTATAGGAGACTTGAAGTTCCATATTATCAAGTAAACAATTTATTTGTTTAATCATCTCTTTATAATCAGCAGAGCAATTCATTTCCAGAAAATAAATTTGAAAGTAGTTTTTTACAAATGATTTATCATCTAATTTTTCTCCTAAATCATCTATTATCAAAGAGGTAATCTGTTGCAATCTTTCAAAATCACCTTCTTTTGCTTCAAAAACCAAACGGTCAGGGAATAAGCCTATCCCATTATGTGTGTTGAAAAGTTCCTTATCTGTATAAGGCAGGACGATTTTTGCATTTAACTTTTCATTTACATTCTGGATAATTTTTTTCATGATATAAGAGAAAATATAGCTGGCTCCCCAGAGTTCTCTGGTTTTACGAGCCATACTGATAGTTTTATAAATAGGTCCTATCGTTAATCCAATGTATTTAGTCATTATGTCCTCCTATGTTAGTCTTTAGTTGAGAATAAATATCTTTAAGAATAATGAAACTTGAGTGATATCTAAATTTATTTTCTACATGTTTATCAATATCTTGATTAATTGCAAATTTCAAAAACTCAGTTAAATTAAATTCTTTATTATCTGGTAGCATTAATTTCTCATCAAGTAAATTATTTGAATTTGAGATTACAAATTCAGAGTGACTTAACAATTCATTAATTTCATTACACAATATATATATCCTATAAATGTATTTTTCATTAATTTTAATTTTTATTGGCTTAAAAGTTATAGGAGATTTTATTCTTTCTATAGTAAATGAGTCAATACCTTCATTGCATATATGCTTCTTTGTTATCTGGACATCATTATATGACTTCCATTTTTCTGAGCTTGACAACCCAAGAATATCTTTCATAAGTCTTTTATCATAATATATATCACTTTTTATTACCGATTTTAAGTTATTATCTTGCTGGCTATTTTTATAGGTGACAAAGAATTTTTCTTTAATCGTCTTCTTTTCCCATTGAATATTTTTGTTTTTTGCATATAAAAACATCATTGATTTAAAATAAAATGGATTACTATTGCTTACATCATTAATCCCACTTCGTAATGACTTGTAAAATATATCAATATATGTAAAGACTTTTTTTATATCATTTGTTTCTATATCAAAATATGTTTTAGGCATTAATTTACTTAAAACATCAATGTATTTTTGTTCACTTAGGTAAAAACTACCAAATCCCTTTGATTGTCTTGTCCCGAAATTGGTTTTAGATAAAAAAATCGGGAAAACTTTTTTTATACTATCAATAATTTCTTTATTAAATGAAGAGAATTCTATTGTAAGCGTATTTAACATAGAAAATTTTTTATCATTTTCATTACCAATATTGGCAAAAAAACAAGGAAAATTGATTTTTTTAGGACTTCCATCCCTTTTTCTCTCAATTATACCATTTTTCATTTTATCTTTTTCGATTATTTCATATTTTAAATTAACAGGGTCAAAAATCTTGACCTTATAGTTAAAGGCTTCCTTGTCTTTTAAGTCATCTTCACTTTTTACTTCGCCAATCAGTAATTTTTTGTAACTCTCAAAATCCTTTTTTTCAAATACCCATTTTTTTAGAAATTTATCCAGTTTTGGTTTCAATTCTGTTGCCCTGAGTGTAGCGCCCTCCTGATCATGTTGAAAATGAATCATGGGAGTATGCTGTTTCAATTCATAAGTCATTTTGTGAATCATTTATTCCTCCTTCTATATTCTCTAACTAGTGTATAAATAAATATAAGTATAAATGGTAAAATTGTAAATAATATTGTCATCTCCCAAAATGAATACAGAGATTTTAATTGTACAATATCATCAATAGAGTTCATACCATAATACCCCATTATAAGAGTTGGGATAAGAAATATAACGCTAATAACTGTTAAAAAGGTCACTAAATCATTTGTTTTCTTGTCTTCTTTTAAATCTGCATAATTATGTAATTCCCCAATTTCACCATCCAGGTCCTTGATATCTCTTGGAAGATTCATTTGTTCCTGTAATTTTTGGTATAACTCAATTCCTTGCTCCTGAGAAGTGATCTCTCTAAAGTATATTTTGTTGACAAACTGAATGTATTTCTTATAGAGATTAGAAATATTGTTGGTAGAAGATTTTGTCAATGTAGAGATATAGGTAACTTCGTCAGAAAATCTGAGAATAGAAGCCCTTTGCGCTAAACACAGAACGACCATCTGATAATACATTGTTTTTACATGATTCATCAAAACATCTTTACTGAAAGTTCCATGAGACATCATTGCCATAAATGAGTATCTGCTTAAGCCATATAATGTCCCAGATTCTATCCAACGATCATAAGTCGCTTTCTGAATAAGCTCTTTGGACATGACTTTACTCTGACATGTTTTTTGCTCTGTATCAACAAAAACATATTTATACCAGTAATCATCTGTTATATAAGCATACTCATTTGCATTTATATCGAAATGTTTTAGTAATGGTGGGATACTACTATTCATGTAAGCAGACAACACAAACATTCTGTCATCAATAATTGGATTTATCAGAATTTTATGATGGCTATCATTAAAATTGGTAGTCACATACTCTTTTCCATTACAGTTAAAAAGTCCATCAATAAATTTTGGCAGATAAACCGGACTTTGATTTTTTTCTACAATTAAGTGATCTTTTTTAGTGTATCTTAAAAAATCTTCAATCAATGGTTCCTGCCTATCCAATTGTAATTCAATACTCTTTGCTAAAAAAGTACCTTGAGCTCCATAAGATTCAGCTTTTATTTCAAAATTTTCTACCAGATATTGAGGATAGATTCTTCTGCCAAATTCATTTATTAACAAAATATCATTTGGATCATCATAAGATAAATTTTCCAGATGGAATCCTAATATTCCAATTCCTGTATCAAATAGTTTTAAAGAGATTGAATCAACACACAATTCGAATTTCATAGATATTTTTTCTTTTTCAATGTTAATCACATACTTGTCAGTTAATGCGTTGACAAGATATTTATAGTAATAGGCAGTTTGGTTCTTATCAATAGGTTCTGTATTATAAATCGCATCTCTTACATAGTCATAAAAGAAAACAAATTCATTATAGTCTTTTGCTTCATCTATCTTAAATTTGTCAAATTTCCAGGAACCTTTTAGAATTTTGTCAAAATGAGATATCTGTAACCTTTTTTCTATATCAATTTCGTAGACACTATTTTCGAAAGATTCTCCGATACAATCCCATCTAAATGGGAATAGAAAAATATGATAGCTAAGACAATTATTTGTCATTATTCAGGCTTCTTTCTTTGATATCATTTTCATAAGATTTTTTTTGTGTCTTTCTCGGTTCGTTTATCTTTTGATTTTTCTCTAAAGGGATTTGGCTATACCAGTCAGTGTATATTCTGGTTTCTGGTGTAATTGAATTATTCTCTCTCAGATATTTTTCTATCTTTTGCATCTCTTTAGTACATGATTTTCCTTCATAATTTTCAAATTTCATAGTAATCTCTTTCTGATCTGATTCTGCTACGATATCATGTTCTCCTTCAGATTTAGCGTAGATTTTTCCACTATCCGGATCATATTCAGGATCATAACCAAGCTCCTTTAAATTTAAGAAAGTTTCTGCCAGATTTAACTTTTTTTCATCTTTGAAGTCTTCATCAGTTATTAATCCAAACATATTGTAGAAGGATTCTCTTTCCTCAACTTTTTTAATTTCTTTCTTTATCATGTTGTTAACTTTCGCTGTAAACCGACCTAATTTTTCAGATGTTTCCATAATATTCTCTGAAGATTGGATCTCTTCTTCAATTAGTATAATATCCTTGTCAATTTCTGAAGTTTGTAAATGTTTCAGTTTATCTTTTAAAGAATTCAATTCTTTCAATTTTTGAACTTTAAATTTATCACTTACTTGCTTATCATATAATCTCATCTTTTCTAAAGTATTAAGTTTATCCAGATTAGTTCTCTCACTTTCAGTAATAATATCTTTAATGTCTTGAGCCATCAAGTTTTGAATTTTCATTATTTCATTACAAATAGTTGAGCTTTGTTTCAAATCGTCCTTTATTGCGAGATTTCTTTTTCTTTCGAGCTCAAGTTCTCGTCTTCTCTGTAATTCGTATCGGGAAACACCTGACATTAATCCTCCTCAATCAATTTAATAGTATCAGACATTATTTTTATAAAGTACTGAATTGATATTGTCTTAGATTGCTCTAAGTGATGGTTATATTCTTTTTTTTTCTTCTGATAAACAGATTGAATCAAATCAGTCATATCAGAAGAGAAATCTGTTTCATTTTTATCATTTTCGATACATTGATAGACTTGCTCTCTGCCAGAGTATAGAAAGTCTGAAAACTCATCAGAGTTTGTATTAATCAATTGATTGATCTTGATTAACAGTTTTTTTAAATCATCGGAAAAATTATCAGTTATATCTGTACTGTTTTTTTTCTGGGTTTCCTTATCTTCCAATCTATTTGGACTAAATTCTGCAATCTCTTTAATTATATACAGAGCTCCTGTAACATGAGTAATCTGGAAATATTTTTCAGATTTTTCAATGATTAAACCATTTGAAAAATTTCCAGATCCTTTTATATTTTCACGATAGTGATTTTTAAAATCATCACTGATGTTATTGCCATAAACTATTGATTTACTCACGTTTGTATTCTGAAAAAACTTTAAAAAGAGTTTTTCATCATTTACATAGAGTGTTTCCGGCTGAAACTTTTTAATAAAATCTTTAATTTTATTAAGATGAATGGGCTTATTGAAGATATCAAGATCCAAATCCTTAAAATTAAAATCGGACATCAGAGTCTTTAATCTGGCAAGATTATCTGGTCTTTGATTTTTATTAGCAGAAAGCATCGATTTGAGTTCAGAAATTATCTCATGATTCAACAGTGGATTAAAGCAATTCTCATTCAATTTATCAACATTGACCAAAGGTCGTTTTTCATCTATCAACTTCCATCTTTCAGCTAAGACAATAACCTTTGACTTTTGACATTCCTTTTCTCTGTGAAG
Source organism: uncultured Candidatus Cloacimonadota bacterium (assembly GCA_964573665.1). Lineage (GTDB taxonomy): Bacteria > Cloacimonadota > Cloacimonadia > Cloacimonadales > WRIO01 > JAGOCT01. The sequence continues at coordinate 77,367 of CAZNKI010000007.1, read as the reverse complement.
TAGATTGATAGATGAAAAATCTTCAACGCCTTCAAAAATATAAAACCCACTGAATAATTCATAAAGCAATAGCCCTAAAAGATAATAGTTTGATTTATAATCACGATCAAGTTTTTCATCAGGAGAACTATAAAGAACGGCCTTGTAATACCTTAAAGAATTTGATGAGCTTTGACTTTCAGATTTAAAACTTTGTTCAAAAAAAACATTTCTCAAAACCAGCTGATTGTTATGATTCAACATAATTTGTTCTGGATTAAGAGAATGTAAAACAACCTTCTCAGATTCAAGTTTTTCAAAAATATGAATCAATTGCATGGCATAATTGATTTTTTCTTTAGCATTACTATGATTAAATGCCTCCTGATCCTCCAGCTCTTTTTTAAAATTCCTTGTATAATCTGGCAAAACCATCCTGGTTTGATTCTGTTCAACTTCATACTCATAAACGGGAGAATAGCAGGAATCTATCTTAGAAAGAACAATATCTTTTTCTATTGCTATCTTTCTTAGGTTTATTCGATCCGAATTAAGATGTTCACCCATCGTTTCCAAATAACAATAATGATTCTGATTTATCTTATGTTCGGCCTCATATACATTATAATAGGGTGAGTTAAAAGCCTTATTCTTTTCTTTACTAATCTCATAAATCTCATCAATCATTTTACTCTCTGTTTCATTATTAGATAAAAGAACATTTAGTTCTATGTCATTGCAGAATCTTTTTAGAAGATTTAATAACTTCTCTGTATTTTCAACAGACTGGCTTTTTAAATAAAAATGATAATAGGATCTTAATGACTGTTTAATAAATCCTTCAATAAAATCCTGATTTTCAAGTTCATTAATGAAATCGTTAAGTTCGTTATTAAATTTTTCAAATTGATTATCAAATAATAGAATATCCATTTTACTGATTCTTAAATCAGCATAAAACCTGAAAAAATCATCAATTTGTTCTGGATTTAAATACATCAGATACTTGTTTTCATCTACAAAACGGCTTCTTAACTGAATATTCTTTTCTTTTGTTAAAACGCTAAAATCCTTAATCAAACTATCTATAGAAACAAAATCCTTTATCGTTAATGATTTGCCAAGCCGTTTTGATTTATATATCAGGATACTAGCAATAGGAATGTCCTGATATTGACTTAAAAGTTCAATTGATTTATTATAGTTTGCATTTCTTTGTTCATAAACTGCTTTATAAAAATCGGCATAGTAGAATTTCTGAAAACTATCATGATCTAATATCTTTTCAATATCAGGTTTTGATTTCAGATAGAAGTTTAAGGATAAGTATAATATTTGATTTTTTTCTTCGGGATAGTATTGAAGATACTTCTCAAACTGCCCCATTATTTGTTTCATAACAGGTTTATCATGACTGTATAGGTTTATCATTTTTTCAAATTGAGTTTTAAGTTTTACCTCATCCTGTATTGCCAGATAAGATTCAAAAAGCATCATGTCTAACTCAGACATCATAGTATTGTCTTTAAATTTTGTTTGTAGCACTTTCTCTAAATTAAAAACGACCTCAGAATACTTACACAATTTAAAAATACAAGAGCTGTATTTAAACAAAAAGTTATTTGACAATTTTTCCGCAGGCGTTAATTCTTTTGCTTTATTATATAAGTACTCAGATTTGTCATATAAGTTATTCTGTTGAAAAAGATCCGCACATGTCTCATAAACATCAAACATAATGTTAGCCAGGTATAATATTTCATCTTGATTTTTTATTGAATATTGTTTATACAGTATAAACTCTTCCTCAAGTTCTTGTATCCCCTGATCAATTTCAGTATATTTATTCTCCCGAACCAAAGAAAGATAATATTTCTTATAATTTTCAATCTTGAGTCGTATTTTATTTTTTTCTTCATCACTTAACTTTGATTCTTCTTCCTTTTGTTGCTTAAAAAGATTTTCATTATATCTTTTTTGCTTTTCCATTAAGTTGAGTCGTTCTTTTAGTTCTTTTTCTTTTTGTATTTTATCTTCAATATTTGATTTTTGTATCTCCTGAACCTGACTTTTCAGACTTTCAATATTATTGGCATACTCTTGTATAACAGCAGCATTTTTTAGATCTCTTTCTCGGGATTTTTTCTGTTCATTCAGTAATTCTTCTCTGAATTTCCTGTCGACTTCTTGGTCATTTCTTTTTTGATTTTTAAGCTGATTTAGCTCTCTTTGCAATTGAGTATAATTTTCTTTCAGTTTTTCATGATTTTGTTTTACTTCTCTGATTTCGTTTGAGTTATCAACTATAGGGCGATCATCATAATATCTTCTCTGAGTCCAGAAACACATTTAACAAATCCTCCAGATCATTTTTTAATTCCCAGAAACTGTTATAACGCTCTTCCTGATTTACAGATAATGATTTTAGTATAACGGCTTCTAAATTTTCTTCTATATCACTTTGTATTTCACTTGGTTTTTTAAAACTGTATTCACAGTCTTCATGATCTTGACCAAATTGATGGGCTATAATGATAGTTTCTTCATCAAGCTCATTCCCATAAGGTACTTTGCCAACAAACACTTCATACATCATAATCCCTAATGAATAAACATCCGTTTCTGTTTTGAAGTCATGTTCTTGGGTAAAATGTTTCCATGGATTTGAAAAGACATCACATTGTTCAGGAGAAGCATAATAGATTGTTCCAAATCCTCCAGGCATAGATTCATATTGTACAGAGCCAAAATCAATTAGGCATATTTCCTTGCTATCAGCATTATAAATAACATTCTCAGGTTTTAAGTCACAATGAACAATTTTGTCGTATTCCACTGATTCTAAAACCTGGCATAAATTTATAAAGAACGATAAATATGTTGATTTCTTCTCAGAATATGATAAGTGTTGATGTTCATCAATAAATTTTCTTAGGTTATAGTTACCCGCAAAATCAGCAATGTATTCCATATCATCCTTGTTAAAATCAAAGACTTTGACAATTCCCTCAATATCTTTCTTTTGAAGAATTTCTGCTTCAAGTATAAATCTCTTTTTACTTTCTTCATCTTCATAGCTGGCGATATACTTTTTTTGAACAATTTCTTTGAATGAGATTATATCAAGACCTTTATAAACAACACCAAAATTACCACTTCCCAATTCATCCTGATCAATCAGATATTGCTTAAACAAATGTCCTTTTTCCAGCAGATAAAGCAATCTTTCAAGTGGTAACTCATTGCGAACAGACAGGTTATTTGTTTTATCTTTTATTGCGAGAAAAATCTGTTTTAATTCTTCCTGATTATATCCTAAGATAGCAATTTTGTCCTGAATCAGTTCTAATAAATCAGTCAAGGCATATGATTTTGCATTCTCTGGAGAGAAACAAATGACCCCTTCATAAGAAAAGTTTAATTCAGGCTCGATCTGGATAAGTTTTGCTCTGATTTGTTCCTTTTCATATAATTGTATATTCTTATTTGAAGTTAGCACCCCACTAAGATTATCTGAAAAATAGATATGGTACTTATTTGGAGCGATTTGACGACTAATACTGATTTGAAATTCCTGTCCAACATTATGATGGCTTAGGCTTACAATTTCTGCCTGAATTGTCTCAGAAGTTTCATCAAATCCTGTCAGACAAATTTCATAAGTTTTTCCTTCATCAACAGATTCTTGATTAAAATATACGGGAATATTTAAACATAAACTGTTTAAAAACAACCCATATCGTCTGTTTTGATCGTCTCTAAGTACCTTAATTGAAGATTTTTTGAATTTTCCTTTTAAAAAGTCTATGAAACTTTCACAAAGACTGAGTTCAATACTTCTGTTATTGAAGTTATAATAAATTTTCCTAAAACCGCTTAAAGAAAATTTGAATAACTTTTGCTCATAAAGTTCTGATTTAAAGAAAAATTGGGTCACTTTTAACTCATCTTCGGTTAAACGATTTGCATGAATAGCTTCTATTAAATTTTGAAAATATTGTTGAATTGAAAGTCTTTCGTTATTTAAGAATGGAATAATTCTTGAATGTTTAACTGAAAACACTAATTTTCTATTTTTAAAAACTGTGTTAAAATATAATCTTTCATTATCAAAAGGATAGATTACTATCTTTTTATTAAGCATAGATTCTACAAGTACAAGATTCAATGGATCAAACTCATTATAAAGGTCATAGATATCCGGTTGTGTTAATTGTCTGATACTCAATATAATCGATTTATCTTTTAAAGGGAGATTCAAAGCCAGTTTGCTACTTGGATAATCAGTAATGACGGCTTCAATATCTTTATTTATTGAATTTTCGTAAAATTTTTGAGCATCAGGATAATCATCGATCTCCTGATTAGGTAGAAAAGCAATCAATTCAGATACTTCCAAATTCTTGTGCTTGATGTTTAAGTAAAGTCCTTCATGATCGTGATGGAAAATAACACCTGTAATTTTTGAACCAACTGGATAATATTTCTGAAATTCAAAAACAGGAGAACTTAATTTTTTCCTGCTAAGAATTACCTCATATTTTAGATTCTCAAGTATAGAGTTTAAATGAACAGCAATTATTTTTACAAGAATTTTTTGCTTATTTTCAAGTAAATCCTTTGGATCATCGAGATGTGACAATTCATCAAATGGAAGGACTGCTTCAATTAATTGATCTATTCGTAATATGTAACAATCTGCAAGTTTTGTATATATAAGAGCATTTATATTTGTATTTACTTGATTGATTAGAAATTTAAGTTTCTCATTGATTTCATTTTGTCTGTATCCCAATAGACGTATGTCAGGATTTTTTTGATTCAGATAAAAACTGTATATTTTTCCTTTTTCATAAAATTCTTTGATATCAAAGTATTGAAAAGGGGCTAAATCTGATTTTATGACAGAGAAAGTAAAGTTATCAATCAATAAGTATAAGTACTGCTCATGAATTTCAAGCACTTTAGCAATAACTTCATCTCCCGGATTTTTCTTGCTAAAATATGCAACCATTGGATTGACCAAATATGACTTTCTTTCTAAGAATATGAATTTTCTTCCAAACATGATTTTAAATCTCAATTTTTCTATTAATGAATTAATTGCAGGCATATCAATTCCATAAGAGTAATCAGAAGATTCGATAAATCCAAACAATCCGCTTCCCATATCAACAACATATAAATATTTATTAATATTGGTAGGGACATAATCTACCAGCTTCAAATCCTTAAACTCATTATTTTCAAAATTTTGGATAAACTTATAATCAAATTCTTTAATAATGCATTTTCTTTTCTTGATTTCATAAAATACATTCCTGCCTATCATACATTTCAAAATCATACTCTCAATATAACTCAAGTTTTGAGTATATAATTTTATATAAGCGTATTGAGTTTTTAAGTAGTAGATCCTATATTCTTTAGAAAATAGAAGCTCAGAATTCTCATTATCTTTTATTTCTATATTTGATTCTGGATTAAAATAAAAATTCTTGTCAATAACATTGAAATAGATACTCAATTTAATCTGTTGATGATTTTTTATTAGTTCACGATACAATTCAAAATTCTTCTTGTGTATGAATATATCTTGATAAACAAGACGGCTCAAAATCCTCATACCATTTTCTGTATAGAAATGATAAGCATAGAATCCTTTTTGAGAATTCTCAATTTCTTCTATTTTTACAATATTAAAGACATAGTTATTACTCTCTTTTACATTATCTAAAAAATAAATCATTAGCAAGTGATAGTGAGAGAAATTGTAATTACGATCAATACCTACTTTAATTGTGTTGCCTTTTATATATTCCATACCCTCCGGTAGATCATGTTTATAAATTTTTCCAATAGCTCCTGTCTTTTTATCTTTTATTACATAAAAACCAGGTAGTTTATCAATTAAAACAATACCTTCAATTTCAGTATCAATCTTAAATTTTTTCTTCTTGTATGAATAATATTCTTCTCTATTAAACAATAATGAAAGTTCACAATATTCATCTCTTTTATGATTATAATATAGTTCTCTTATATCACCTACACGAAGAGAATCTATATCGAGAAAATTTCTACTTGAAAAGGTCCTTCTTTCCCCATTGCACTCTGCTTCAATCAAACGATCATTTACTCTAGTTATTGCTATTTGAATTTTGTTTTGTTTTTCCATGAGTTATTTTTCCTCTTTAAAATAATAGCAGTTAAGTTCTCTTAATTCAAGAATTCCAACATGTTTAAATACCCTTAAACCGCAATCGATACCAATACTATTATTATGATAAAACTGAATTTTACCATTTGATGTAAAACGATGTCCAAAAACCATTTTTTGACTAAACTGAGATAAATCCATTTTACTAAAATCTTCAGTCCAAAGAAGATCTTCCTGAGTTTGAGTACTTAAATCTGGCTTCTGTGGGTTTAAACCAGAATGAGTAATAATAAACTCGTCAGATTTTGCAATCAATGACATCTGTCCAATAAACTCAAGATGCTGTTCTCTTTTTTTTAGATCATTGTTATAAAGCATTTGAGTGACCTGACCACCTTGCTGAAAATAAATGAATTCATCAAAATCTTCATAGTAATACTTATACATCATATCTTCATGATTACCTAAAAGATGAATGATATTAAACCCTTTTTCTTGCTTATCAATAAAAAAATCATATAATTTTATAGTATCTTCACCTCTGTCACATGTATCTCCAGCAATGATAATTAAATCATCAACAGACATATTCAAATCTCTGAATGCTTTAAAAAAAGCAGATCCTCTTCCGTGAAGATCACTTACTACAAAAACTCGTAGATAGTTTTTTTCGTTGAACTCATATAACTGATTATATACCAAGAGCCCACTCTCCTGTTTTTGATATTTGAAAATCATCATCTTTTGTATAAAAGAGCGATTTGATATAAAAAGGTAATGCTTCAAAGTCTGCTTTAGTAATATGCCTGTTTTTTATTTTTAACTGTAAAAATTTTTGATACAATTGTATTTCTTCCCGATCCCACCTAATATGACAAAATGGTATTTTCATTTTATCCCAAAATACAGGAAAATTTTTTATATATGTGATCGCAATAAAATAGGATGATACTATCCCCTTATTACATAAAATGTGAAGACTGAATGATTGATTTGAAATCAACTGAATAAACTCATCTAGACATTCTAAGAGTTTTGTATGAAAATTTACATCAATATCTTCAAAAAAGTAAATTACTTTTTTATGATTTACATGACATACACTTTCTTTTCGTTCAGAAAGAAAAATTATAATATCCTCTTGATTTAACTTTTCTGATAATACAGAACTTTCACTAATTATATATACTCTCATATTATTCCTTTTTTAATCCAATTCTTTTTTTACATTGTTCAATATCAGCCGTTGGAATTAAGCTGATCGTCAAGTATTGAGTTCCGTTTTCCAAAACTAACTTATAAAAAATTTGGTTTTTACATGAGGTGACAATCTCTCCGTAATATTTGTGATGGTTGTAATGAGACCTAAAGTTTGTGAAGTCAATTTTCAAAATTGATTCATTAAGTTGATTAGAAATAAATGATAATATTTCAATTGCTTTGTAATTCTTAATATCATAAATATTTTCAATATTCCCCCAAAGACTGTTGCTTTTAAGCCCGAAGACATCTTTTCTAAAGAAAATAGAATCTTTTTCGTATTTAGGAAGCTGATTGGGAATACTTTCCGCAATAGTTGGATTCTTTTTATTCTTACCTGTTTTAAAATAATGGATACGATCAATAATTTCATAGAAGTCAGAAAGAAAATATTGATTATTGATATGATCGGTATAAAGTCCATTACTGTCACCGTTTTTTAATAAGTCAATATATTTCTCATTTTGGAATAACTGTATATCAATCGGTAGAGCCGGTAAAGGAATAATTTTTTCACCAACATAAAAACTTTCTTCATTCAATAACTGTGCAAAAAGATTTAAGAAAGAAGTCATATAAAAGTCGTTACTGAGAAAATACAAACGAAATTTTTCTCTGTAATCTAAGGCAATCTCGCTTATAAATTCTATTAAAGAATTTAATTTTTGTAAAGGTGTCAAACTGTCTTTTAATCGAATACAATCAGAACTGAATCCCTTATTTTTTATACTATTTAATAAAAAATTTATTAGTTCAGGCTGATAATTCTCTTCATTTAACAATAAAACAACATGATTAGTCTTAGCGTCAAATTTACTGATTGAATCAATCACTTTATGTATCCTGTGATTTTTAAAATTTTCTGATTTGGTATAATCACTAGCTTTAAGTCCAGAATGATCAAACAGGGGATCAACAATAATATTACAGGTTTTATGATGAGAGCTGAAAAATACTTTTTTATTCTGATCCATTAAGTAAATATTTTCTTCAATTTCAGGTATCAGAATATTGATGTTATTCTTTCGGATCACTTTTATTAAACCTCTTGATGAATTCAATTCACCATGAGTCATAATTACATTTGATGGGTTAATTTTTTCGATTGTATCGATCAAGCCAAGCGAACTTACATGTCCTGGAAAAGTAACATTATAAATATGTGGGGTACTTCTTTTGTAATTGATCCCTTTGTACTGAAAACTATTTCCAAAAGGTATATTCTGAATTGAATGTCCTAAAGTGCCTGGAGCTTGGTATCCAATAAAAATAATCCCAAAATTATTAGACTCAAGAGCAGCTAAGCTTACATAAATTGACCCAAACAATTCATCCTGATCGTTTTTGAATTTTTTATCTTTTTGATGAGCCCCTAACATCCCTGGTTGTCCAATCAAAATCTGGTTTTTCTGAGTAAAAAAACGATTAGTATCTTGATCACTGATTCGACCTAAGTATTTTTTTTTAAAAAGTATATAACTGATACCAGGATCTTCGCCTAATTCATCATATAAAAACTGATAATATAAATTATAATATCGTTCAGTAAAAATATTCCCCAGGCTTTTTTCTCCGCCTAGAAGGGATATTTCGGTAGTAAAAGGGATTCTATTTTGATTTTTAAGCTTCAAAAGAGCTAATATTAGTTCCTGCGATCTGCCAATTGAGAATGCTGGGATCATAACATTACCACCATCATTAAAAATCTTATTGACATAAACTTCCAAGTCACATAAAGTCCGTTCTTTCGTAACGAGTAAAGTATTTTTTAATCCATAAGTAGACTCAGTGATTAATGTATCCACGGGATTAGCAAATAAATAAGAAAAGTTTGTTGCCGGATGAAAAAATTTCTCTGATTCAGTATAATCACTCGTAATAAATAATCTATATGAATAGTCCTCAAAAACGATCCCACATGACCCTATAAGATGACTTGTTTCGATAAATCTGAATTTAAATCCATCAACGATATTTTCGACATTATACGGGATTACTTTAATTCTACTAATAAAATGATTAATTTTTTCTGTACTCATAGTTTTTATGTTGGAATTTGGATTAATTTGACTGACAGGGACATCAATATAAGCTTCTAAATCATGGTAATCTCCACTCTGAAATAATATTTTTCTGCTATCTAAAAAAACAGGTAAAAGGCAATCTTTTGTCTGTTGTGTGGCATATATATTCTTTAAGTTAAAAAATGAAGCATAATCCATGAGTGAACCAATATGATCTTGATGAATATGAGTAATAAAAAAATAATCTATCTCTTTATCAATCTCATCATATTCAGGTTTATCTATAATGCCGAACTTTCTTTTTCCGGCATCAATCAGAATTTTTTGACCTTTCCAGTTAATAAAATATGAGGTAGCGCCTACTTCAGAAGATCCACCTAATGCTCTGAAGGTAATATCCCCATCGGGATGTTTTAGTACATTACAATTATTTGAGTAAATTAATTCTTTCATCATAAAATCCTGTTAATTGTATCATTCCTTCCTGAAAACAGACTTCAAATCTGTTCGTATTATCAAAATCACTCATTTGATAATGATTTGTTAAAAAATGAATTACCTGATTTGCTGAGCCTTTATAATGAGTATTTACAGCATCATCCCTTACAAAAGGTCCATCAATCAGCACATCGATATACTTTAAAACATCTTTGACCATATTACTTCTGGAAGATTCCAGTTGTCGTAGTGTAAATCCGGTATAAACTACAATTGGGAGAGCAATATTTTTTACTGCCCTAGTATATTGACTTAGAGCTTCAGGCTGAAGAAAAGGCTCTCCTCCTGTAATTGTGACTCCATCAATCTCATGCATTAAATTTCTTGTTAGTTCAGTCAGATGGTCTATAGAAATCAGTTTATTTTGATACATTGTCTGTAAATGAGGATTGATGCAACCATCACATTGAAAGCAACAACCCTGCATCCAGATAACCAGCCTTCTGCCTGGACCAATTACCGAATCACAAATAGAATGACAGGCAATGTTCATCAATGTTTTATTCAAAATAAATCCCATTTTTATCAACTTTGGATTTACATTTCTTTTTTGAATTTTGATCAATATAAAAAACTGAAAACTCATTGATAAAGAATGTCTCTATTGTATTAATGACAGCTCGTCCTCCGAAATCTTCATCTTTGATTTGTTTACGTAAAAACTGAATAGTTTCGTCATCAAAATCAATCTGGCAGTCTGTAATTTTTTTAATATTTTCTACGGTTTGTTTTAATTTACTAATGATTATCTGCTGATAGATCTCATCATTATCAATTTTATTAAATACAATAATATTGTTGCCAATACGGTTTAATATCTCAATTCGACCAAGATCATTGATGAAGTAATCTTCCACAGCCTTAAGATAAATCGATTTAATATCTTTATTTTCAGCATTAATTGCAATTTTATTACCAATATTTGAAGTAAATATAATGATGGATTCATTGAAGTAAACCGTTTTTCCTTTACTGTCTGTTAATCGTCCGTCTTCAAGTACCTGTAAAAAGGTATCCCATATCTTTGGACTGGCTTTTTCAATTTCATCAAAAAGTAACACTGAAAAAGGATGCTCTCTAAGCCAGTTGGTAAGCTGCCCGCCTTCTTCATATCCCACATACCCAGGATTTGAACCTATCAGTTTATTGATAGCGACATCTTCCTTATATTCACTCATATCAAATCGTTTAAATTGGTTTTCATCTCCAAATACAGCTTCAGTTAATGATTTTGCCAGTTCAGTTTTACCTACTCCCGATGGTCCTACAAAGAAAAATATACCAATTGGACGTGTAGAATATTTGTTTTGATGTACTGTTGATAAACCCAGTTTTGCCCTGATCATGACTTTTTTAACAAATTCAATTGCCTGATCCTGACCTAATACCCTTTTTCTCAGCTTAATATCCAATTGTTTTACATCTTCTGTCTTTAGTTTAGTCCATGGGGATTCGATCTGCCCGAAATCATATAGCGAAATCATGTCTTTTGGTTGATTGAAATCTATGTTCTCTTCCTGGGTTGAATAGCTAAAAATCTTTTCAATTTCTCTTAATGTACGGTTTGAAGTTAGTTTGGCAAAGACAGAAATTGCTTCATGATTCATAAACTGTTTAATAGAAGGGATACAGTTAATAAACTCTTCCCTAATTTCATATTCAGGATAATCAATTTTAATGACCGAGACATCAGGATTATCCTGATAAACAGAGCAAGGTATTTGTTTCAATTTTTCTGAGATGATGACTAATAATCCATCATCAGGTATATCTTTAAAGAATTCCTTAAACGTATGTATTGTTCTGGGAGTCTCTCTGGAATCAGAGTTATCATCATTGAACAACAAAGATGCACTCTTAACATAAATGCATTTTTCCTGATACTTATATTCATCCTTTGAAAATTCATTCATAATATCTGCAATGATTTTTATTCTGTCATTCACTTCCAACCCTATCTGTTCAGGCAAAGTTGAAGCTTGATCAGGATTACACTTTAATCCTGATTTGATTTCATTTTTTGTAAAAAAACTTCGAATAACAGCATTATTTTCTGTAATATATTCATCAAGATTGATTTTTTTATTATTAAAAAAATAGAAATCAAAGATGTTGCCATATAAAAATATTATTTTTCTAATTTTCTTTTGTTCATTAAATTCATTTATCCATTTAGAATTCTGCACAGATCCTCCCCAAACTTAAACAATACATCATTACAAATTTTAAATTTTTCTTTTCGTTTCTTATTAACAAAACCTAATATGCAGGTGAATCAATTGATTGTCAAGTTTATTTTCATTTTTTTAAAAATTATACCTGCATATATTTTTGAAGGAAAAGCCTTTTAATCAAAATTCTCTTTAAAAAACTGAATATAAGCACTATTATCTAATCTGCTGTTCATTAATAATATATTCTTTAACAGTCTTTCATTCAATAATTTAATGATTCACAAAACCAAGAGCAGATTTCTCTGCTCTTTAAATGAGACTATAGATTTTTTTTTCAAAAATCAGGCAACTCTTCATCCTCAAAATCAGGTAATTCCATATTCAACATTTCTTTGATAGTATTAACTTCTTCATATTTCTTCCAATTTTTTTCCCCTTGTTCTGAAACAGTTTGTATTCTTAAATCAGTATTATTTTGAATCATCTTTATTACTTCATGAATATTCTTTAAACTTGTTCTTTTTTTCCCATCTTCCTTGTAGCATATAAAATATTCGTCAGCTTTAATTTCTTCTAAGATATTTTCTTTAGTTTTAATTGATTTCTCTTGTTCATTCTTCCCTATAAAACCAGCCTCCTTTAAATCTATCCAATGATCTGACTTGTCAAGTATAGGTTTAACTAAGTATTGAATATAATAGGGTTTTGTTTTTTGGATAATTTCATCTTTGGTCTGTTCTACAGCAACAATATCTTGCCCTTTTTTTAAATCCCATAATTCATTTTCGGAATAATCAAAGAAAACAGCAAAATCAACAACTTCATAAAACTCATTTAACTCATTCTGTGTGCGACAAATTCTGATTTCATGAAGATTATTTTGTTTGGCTTTCTGAATTTTAAATTTATTATGATTTTCAAGATCATACATTCTTATATGGTTTTTTAGTAATGAAGAATCATTGCTATTTCGTATAAAGTATTGGAGTACAAAATTAGGGATATAAGGATAATTTCTTTCAGTTTCTGTAAATTCAAAATATTTATTCAGAATTTTCTTTGCTTCATCTCTTTTTTCTTGATTACTTAACTTTAATAAAGATTCTAATCTTTTAAATAAGCTATCAACTAATTTTGGAAACCAGGTATTTTCTTTGGAAAACTTTCTGCAAAATTCATCGAAGGAAATTCTTTTTTCTTCTGAAATACCTTCTTTTCTTTCATCAATAAAAAAGTCATATTTATTTAACCTTAATGATCTGTTGATGTTTAGTAATTTAACAATATTAGCATTTTGAAAATCATCAGAATTTTCTGTTGGTATGGTTATAACACCCGTATGTAAAAGGAGGTTTATAAATGTTGAAAAATCTTCAACAGGGATTTGATAAGAATTTCCGACTGGCTCTTCAATGTCAATAAAATCTTTATGTGTATGATAATTATACTTATTAATTGAATTCGTTGAGAGTGAAGAATTATAAAGAATTCTGGCATCTTGTACTTCATTAAACACACAAAGCGGTACATATCGGCTCATTTTGTTAATTTTAATAATTTCAGGGTCATCAATCTCGGCGAAATTATCTATATCTTTAAAATATTTTTTGCGGTCATTTGAAATATCTTTAAAGGAAACTATACTAAGTGCAAACTCATTTGACCCTCCAAAAATCTTACCCCAGCTCAAATCGCCTAACAAATTACTATTGTTGTACAAATCATATATCGTCTCATTCCTTTTTGTTTCACTCATTTTATCCAGATAGGATATAGCTGTTAAATCATTAATAGAGGATTGATTGTGTTTGATTCGATTATCTTTTAATACTTCATTTACAACTGAATAAATCTGATCGTATATTTTGTTTTTATCTAAATCTTCGTTTAGAATTAATGAATTCATAAATTTTTCATTTAATCTATTTTGAATTTCATTTTCAACTCTTTCATTAGCAAGCATTAAGCACTTTGCCCATTCAGTGTAAATATTATGTGTTGAGGGTATTATTTCTCTTTCAAATCCTGGATTTTTTTTATTTAACAACAGATTCATTTCTTTTTGTGTTTTCAAATGCAAATCATCATACGTTTCGAGCCCAGCCCATATCATTTCTTTATATTTTTCTAATTGTAACTTAAGTTTTAACAATTTATCCTTCTGATAATTAATGCATTTATACTGGAATATTTTTTCAGATATTTCATAAAGTGCTTTAAAGTGCTGACCAATTTCTTCATAAAATTGTCTGATATAAGAAATGCTTGATTCAGAAATTGTTTTTGGGTCACTCTCAATAAGTCCAATTTTTTTCCAAAGAGAATGATTAGATTCCCAGTTTCTCTTATCCTCTTCAAATTTTTGCATTAATTGTGTATAAAATCCTGAAGAACCATCTAAATAGCTTTCGATAAGTATCTCCTGATTTTTTCTTTTTTCATTGAGCAGATTTATTCTTTCTTGAACTTTTTCTCCATTTGGATCATCAAGCTTATTTTCTGGCAAGCAGATAGAATCGGAAATATTTAAATTGATTTTTTTAATAAGCTCTGTCAGAGTCATAATAGCTTTATCAATTCCATAATTTTTCACGATATAGCATAGCTTCTCCTCGATTTTTTGAATTCTCTCCTTAACAGATTTTCTTAATTCATTTTCTCTTTTTGAAGAATACTCCTCCTTATTTGAATAGTAATCATTGTAAATCGAAAAGGCAGTTTTTATGTTTTCAATTATGATATTGATATTTACATCAGGGGTATTAAATGAGAAAAGATTGAACAATGGTGGTGTAATGTTTCTATAATCAATTAAGAAAAATCTCAATATATCGATATCTTTTATCAGATCATTTACCCTAGACTCAGCAAAACTGATTTCAGGTGATAAATGCCCGTTAACAATATCCTCTAAAATAATCAATAAATAATATAACTGAGAATACTCCATTAATTTATTAACAGGATAACGAAAAATATATCCACCAACTCGACCATAATGCGTATTTCGTTTTGCATTAGGAGCCTCAACCTCATTAATTTTTTCATTTGATACAGGATTAGCCAGATAATTACCTGTACGAGCAGTTTCTCCAACATTATCATTAAAAATGAAACTATAAATAGTATCAGACACTAATGAGTTAATCGTTTGATAATCGTTAGTTACACCTCCCGTATATGAATCAAAGTTAGCTACATTCCAGATATGAGTAAAAATATTTTGAGATTTTGAAGAGTTATTTGTTAAACCTAAAGCAGAAGAAAGTTCAATTTCTATAGGGTATCCATTATTTAAAACATACTCAAGTTCCTTGAAAGATGAATATTGATTAATTTTTATAGTATTCAAATAGTTTTTGTCAACTTGCCTTCCCTCAACAGAAAAGCAAGAGGGCATGAAATTCACCAATGTAATAACGGCATTATCGGATACGGTTTGACTTAGTTTCTTCAAAGTCTCTCTAATAATTGCACCTGTGGTAAGAAAAGTTCCTTTACCAGTACCTCCACCTAAAGAGCATAAGATAAAAATCTGTGGATATTTGCTATCATTCACATGATTGTAAATATTAGAGTATTGCTCCATAATGATATTATTTATCGTAGTATGATCACAAGATTCTTTTAGCATTCTTTCTATCTTATTACAAAGAATTTTTAGATTAGCCATCCACATACTGGCTTTACCAACGAGACCAGTACCTGCCGCACCGTGTCCAACAGCAACATCAATTACAGATTTGATTAAATTTTCAGAAGGAACAAAATCTTTTGCTTGATATATTTCCGGATTCCTTAAAAATTTCTGTAAGTCAGTCATGTTCTGGGCTATAGAATGTATTTCATGGGGTTGAAATCCTCTGTCTTTATAATTCTTTTCAATAAACAAATCTGTATCGTTTTTTGACTTATTATCAGATACACTTGAAGATGTAGAAAATTCAGTATCAATAGCTAAAAATTGAATCCTTGGGAAATTCAATTCTTCTTTGAGCAAACCTTTTTTAAACAACAGCTTTTTGAATTCCAATAAAGCAATTCGACCTGTACCACCAAGGCCAATAAGTAATGTAGGATGAACTGAATACTTCATAAATGACTCCTTTTATAAATTCTTTTTAAAGTTAATTTTTAGATTTTTTTTATTATACAGAAAAATATGAAACACAAATTTTTTACCAATGACGATCTTGTCATTCAACTGAAGATTAACGCTTCTATAATCAATATCGATTTCTTGTTCACTTCTTATCAACAAAGCCGATAAACTTTGAGATTGATATTGAAGTTGATATTCTTCATATATAAATTGTCCATAATTTGTAAAAAGTAAAGATCTTATGCGAATTTTATCTTCATCGTGAGGAGAATCCGGTTCAAAATTTGTAATTGTAATTGTTTTGTTCTCATCTTCAAGTAGAAATTCATAATTTCTCTCTGTCACTTCACTTTTAATCAGCCGTTCAAGGGACTTCATATCAGTATAAGAAAATCTACTTTTCACCATCTGATTAAACTTATCGGAATCATATAAATTAAGCATTTTATACATTCTTTTATTTTTTATCTCTGTTTCATAATCAGCAATATCTAAAGATAAACCTTTCTCTTTTGAGATCCTTAGAAATCTTTTTTCAATATCGCTTTTCAGTTTTATTGGAAAATTTGAATAAAAATCTTCAGGAGATTTATCTTTACATCTTTTCCATATCTCCGATTTTTTCACTTTTTTTCTAATAAGAATGATCATAAATAATAACAACAAAAAACAAGTCAAAAGTAAAAAAGTTAACATCAATACATACAGTCCAATATTATAAAGATAGTAAATCAACAAACTTTCAGGAGAAGTTTTAATATCAAAAACTATTGACTCTACATCCAATCCAAAATTTTGCTTATCAATTATTGTTAGCTGAACAGTTGGAGCAACAGAAAGAGCATTTTGAATATTTAAAATAGATGCCTTTTTATAAATATCAATAGATAAATTTGCCATATTATTATCATAGCTTATTTTTTGATTATTCCTATATCTAATTTTTGTTTGTACTACATTATCTGAAACAAATTCTTTTTTAAAAAGACCTGCAAATTTACTATCCAAAGCTTCAACAGCTGATCTTGTTGAAAAAATACTATCACCGGATGCTTGAAAGGAAAGATAAACTTCTTCTCCTGGAAAAATTTTATTTAAAGAAATTTGTAACTTAGAAAAAAAATGAATCTCTCCCTTATAAGGTAAGCCATAATACAGTAGATTCTTTTTATTCATCACATTCGACTGTTTAAAAGAGTTTACCTTACCTAACTTAGTAAGCTCATTCCAGGCATATCTCATTTTTGTCAGAAAGGAGATTTTTTCAAAATTATCATAAGCAATTAAATTAGACGTTAAAACCAATTGTCTTTTTTTTGCTATAAAATTTGTTTCTGAAGCCTGAGAAAATGCATAATTTTCAGAGTTCTGATTTTTCAGTGATATCTGGTAATTAGCTGATCGTAGATTTTGAATTTTCCCATAAAAAGTATTCTCTGTTGGGTGTTTTTTAAACAATTGAATTTCTTCATTATCCACCCCAGTTAACAAGGTTAGTTTATCAATTTTTGGAAGATTGCCAATACTGGATGATATTTTAATAGTTAAGTCAAGATTTCTACCTTGCCATGTATTTTCTTTATCATAATATAAATCAAAAATTACTCCATCTTTTTTAATATTTACCTTATCAATAATTTTTGGTGAGGGTTGTCCTTCATTTAACTTTGTATGATTATAACTCCAAGCCGTTTTGATATCATATGATCCTTGATAATTATCAGGGATTGAAATCTGAGTTTTGAAATAATTATCAGTATTCACAATCTTTCTTTCTAATCCAGCAAATTGGCTTATAGCAGAAACATAAGGCAAAAAATCTTTGTATTCAATATTTTCTTTTTGTTTACTGTCCCAAAAAAAATAATTTATATTCACTGATGAATTACAATAAATACCATTTTGATATGGGGGATGAGTAGATAACCTAGCTTGTATATCTGCCTTTTCGAAGCTGATATAAAAGGTGTCAAATAATTGAGATTGTTGATCAAAGTAAATTCTATAAGAACCTTTACGAACATTTTTATCAAAAGAAATCTGAATAAAAGCTGACCTATCATAGATTTTATAATCAATATTTTCTTTGTAAATATTTCCTTGAGTATCTTTTATGTGTGATATTTTTACATTTTTATTTTTTTTACTAATAATCAGTTGTTGTGATTCATTTGAGCTATGTTTGCTAAATAAGAGTATTCCGTTTGAAATAGAAATACAACCTTTCCTGATAAGATATTGATTAATATCATCCACATACTCAAAAAGAGTACTTATTAAAATTGAAGTAACGCCAAATTCATCATCTAAATCATATCTTTGAGACTTTTTTATTTGGTTTAGCCATTTATCTATATTAAGGTTTTTATTGTCAAATATTATAAATTTCGTATCTCCAAACAGATTATAGTTAAATGATTGATCGGGGCCTTTTCCTTCATCAATTCCATCCGTAAGAAAAATTGTTTTTACATTACTGTATTTAGATAAATTAATCGATGAATATTTTAAAGCATTCTGATAGTCCGTATTCTTAAAAAATGCATTAGAATTGTCTATAATGTTCATTATTTCATTATATTTCATATCGTTTATACTTGAGAGAGAATATACTTCTTCAATTTCGTTTTTCCCTCCAAAGTTTATCAATTGAAAATCAATATTTTCAATACTTTCTGGATATATTTCTTTCCATAACTGAAGGATATCGATCAATGTTTTTGAAGAGTTTTTTGTATGATCAATACGATTATTCTTTATCATACTCCCTGAATAATCAAGAAGAACATTTAGAGCACTTTTTGTATTTGTTTGTTTAGGATGAATATAAACAGGGATTGACATCAATATAAATACGATAACCATCTTCATAAAAAACACACAGAGATTTTCTAACTTCATATCCCCTCCCCTTAATAGGGTTGTATTATTCTAACAATTTTATTCTCTATTAGAAAATATAAAAACTCTCAAAATTTTTAAAAAATTAACCAATTACATACCTCCCATTTCCAAAACTGGTTTGTTTGCCAACTTGTACAATCTCACCAATTCTCAATAGATAAAGTAGTTTTGGATGAGGATTTTTTAACTCAATATAACCCATTAATCCACCAATACTCATACTTTGATTTTGCCGTAATGATCTTCGATATTTTTCAACCCATTTAAGTTGGCATTTTATTTCGCATTCTAACATTTTCGGATCATATATTGGAATATCATCTTCTGCTTCATTGAAATATGTATTTATAAAAGAAATTCTTCTAATCAAGGATTTTACAAAGGCTTCAAAATTGAAGTGCCTCATAAGCTGGTTTTGAAATTTCATTCTCAATGGTGTGATAAAAGTTATTCTTATTTGTTTCCCTGATTCTTCTTCAGGTATAATGTAATTTATATGGATTTTGTCATAGCTTATATGTCTGTGATTAAATATAATTTGTCCATCTTGATCTTCCACTCGCTTGATATCAAGCAAAAACTTCTGATCTTTGAAGTAAAGGAATTGTTGATGCAATTGAATAATTGGGATCAGAATCTTTTCAGAATGATTACAGAGAAAACCAAAAAAAATAAAATGAATTTCAGTTTCATTAACATTTTCTTTATTATGGTAAATAATATAAGGTCTATATTCGTCATTTTCTCCATATTTTTTTTCAAAAATGTGAAAATATAAACATGATTCAGAAGCGCAATCTTTGCATTCTGTATTCTTATGAAAGCAAAATGTTTTTTTTAAATTTCTTCCCCAAAGTCCTCTAAAAGAAGAAGATAGATCATTATCAACAGTATGATAATCCTGAATAGAAACATAACATTTCAAAACAAAATAATCCACAATTACTCCTAAAATTTCAAACACAAATCAAAAAATAGTAATTGTTTAAAATTTTGTCAACAATAATATTTTTTTTTTAAACTTGGGCTGTCATTCGGATTCTTACACAATATTGGAGGAATGCGATGAAAGCTAACAAGCAAGTCTTAACCCCCTAAATCGGGTCATTCGGATTCTTACTCGCAGTGCTGATAGTAAGCACAACGAGACGTATTTAGTCTTAACCCCCTAAATCGGGTCATTCGGATTCTTACTCTAATGCTGTTGCTGCACTTTCTAAAGTACTTCTTCGTCTTAACCCCCTAAATCGGGTCATTCGGATTCTTACGAACCAGCTACCGTAGAGAGCCTCAAGGCTCTTTACGTCTTAACCCCCTAAATCGGGTCATTCGGATTCTTACAACATCAGCGTATGGACAATTAAAGTCCCCTGCAATGTCTTAACCCCCTAAATCGGGTCATTCGGATTCTTACGATATATGAGTATCACCGAACGCTTACAGCTGGCGCATGTCTTAACCCCCTAAATCGGGTCATTCGGATTCTTACGAAATTGTTGACATGAAAAATGTCAACAAAGGACATGTCTTAACCCCCTAAATCGGGTCATTCGGATTCTTACACTTTCTTTAATCTGTATTTTTAGCAGGTATTGATAGTCTTAACCCCCTAAATCGGGTCATTCGGATTCTTACGACTAGGGGGATGGAGGTCAGCCCTTTTCCATCCAAGTCTTAACCCCCTAAATCGGGTCATTCGGATTCTTACTCTCAGCTTGCAGAGTTGAAGGGTTACATTGCTGGCATGTCTTAACCCCCTAAATCGGGTCATTCGGATTCTTACAATAGAGTAGTTACTGCCATCATAGTTAGATCGTGCCGTCTTAACCCCCTAAATCGGGTCATTCGGATTCTTACCCCTTCGATCTCAGCTTGCTGAGATGAGGGGCTACGTGTCTTAACCCCCTAAATCGGGTCATTCGGATTCTTACAATGTTTCTGTTTACCAAAGTTGTTATCTTCTCTGTAGTCTTAACCCCCTAAATCGGGTCATTCGGATTCTTACCTTATTATGGGAAATTAAAAATAAATACATATAAAAATTGTCTTAACCCCCTAAATCGGGTCATTCGGATTCTTACAATAGAGTAGTTACTGCCATCATAGTTAGATCGTGCCGTCTTAACCCCCTAAATCGGGTCATTCGGATTCTTACCCAAAAGGGCATTGGTACAAGCTGTTGCACATGAGTGTCTTAACCCCCTAAATCGGGTCATTCGGATTCTTACACAATAACAACAACGCAGAGCTAGAAGCTCTGCGTAATGGTCTTAACCCCCTAAATCGGGTCATTCGGATTCTTACGATTGAACACATTACTGGATGAGATGTCTACACTGATGGGTCTTAACCCCCTAAATCGGGTCATTCGGATTCTTACGGTTAACTACCAGGTAAAATGTAGAGTCACCATGGCTTAGTGTCTTAACCCCCTAAATCGGGTCATTCGGATTCTTACACAAACAACCATGCAGAGCTAGAGGCTCTGCGCTCCGGTCTTAACCCCCTAAATCGGGTCATTCGGATTCTTACACTCAGGTGCCATTCTCTGTCAAAGAGATGGTAACAAAGTCTTAACCCCCTAAATCGGGTCATTCGGATTCTTACTGCATTTCGGATTCTTACATTCCTGTGCAAAAACACAGGAATATAACATCGCAAAGTCTTAACCCCCTAAATCGGGTCATTCGGATTCTTACTCTCCGTAAAGGAGATGGTCACAAAAAGGGGAGAGGCATGTCTTAACCCCCTAAATCGGGTCATTCGGATTCTTACAACGAAATTAATTACAAGAATGAAATGAATAAATTGCAGTCTTAACCCCCTAAATCGGGTCATTCGGATTCTTACGGTGTACCAGCCTACATCCAAAGAACCAGCAACTGTAGTCTTAACCCCCTAAATCGGGTCATTCGGATTCTTACGTAGAGCTGGGCCTAGGATCATCCTTTGGCCTGCATAGTCTTAACCCCCTAAATCGGGTCATTCGGATTCTTACAAGTGTGCCGAAAAGGCACACAAATAAACATCCCCAGTCTTAACCCCCTAAATCGGGTCATTCGGATTCTTACAATATTATCAGGAAATAGAAGAATCTGGAATAAAAATGTCTTAACCCCCTAAATCGGGTCATTCGGATTCTTACAATCAACCAACTCCCAAC
>CAZNKI010000007.1:0-55003 GCA_964573665.1 uncultured Candidatus Cloacimonadota bacterium | reverse complement strand
CATGGAATTAATTGTTAAGTCTTAACCCCCTAAATCGGGTCATTCGGATTCTTACAATCAACCAACTCCCAACCATGGAATTAATTGTTAAGTCTTAACCCCCTAAATCGGGTCATTCGGATTCTTACTATATAAAGAAGACCTTCCCCGATCGGGTCTTCTTTAGTCTTAACCCCCTAAATCGGGTCATTCGGATTCTTACCAGGTAATATATGCCTGCGATATAGATGAATACTTCTGTCTTAACCCCCTAAATCGGGTCATTCGGATTCTTACAATGTTAGGGGTCTGGGTGGAAAACATGCCCCTAATGTCTTAACCCCCTAAATCGGGTCATTCGGATTCTTACTGTATCGAGATTCTACAGAAGAACGGACATCAAGGTCTTAACCCCCTAAATCGGGTCATTCGGATTCTTACTGGAGGATGTTCCTCCTATTGTCACATCACAAGATACGTCTTAACCCCCTAAATCGGGTCATTCGGATTCTTACATCTCCGTAATGGAGGAGTTCGATTATGAAACCGATAGTCTTAACCCCCTAAATCGGGTCATTCGGATTCTTACATCTCCGTAATGGAGGAGTTCGATTATGAAACCGATAGTCTTAACCCCCTAAATCGGGTCATTCGGATTCTTACGAGTGGCTTTTCCATTGAGCATGCATACAAAGCAAGGTCTTAACCCCCTAAATCGGGTCATTCGGATTCTTACCTTATTAGTGCTTTTATAGAAATACGTGATCTGCTTGGGTCTTAACCCCCTAAATCGGGTCATTCGGATTCTTACTCGGACGCCCAGAAAATGTTGTGTCGGGACGGAAGTAGTCTTAACCCCCTAAATCGGGTCATTCGGATTCTTACGACGCGCTGGTCGAAGCTGGCATGGTCGGAGCATAGTCTTAACCCCCTAAATCGGGTCATTCGGATTCTTACAGAATAAACAACAACGCAGAGCTAGAAGCTCTGCGTAAGTCTCAATCCCCTAAATCGGGTCATTCGGATTCTTACATGCCTATAACATGTCTTATGCGGAATTGGCTACGGTCTTAACCCCCTAAATCGGGTCATTCGGATTCTTACTGCGGGCAGAGCTTGTAGCTCTGCGTGAAGAAGTTATAGTCTTAACCCCCTAAATCGGGTCATTCGGATTCTTACAAAAAGAAATAAAGTTAATTGATAAGCTTATTTCTGTGTCTTAACCCCCTAAATCGGGTCATTCGGATTCTTACTAACGCAGAGCTAGAAGCTCTGCGGGCAGAAGTCACCAGTCTTAACCCCCTAAATCGGGTCATTCGGATTCTTACCTAAAAGGGTTCATTGCCGGCTTTAATGCCGGCAAACAGTCTTAACCCCCTAAATCGGGTCATTCGGATTCTTACTTTCTTGTGCGCCAGATACTTGGACAAAGATTTATGCGTCTTAACCCCCTAAATCGGGTCATTCGGATTCTTACTTTCTAGTTGATCACTTTCCAAAGAGGAATCTGCTGCGTCTTAACCCCCTAAATCGGGTCATTCGGATTCTTACAAAAATTTAAAGGGCAAGCAACAGAAAGCTTTGGTTAGTCTTAACCCCCTAAATCGGGTCATTCGGATTCTTACTGTAGGAATGATAACATTAGCGTTTTTCTTTCTTTTAGTCTTAACCCCCTAAATCGGGTCATTCGGATTCTTACGATCTTTTGATCCAGTAATGGCTTTCACAAAGAGGAAGTCTTAACCCCCTAAATCGGGTCATTCGGATTCTTACAAACACTTTGGCTGTAAGAGACTGATAAACGTAAGCGTGCCGTCTTAACCCCCTAAATCGGGTCATTCGGATTCTTACTTGGCCACCCGAGCCAGTGCTGTTTATTTAACCTTAAGTCTTAACCCCCTAAATCGGGTCATTCGGATTCTTACATTTGAGCCTCCTTTTTTAGATGATGGTTTTATTAAGTCTTAACCCCCTAAATCGGGTCATTCGGATTCTTACACAATCACCTGGTCTGATGGTATGGTTACTGTTAGAGTCTTAACCCCCTAAATCGGGTCATTCGGATTCTTACGACATAGATAACCTATACAAATAAGCATTCCTCCAAAAGTCTTAACCCCCTAAATCGGGTCATTCGGATTCTTACGGAGACGAAGGATTTCTCTCCGGTAAATGCATCGGAAGTCTTAACCCCCTAAATCGGGTCATTCGGATTCTTACTATGCCAGTAATGGCTTATTGGGGGATTTGTTCATGTCTTAACCCCCTAAATCGGGTCATTCGGATTCTTACCAGGTTTCTGAGCTCAAGGGTTTTTACGCTGGCCTTCAGTCTTAACCCCCTAAATCGGGTCATTCGGATTCTTACCGGGTATCTGAGCTAACAGGGCAGGTAGCCGAGTACAAGTCTTAACCCCCTAAATCGGGTCATTCGGATTCTTACACAACGCAGAGTTAGAAGCTCTGCGTGCAAAAGTAAGTCTTAACCCCCTAAATCGGGTCATTCGGATTCTTACAACAAGGAAGTATTAAATAAACTTCCTTTAGCATGTAGTCTTAACCCCCTAAATCGGGTCATTCGGATTCTTACAATGCCGGCAAGCAACAAAGTACTACCCAACCCGGAAGTCTTAACCCCCTAAATCGGGTCATTCGGATTCTTACTGATGACGCAGAAACATTAAGCACCGAATGGTGCTTGTCTTAACCCCCTAAATCGGGTCATTCGGATTCTTACAAGAGCTCTTTAGAGCTCTTGATCTATCTTTAACGTCTTAACCCCCTAAATCGGGTCATTCGGATTCTTACGGGGCATGATTTCGGAAGCGGTTGAAACTGCGATGAAGTCTTAACCCCCTAAATCGGGTCATTCGGATTCTTACTGAAGGTTATGAACTCGATCTTCTGATCCTATTCAGTCTTAACCCCCTAAATCGGGTCATTCGGATTCTTACAGAGGAATCTGCTGCGGCAGTATTCCTCTTTTGTTTAGTCTTAACCCCCTAAATCGGGTCATTCGGATTCTTACTGCAGACGTGGAAGCTCTGCGCACAGAAAACAGAGACGTCTTAACCCCCTAAATCGGGTCATTCGGATTCTTACGTAACCCTTAGCAGCGAGTGGTGCTTAGACTCTGATGTCTTAACCCCCTAAATCGGGTCATTCGGATTCTTACTTTAAATAATCTGAAAATGAGTTTCGGTGGTTGCACCGTCTTAACCCCCTAAATCGGGTCATTCGGATTCTTACCGGGTTTGGTCTGAATTACAACCAGGCCATGCAATTTGGTCTTAACCCCCTAAATCGGGTCATTCGGATTCTTACATAGAGTCTGCGGACCACACAGAATGAATTATTCAAGTCTTAACCCCCTAAATCGGGTCATTCGGATTCTTACGATCTTTGTGAAGAATTTGCTAGAAAGGCTTACTAAGATAGTCTTAACCCCCTAAATCGGGTCATTCGGATTCTTACAGCACCCATCTGAAACACTTTGTAGAAGCTGGCTAGTTTTCATTTTTTTACAATGATTGGTTTTGCTCAAGGTGATATATATAGATATAACAGTAAGGGTATGCATAAGTTCCTCCAATATAATAATTTATAAAATTCACAATGATTTTTGACATCGATTCTCTAAGATACTGAAAATTGATATTTTAGAGAAAACATGATAATTTTTACAAATCATTGTAAATTTTTCAGTTTTTTTTAGACTTTTTTTATTTAATCACATCTATTCTTATGTCAATAGATCAATAAAATCATTAATAAGTAATAATGAAAAACAAGTCAAGCTTTTTTTATACTATCTTAAGAAAAGACAGATGATGAGCAGGCACAACGATATTTGGTAAGCTTTATATAATGGTAGATTATGAATTATAGATTGAGAGCTTTAAGTTAGCAGAAACAGTTGTTTTTTTTATTGAGTCCATTATTATTCGGTATTTACGGCTCGAGCCGATCCGGCTCCATGACTAATTCAAAGCTTTCAGATTGTTAATTGATTTGACTTAAGGGCAGACAAACAGGTCTGCCCATACAAATATATACAACGCAACAATGTTTAGCAAACGGTGAGCTTACCTTACGAGGAATTTATTAAGAAGTTTGGCAAGCTGGTAGCTTACCTTACAAGAAAGCATAATGTATTTTGTATTTTTTAGGGAGAAAAAGTCATTCAAAATTATTTATATCAAGTATTTTCAAGAGGGGATTTATATCAAAAAACAAAATATTTTGACATAAAGTTTTTGCTTCACGCTCTACTTGCTCCCTACTTGCTCTCTATTTGGATATTTCATTTATATTACTTATTTTAACCTTAGGAATAAAAGCATAAAATATTAATAAAGATTCTATCCTATTTTTAAAAATTAGAATAATATTTTTCATTCCCCTACAATTTAGTTTTTACAACTCGAGCCGAGCCGGCTCCATAACTTTTTCAAAGCACTCAATGATTCATTAGAAGACCATTGCATCTATCTAAATAACAATTAATTCTTCAGAATCAGTATAAATTCCTTTTCCGCTGATTTTAATATTATTCACACAATTTTGACACAGATTGTAGTATCTGATGGAATCAGTAAGATTATCAATAATCTGATCGCATTTTGATTTCAAACCAATGTATTGTTTGTCACTCAACCATGCTTCAAAAACAGATTTTTGTACTCTTATGGCATTATCTTCTAAAAGTTTTACAACTTTTCTTCGGTTTTTGTCATCACTAATATCAAATGAAATCAAGTAAAACTTCCTCATTTAAAATTCCTTGTCCATTTCCCATTGAAATCCAGTAAAGTCTACTTTTTCTTGGATATATCTGATTAACTGATACAACTCTTCCTGAATGATATTGGATAATGTAAAATTTCCATTTCTTCTATTATCAAAATAAGTTTTTTTGAGTATTGAGTTAAATGCAAAAACAATCTTTTTCATTCCATCGGAATTCAAACTTACGGGTAAAAATTGTTTATCGCTGTAATGATTTTCCTGATCGCTTATGCTATGGTAAACAAAATGCTCTTTTCTCATTTCTCTCCGATTGATCATTTTAATCACCAAATAATCACATAAAGGACGAAAGGATTCCATAAGATCAAATACCAAAGATACTCTGCCATAATCTGTTTGATGAAGCACTCCAACATAAGGATCAAGACCTGAAGTATAAGCTTTACTTAGCACCTGATTCATTAAAAACGTGTAGCATAAACTTAGAAGTGCATTGGGTTCATCTAATGGTGGTCTTCGAGATCTGCCATTAAAAGAGAAATCAGGATTTCTTAATAAAAGAGGGAAAACGGAAAAATATTCTTTGGCCGTGATCCCTTCATATCCTCTGAGTTCATCCAGTGTCTTGCATTGGGTGATACTGCTATTAAGATGAGCATTGAGTTTGATAATCACTTCAGCAATCTTTTCATGATCATATCGATATTGATATCTTCTAAGCAGACTAATAGAATTGAGTATTTTTGACTGAATATATTTTTTAGCAAGGTAAATCTGAATATCTGGATTTTGAAAAGCATTGATTTGATCAATACGTAACTGCACATTTTTTCCCATTTCGCTGATAAGTCTTCCTTTATACTGTCCAAAATATGTCATAAAAACAGTATCGATTTTGTTTTTTAACAGATAGCTTACTACTTGAGAATTTAATGCAATATTTCCCATTAAAATCAGTTGTTCAATGTCTTTTGTATGAAACCAGCGAATGATTTGATCGTCTTTTTTTAAATAAAGTCTTTCATTCTTTTTTGATAAAATAGTTCCCTGATCAGTTATATATACAATACTCATAACAAAACGCTACAATTCTAAACGCAACTGATTTTTATTATCAGAATTTACAATTATCAGTTTACCGAATGACGTATCAACTTCACTAATTCCTGCATGATCCATGTAATCAATAATCATTTTTTCTTGAGATTCAATAGAGCGTTTCAATTCGTTAAATTCTTTTTTGGTGTTCAGATAGTTTTCAATCAATCGTTTCAATTTAACAGAGTCTATTTGATTCACAGGGACATTATGATGGTTTAACTCTTGAAGATGTAGAAGTGGATTGGGATATGAATTGAGCAGGTCAGAAAACCTACAATTACATTTTTCACGATCAGCGAGTGTCATTAAGCGTGCTCGAATTTTTGGACAGCTGACAGGATTGCCTGAGAAGTTGCTTTTTAAATATGCTTCCTCGGGGATATTGATACACTTATTCAGGAGCAGGTTAACAATTTCTGCTCCATTGGATAAATGTCCTAAGGTATAGGATAGTGTTAATCGTTCCTGATTTGATATTTCAAAGTTGGTTTCAATCTTGGCAATTATTTGTCTGATCACATAGCATTTTGATAAAATCCACTGATATTCAGGGTGCGAATCAAGGCTGACTTTTTTTTCGATAACTGGAAGTCTGAAATCTTCTTCTGTTTCATTATCATTTACTTTTGTTTTTTCAATCTCTGATTTATCTCCTACATCAATATTTTTCCATTGATTTAATGCTTCAATGATTTGGTTTAGACTCGAATGTTTAAAATTAGAGATAATTTCATAATTTTCAATAGCTTTATGCTTTTCGTCAATAAACCAGCATCTGTTGCCTGTTTTCAAATGAATCCCCAGAGGAATTTTGATAAGATTTCCTAACTGATCAGGATTAAGTTTTGATTGTTTTGGAAAGCATTCAATCTGGATTGGAAATTTTCCGACATCAACTTGAGCTTTCACTTTGTTCAAAAACAAAAAAGCTATTTTTGCAGAAATTTTTTCTTTGAGAAAAAACCATAAATGGAATCCTTTAAATCCACTATTCTCAATATAAACAGGAATTTCAAAACGATCAATAATACAACGAATTTGATTACAAATCTCGAAAAAACCTTGATTTACAAAGTCTTTAAATCTTGAGTTTTCAAGATATTGTTTTTGAGCAAATTTTGCAACATCCAAATCCAAAGCCATAAACTTTACTTGATTACTTAAATCGAGTTGATAAACACCCAGAGTATTTTTTCCAAGAAGATGATTCTTCATTTCGTAGAAGTTTAAAGGCTCTCTCACAGGAACATATCCAGATTTACCTTCATCATCTTTCCATTGACGCGCATAGACATTTTCTCTGCCAGAAAAAAGATTGAGCATATCAATGATCGTCTGATCACTAAATAATTGACTTTCTCTTTTCTTTTTTTCTTCTTCTTTAAAGTAAGCAGAGTTATCAATACTATCATCTTTTAACAAAGTTAATGCGAGGTCTAATTCTTTCTTACATTCTTCAGTTGGTATATTCTTGTATGCCGTCTTCATGATCGTCATCATGTCAAAAAATTGCCTTCTTCTTTTGTAATATGCTGATAAACTTAAGAAGAAATTGAGTTTCTTTGGATCCAAGCTAATAGCTGTCAAAATTGATTTTTCAAATGAGTCAAATTTCCCTATATCATGAAATATCAAAGCTCTTTCATAATAATAATCAGCATTTCTTAAATCTTCTTTAATTAGTAAGTTATAGCAATTGATGATTTGTTCGGCTTTCCCTAACTTTGAATATGAATCTTTGCAAAACATCAGCGCTGTTTTATCTTTAGAATGATTTTGAAAATAATTATTGATCAGTTCTAAAGCTTCATTTTGTTGATTGTTTAGCAGGAACTCATTAAATTTTGATTGAATATTAGAAAAATCATTCATTGTTTCTCCTTGTAATATTTAACAAATCTGACAAATATCCCACAATTTTTTCTGGACTCAACCTGTCTGCATCAGCAATTGTAATAGAGTTTTGTTTTGCT
Organism: uncultured Candidatus Cloacimonadota bacterium; assembly: GCA_964573665.1. GTDB lineage: Bacteria > Cloacimonadota > Cloacimonadia > Cloacimonadales > WRIO01 > JAGOCT01. The sequence continues at coordinate 47,202 of CAZNKI010000007.1, read as the reverse complement.
CTTGATACTATTGTTTCTTTATCATTGACATCTCGATCAAGTGTGAGCAAAAACTTGTATTTGGCAAGTCCCAAATTCTATCTATGTCTTATTCTTTTTCAAATTTTTGTTTAGTATCATTAACACATATTCTTGCCTTTCTTTTTCTCTTCATACAACAATGTTTAAAACAAGTCAATTTTTTTATTACTTTTTTTACAAATCTGCAAGGAATGATACAACACGAGAAATCAAAGGATTAAAATAACAAACACAGAATATGTATTTTTTGAATATCTGGATTTTTCTTTAAAAAAATATATGCCCTCGAAGAAAATAGAGGGCATAAATTCATAAGTATGAGAGTCCTGAAACAGGAGAAAACATATCTATTCGAGAGGCTTGGTGTCAGCCAATCCTTCTCGATATCATAACTCTAAGAGCTTTGAATTAGAAGAAAAAGTGAATTATTTCATTCATTGAATCCTTTATTATTCGGCATATACGGCTCGAGCCGAGCCGGCTCCATGACTAATTCAAAGCTTTCACTCTCAGAATTTACATGATTTGAGAGCTTTGTATTGGAATAAAATTGGCATATACGGCTCGAGCCGAGTCGGCTCCATGACTAATTCAAAGCTATCACTCTCAGAAATTACATGATTTGAGAGCTTTGTATTGGAATAAAATTGGCATATACAGCTCGAGCCGAGCCGGCTCCATGACTAATTCAAAGCTATCACTCTCAGAATTTACATGATTTGAGAGCTTTGTATTGGAAAAAAATTGGCATTTACGGCTCGAGCCGAGCCAACTCCATAACTAATTCAAAGCTCTCGATATGCATACTGCTTTATTCAATTGAAAGAATGTAATAAGTCAGATGATTTCCTAACTTTTTCCAGGAAAAGGGATAATTACCATGAATTGCGATTTTCTCTTCATCTTTTGTTTTTCCTGTTGGTTTGGAGACAATTCCTTTAATGATATTTTCGTGTCTAAATATTCTGTAAATCCCATTGTTATTTATGCCAGAATAAAAGTTTTTATCTTCAACCATTGTAATACAAAAAGTTTGATTAAAACCACTTTCCTTTAGCTGTTCCATAAATTTAGCATCTTTAATAAAAGAATACATCTGCTCAGGATACTGTCCATTCAGTGGAAATTTTAACTCAATTGCAAATTTCTCTGACATATCAGCATTAAAGATGACAATATCAATTTCTTTTTTAATCGTATTGACAATATTGAAGAAAGATACATTTCTTTCAAACTGAATCTTATAATCGGGTAATTTTTCTCTCAAAAAAATGCCAAGTTCATGTTGAAAACTAAATTCGTTATAGACTTCAACATAATTATTATTATTGAAGTAACAGAAAAATTCCTCAATTACTTGCTTCATTTTCATTTCGTCCTCCTTATTATGGTTTAAATACTTCCATTTTACCAATTGTGCCACATTTGATACATCTAGCACCCACAAAATTCTGATTAGAACATTCATCTTTCGATCCTTGTTTACAACCAACCATACCACAAGCCGTACATTTGTAAAGCACATAGCCACAAAATGACGATCTTTTTCTTGTTCCTCGACATACTGACATAATATTCTCCTTTCATGAGTTAAAAACCAATTGAACTTTTCTTAATGATGTGATAATCCATCTTTATTGAATCAAGAAGATCTCGCTGATAGAGTTTTCTATCTTGTTCATCTCTTAAAATTGCACGAGCACACGCACGAAAAATAACATTTTTTATTCCTCCTCCAGTAAGATTATAATCTCTGGTGATTGCATCAAAATCAACATCATCTGCTAATGGCACTTTATCTGGCAGTATTGATTTCCATAAAGAAGTCTGAATGCTCTGGTCAGGCATTTTAAACTCGAGGATATAATTGAATCTTCTAAACATCGCCTGATCGATTGTGTCAATAAAGTTTGATGTTAGAATAATAATCCCCTGATACTTCTCAATTTCTGTCAGTAGGACATCTACATCCATATTTGCATATCGATCAACGGAATCACTCACTTTAGTTCTTTGAGAAAATAAAGCGTCTGCGTCATCAAAAAGTAAGATTTTACATTCGGTAGAATGGTTGCCAAATAAGTTTTCAATATTTTTACCTGTCTGTCCAACATAGGAAGAGACCAGTGATGACAACTTAATCATCTCTAATTTCATTCCCAATTCATAAGCAATAATTTGAGCCGTATAAGTTTTTCCAGTACCGGAAGGTCCATAAAAAAGCAAAGACGATCCTGCTCTAAACTGGGATTCATCATTAAAAAACCCCCAATCAGAAAATAAGATTTGTTTATTTTTATGGAAATTAATAATATCGATGATGCTGTTTTTTAGTTGTTCAGGTAAAATTAAATGTTCCAGACCAAATTTTGGATTAATTTCAGAAATTGATTCATTTGAACTCAGTTGCTTTGTCATCTGGCACTTAGCGCCATAACGTAGATCTTCATGATTAATCACGATATGCTCTTTGTCTCTGGAAATAGCTTTTTGAATTGCAGTCATGACCGCGTTTTTAATGAGCCCCCCAGTGAGTTCAAATTCGTAGGATATTTTTTTTAGATCGACATCATCTGCTAATTCAAAACGATCTTTTAAATGCTTTTGCCAGATTTTTTCTCTAAGTTCTAAATGCGGTTTGGGAAAGTCAACAGAAAGAAGAATTCGACGATGCATAGCATCATCAATCCTTTGAGGAATATTTGTTGCCATCAGAATTACCCCATTATACTTTTCTATCTCAGTCAGAATGATTTTTACATCTGAATTTCCATAATTTCTTGATCTTAAAAAATCTTCACACTCATCAAAGAAAATAATAGCATTATTCACAGTTGCTTCTCTAAAGATAATTTTAACCATTTTTTCCATATCCCTTATATAACAACTGGGCATATTGACAAGAAGAATTTTCTTTTTCATATAATTTGCAATTGCATGAGCCATGAGCGTTTTGCCTGTGCCGGATGGACCGTAAAAGAGGATCACCAATCCTGATCCGACAAGGTTTCGATTTTGGCTTTCAATATTTACTTCTTCAATCTTTTTTGTGTAGATTTCATAATTTGAGATTGCATCAAGTATTTTACTCTTTTTTTCATCAGAAATAATCACCTGATCCATGGTCACTGTAGGGGTATATAATTTGCTCCCTTCGACAATATCTTCAGATTGATTATCAATATTCATGATATATTCTGCTAATCTCTGATCAATTGTTATTTCTGACCTTTCAAATGCATAGTCGTCATCGATATGTATCAAGTTTGCAATGACTAAATGGCTTTTCTTGTAAAAATAACGTCGATTATTAAGCTTTTGTTCGAGGTTTTCACAAAATAAATCTAATATCTCAGAAATACTTGGATTATTGTTCACAATTTTAAATGTCTGAAAGCTTTTGCAGAATTGACAACCTAATACATAACAAATGATTTTAATTTCAAACTCATCTAAGTCATTTTCAATAATAAGTTTTTCTAATCTTGGTAAGCTCAAGCCAGCATCAAGAGTTAAATAGAGTCTGTTTTCTATCCTTTCTTTAATTCTTTCATACTTCATTTGAAATTTTTCCAGGACTCTTTTGTATTCCATATCCGTGATCTGATCATCTTCTAAATCTTCAATTTTTGATCGATTGTTTCTGTAAAAGAGGTTACTAAGTCTTTCTGATTCATGATTAGACAAAACCGCATACAATACCATTTTAAATCGATCTCCAATGTATTCAAGAGGGTCAGAATATGGAAGCTCCTCTTCTTCCTCTAATTCATTCTGAACAATTATGTATTCTGGGTCATCATTTCCTTCCTCATCTAAATCCAGAGCAATCTCTTCATCAAAAAAATCTGCTTCAAAATTGATACATTCCTCTTCTTGAAAGGAATTTCGGAAAAATTCTTCGAAAAAGAATTCTGAATAACGTTGTTTATCTATTGATGTAAGTTCCTCGTTATATAGCACTTTAAGCAAAACAGGGTTCAATTTTATTCTTGGATTCTTTGTTTTTTCTGAAGAGAATATAAGTATTTCATCCCCAACAAGCTGTGCATTATCATATAAATTGAAATAAAGCATATCTTTATCGAGGTCTAAAAATTCAGAATAGTGTTTAATATCAGTTTTAGAAAATTTACACTTTGAGTTGACCATAAGAAACGCAATGAACCTAAATGTGATCAATGACAGATTATAAAAATCTCTTAATCGAATCAACATGGAATCCTTAGAAAAAGTGTTCCATGACAATTCTTCATAATCGCGCAGTTCTTTTAAACATGAATCAAGTATGATAATATGATCGATGATCTCAACAGATTTTTCTTCTGAAAAGTCTTTTGATTTAAAACTTGAAAAAAGTAATTCAATCTTGTTTTTCTTAACAGAATGCACTTTAAAATACAAACTATAAAAATCGTAAGCGATTTGATTATTAATTAAAAGAAAATTGTTGTTCGCCTCTAAATCTAACATAAAGTCAATGTTTTCAATTGAAAACTCCATTACCAAACCTGAATTGTTAATGAGATCGAATACTTTCATAATTTCTTCCTTTCGGTTAAATTGTTAAATACATTTTCTTACGTTTGAATGCCCATGACAGGCAAAATGATAAACTGATTAGATTTATATGAGGGTAGTAGGGGGGAAATTCAAATTGATTTTGAATAAAAGCAATTGAATTGTAACAACAAGTTAATCACTTTTTTTGAAAAAGCAATTTTTTTTTATTTTTTTTTCTGAGAGTGTTGATTTTGTCATGGAGCTGGCTCGGCTCGAGCCGTAAATGCCGATTAATAATGGATTCAAATGAATGAAATCCGCTTAATTATTCTAAAGTTAAACTTTTATTATTTTAATTGATGGATTTATCATAATATTAAGAGCTTTGAATTAGACATGGAGCCGGCTCGGCTCGAGCCGTAAATGCCGATTATAAATGAATCAATAACTTAGATATTACCTTTTTTCTTCTAATTCAAAGCTCTCATATTGGCATAGAACATTGATTTAAAAAAACATCAATTCAACGAAAATCTATGATTTATTCATATCTTCCTTGCATTTTTTTAATTGTTTCAGTTATCTCTGCAATGAGTTCAGGAGGGTCCAGGACACGCACTTGATCTCCATAAGACAGAATAAATTTTTTAATTTCAATCATTGATGAAACTGGTAATTCAAGGATAATTTCGCCATTAGCTAAAGATTTTATTTTCTGTTTTTTATGCCACTCTCTTTCGCAAATCCAGGGTGATACTTCACTTGAAAACAATAAACGTACATTAAAAATGTTTCCAGAATAAACCCCAAAAGAGGCATTGAAAAATTCTTCTGGATCAAATTGAATTTCAATTTGACGTTCTTCAAGAACCTGAACTTCCAAAATCCGATTGAGAGCAAAAGTGAGAATTTTATTATTTTTTGTAATTAATCCTGCAAGATAAATATTATTCTGATACATTTTGAGACATAAGGGTGTCAGTATATGCTCTTTTTTTGTTTTAGCCATAAAACTATTATACTTGATCTTTATTTGTCTATAATCATAAAATGACTTCATAATTTGACAAACATTATGCATAAGGTGATCATCAAAATTCAAAACAGATTCAATATCAGGTATGATATTATCCCACATTTTTTTATACAGATTGATTAATTTTTCTGAAGTCTGTGATTTAATCTTTACCATCCCATTCTCGATATACTGTTCTAAAAATGGGCGTAAAGGATATGCCATTTTATATGTAAAGATAAGAGAAAAATACTCATTATCATTAAATGTTAGTTGAGGTATATTATCAGTCTTATGGATATAATAAAAGAGCTGACCACCTCTTTCTTTATCAATATCATCAAAAATGGGGTAGTATACAGATGAAAGATTTGAAATATCTCTTTCTATTGTTTTTTTTGAAACATTGAATTCATTAGCTAATTCGCCTTTAGCTAAACCATTTGAAGCTCCTGAGAGTCTTTTAAGAATACACAATTGTCTGTTTATTGCTTGAAATCTTACCCTCTTGTTATTCGTCATTATTAACCTCCAAAACCGCAATAATTGTCATTTTCGAAATAAAGCTAAGTAGAGTCTATGATTTTATTCCCACTGTCTGATTTCTGACTCTTTTAACTGAGAGCTTAGAATAAGTCAAGAAGCTAATTTAGATCGATTCTAAGAAACAGATGAATTAGCTACTTAAAAGAAATTAATCTCAATTCAAAGCTCATATTTCACTAAATTCATATTTTTTGATATTGAAGTAATAATGTCAAGAAAATTAAATTTCTTTAAAGGAATTAATCTATTGAGAGCTTTGAATTAGTCATGGAGCCGGCTCGGCTCGAGCCGTAAATGCCGATTAATAAAGGACTCAAGAATAAAAAAATCACCTTATTTCTTCTAATTCAAAGATCTCCTATTTTAAAAGAAACCCTTCATTTCTTTTCTTGAAAAAAGAAACGAAGCAAAGAAATTCAAGCGCTGGAATAAAAATCCTATCTCCCGTCACTCTCTTGGGCTCCACCGCAAACTTGCTGATGGTAAAGATAAGCAAGTAAGCAAACCATCAGCTTCAAACATGCGGATGTTCGCACCCAATCGAGTTTTCATGCGATTGACGGATTTTTATTAGGCGCATTTTTAGAACTACCGTCAAGAAAATATAATTTTCTTTTTAATTCTTGCATTAATTATCTGACACAAACAACAACAAATTCCATTATCACACTATGTTCTGTCAAAGATCACTTTATTTCAGTTTAATGTATTACATAGAAGTTATTCGGTTCTTTTATATTCAACCTCCCATTGAAACTTGTGTTCTTTTGCTAAAAAGTCTCTTAACTGACACACTATGCTGTTTAAATAAAAATCAATAGGTTGTATACGCTTACTTTCTATATAGATAAACTTTTCTATGCAAATATCAACAATATGAGTTATCGTTTGTTGTCCCCATTTTGAGAAGTATGGGATGAAATCATTGTTTAAATCTACTTTGTTTGATAAAAGTGATTTAAGATCATCAGGATATTCAATAATACTCACTTTTTTGCATAATTGTTCAATTTTATTTGAAAGATAATCTAAGTTATCATTATAATCTCTTATTGATTTACAAATATGAATAATCTTTGTTTTCCACAGCTCATTAATTTCGTTTTGAAGTATCATAATTGTTTCGTATGTTGATCGAGATAGAATCTTTTCACTCTTTGCATTTGCTTTACTAATTTCAAAAAATTTATCCTTTAAAGATTCTTTTAAAACGTCAATTTGAGAATAGTAATAATGACTCACAAAATCAATCTTCCTCTTTAAATCATTGCTATACACATTGAACATCTCTGTTCTATAAGAAGCAATGAGCGAATACAGTTTTTCCTTGCTGAGTTGAGAAATAATTAATTCCTTAATATCTTTAAGTTTGCTTTCTATATCATATTTACAGAAAGTATAGCTTTCATTGGTATAGGCAAAATCACAGATTAATCTTAAGGAGGATTCCACATTTTTCTTCATAAGAATTTGTTGATCTGAATCAAAATCAATAAGAGATTGATCTATAGAATGGAGTTGTTCTCTTAAGAAAGGTGCAATCGATAATAAGTTCATCAAAAATTTCTTATTATCCGTGAAAAGACAAATAAATTTCATATTTGTATTATCTCCTTTGTACAATAAGGTATTTTCTGCTAAAAGAGTATCATTTGAATCATCCATCAAATTTTGATTAAGTATTAGATTATTCATATTCACCTCCACTTTATAACGTCATTATAATTATGGCTTGGACAAATCATGTCCAAGCCCCCAAAATAGTTATTATTGAGATTTTTTAAGTACTACTTTCTTATTATATTTCAGCATATTACAGAAACGAAAATATTTGTTTTTTTTTAAAAAGACCCATAGATTTGGTGATCAATCACTCGAAATTTTTATTTAAAAAGTGAAGAAAATGACAGTTTTTTTTGTAGGAAAAGTGAATTTTTTACGATAACCTGAAAAAAAATCAGTGATGATTTTAGGCTTGACAATAATCAGTGCTCAAGTTAATAAGTTATACACGAGTAAGGAAGTATAATGAGAATATTAAAAGAATTATTTTCAAAAAAAGAGTATGTGGCAGTTTATGGGACATTAAGAAATGGAGAGGTCAATCATTATCTGTTAAACAACACTGTATGTCTTGGCACATATTTTGTTAATGGTTGGGAGATGTATCGTAATGAGTTTTATCCGTATATTATTCAAGGAAATGGGAATGTACTCGTTGAAGTTTATGAAATCAATAGGATAATATTGGATCGACTCGATATTCTGGAATCATACCCTTACTTTTACAGCAGAAAAAAAATACAAATTGATAATTATGCAGGTGTTTGGATTTACTATATAAAGAAAAGAAGTATTAAACAAGGTTTTGATATACAAGTAAAATCAGGTGATTGGTGTTCCTTAGAAAATGGGGATGAGTAAGTATGTGTGAATTATTAGGAATTTCATTCAAAAAGCCCATAAATCCAAAATATATTATTTCAGAATTTTCAAAAAGGAGTAACTGCAATCCTCATGGATGGGGATTGGCTTATTCAAATCAAGATCAATTGATTATTACAAAGAGTATTTATCAAATGAATAAATGTATGCTTGCAAAAGAGCTAATCGAAAAATCACCGATCATAAGTAATTCAATAATGATTCATGCCCGATATAAAACCAATGGAAAGAATACTCTTAAAGATACTCATCCATTCATGTTTGAATTTCAGCAAAATCAATTTGCCTATGCTCAAAATGGTGGCTTGCATGAGATTTATGATGATCTCTCAGTTAGTGAACGAAGACAATTATATAAAGATTTTGCCAATGATTCATATACCCCTCAAGGAGATAATGACTCTGAGTTAATATTTTCTTACATAATGCATCGGCTTAAACAAATGAACTTAACAGTGAATTCAAAAAACAGTTTTATCATTTTGAAGGATATTCTTCTTGAGATAAATAAGAAAATTGACTTTAACTGCATTCTTTCAACAAAAGATTACTTATTTATATTTAAAAGCAAAACAGGTAATAAATCACTTTCATGTGCCCACTTCGATAATATGGAAGAAATCAATAATTCTTATCTCAAAAATGTTAAAGCCCTTTTTAATAACTTTATGCGAAACAGAGATAGTGTAGATGATTCTAATCCTGGAGTGATCATTGCTTCTGTTCCTTTTTTAAATGGAAAATGGCAAAAAATTGACAATGCCTCTCTTTCTGTTTTTAAAGAAGGTCTTTTGATATATCAATTATAAAGCAATATTTTACTTAATTTAATAATATTCTGTTATTGGTTTAATACTCGATAGGAGCCAGTTTCACCACTTAAAAAAGGTCTTTAATTCGAAGATTATTCATTTATCCCATACAAAAATTTCTCGAGTTTTGTTTGTGGTTGTGGATTCTCTTTCAGCATAAAGAATAAGCAGTCATAAGCTCTTGTCATCCCTACATATAGTAGCTTGATGGCAATAGTCTCTTTTTGCCTTTCATTATGGCAGATAAAGTTGAATAATTCTTTCTCAATATCAATTAAGATCACCATTCTAAATTCAAGACCTTTGGCTGAATGCAAGGTAGAAATTTTCACTGCATTTTTTTGATAATGAGAATCCTGTTTTTTGATGTAAACTGAAGGAACTCCCTCTTTATCCAAGAGATCAGCAAGACTTTCGATTTTTCTTGAGACGCCAAAGATTGCAATATCTGAATATTGAATATTTTGATCAAAAACAGCGTAATTGATCAAAGTCTTTAGCATACTTATTTTGTTTTCTGCTTTATAAATTATCCGCTCAACAGGCTTACCGTTTCTTCCACTATTTAGCGGTTTTTCCCAGTTGAGTTTAAAAGACTTAGCGAGTTTATATGCTTCGTCAAGGATTTCTACTGTATTCCTGTAATTCTTTTTCAGCACCATCACATTAGCACCATGAAAGGGAAGTTTTACATCAGTCCAGCGAAAAGAACGACGATAAATGGATTGCTTATAATCGCCAGTGAGTATGCAAAATCGATCAGACTTTCGTCTTAATGCAGAAATAATGCGGATGCATACGGGAGTTAAATCCTGAATTTCATCTACAAAAATAGCATCCATTTTAAATTCAAAGTCTGCTCGCTTACATATCGGCAACATATTTTTAATCATCAAAGGGTAAATAGTCAGCTTATTCTTTTCAAGATAACTCAGATACTTTTCATAAATCGACCAAACAATTGATCTTTGATTTTTGCCAAGTATTCTATCTCTTCCATGCCGATGTTTTCTCAGATAATCTTTTTCACTTTCTATAGCATATTCGAGTATGACTTCATCAATTTCTTTTTTCAAAAAAAAGTTGCACTCGTGTTTTTGTTTAAAGCCTAAAGATTTTAAGTCTTTATCTGAATAAAAAGATTCAAAAAGGTCATAAGTATTTACATTGCTTGTTTTTTCAAATAGAGATAGATCTGGATGATAATTTTGCGACAAATCTTCAATCCATTCATAAAATCCATAAATACTCAGGTTCTTGATATATTTCCCATTAAGTTCTTCTACAGCTTCTTTGATCATATTTGCCAGAGAAAGATTGAAAGTAAAAAGGATACATTCATGATCTTCATGTGCTAAGGCATGAAAGACAGCTTTATATAAGAGAATTGTGGTTTTTCCTGAGCCGGTTTCACCTTTGATTAACTGAGAGTTATCAAACGCTAGTGCGACGATTTTCTCCTGTTCATCATCAAGATGAATCATCAATTTTTCTTTTGACCCTTTAATAAAATCAAATAAATGTGCTTCATTAAAAACCGCATATTTTACATTACTGATGGAGTGATAATATTTCCACAATTTGTATCGGCAAACATCATCAATGACATTTAAATCCCATAATGTAATCTCGTTCGTTTTTCGAATCTCAGATATCTGATAATCTGTGAGCATAAGCTTTTCTTTTAAGAATTCATCACTTAGGTTACCCGCAAAGAGTTTCGTTTTATTTTTAATCTCTTCAATCTCTTCTGGGAGCAAGTAATCAGCGGTCACATCAATCAATGTGCCATTGATTATCTGAGTCTCTCGATCAATATTTTGAAAATACCTTATGGCTTCCTCTTCAATACTATGATCGGGACTAATCCCCCAAATAATGAGTTGATTATTCTTTTTGAAGTAAAGCAGTCTTCCACCTCTTCTACCTCCGATATCTGAAATCCATAGATTGTATGCAGGTAAAGAGCGGAACTTATGGTCATTTTGCCGATTTGCCTCTCGAAGTTCAGTAATTGTACGATGTGTAGCGATTGTAAATCGTTCCTCAGCATTTTGCAAGAGATCTTTAATATCTTTCTGTCTTGATTCTGGATAAAATACTTTTAACATGAGTTTTAAAAATCTAGATCGTTAATTATGTCTTTAATTTCGTCAAAAAGGTTTTCTAAATCCTCATGTTTGCCCAATTCTTCAGAAAATTGAGTTTGTGATTCTCTCAGTTCATCAAGTTGTTTTTGCAGAAGCACAATGGTCTGTTCATCAGTAATCACTTCAAGGGCATCTTCAATTTTTTGTATTTTATCTTCTATTTCATCATCGTCTATATCGCCATCATCTTCTCTCAATGCTTCAAAATCAGCATATAAGCTATTCAATTTCATTACAATGTCATTAAGCTGTATTTTTAATTCTTCCAATTCAGTTTCGATTGCTTCTGTTTTAAATGACATAATATTCTCCTTTGTTTAATTTAAATTTTATGATAGATCCTATAGGCGATACTAAAATATTCCACACTATGGTTACCGCCAGTTTTAGCCCAAAATGCTATATGTTCACAATTTTCAGTTTGTAATGTTGAAATGTCAATCCCTATTTTTGATTTCACTCTTTCAATCGTATCTTCTACAGGATAGACCTTAAGAGTTTGAAGTCTTTTACCGATACATAAGTCATTAAAGATAAATTTATTAAACATATAGGGATTCCTTGCTTCTTCCAGTAAGAGATTAACATCTAAGACAAAATAATCCTGTTGATTTCTGAGAAACTCATTCAAAGATGATTGGATAAGAATATTTCCCTTACTTTTTTCATGATCCCCTAAGCGATAATGAATGACCTGATCATCGTTCAAGTAAATTCCAAGATTTAGATGATTATTGATTGATATTCCAATGATATCACCTCTTTTGATCTTTGAGCTTTCTGGTATTTTCAGAATACTTTTAGTTTTTTGGATGTGTTTTCCTGGATTCTTAACAATATCATAAATTTCTTTGATATCGACTTTGGGTTGTCCATCAGGGACTCTGAAAATTCTTTTGTTTAACATTTTTTTCTCCTTTATATTTTTCATGGAGTTAGCTTGGCTCGAGCTGTAAATGACAATTAATTAAGGACTCAAGAGTTATGAAGTCACTTTTATTTTCTCAAATTCAAAGCGCTTATTTTTTGTTTTCACCTCGAGCCAAGGTGCCTCCATATTTTTACAGTTCGAGTAAAAGTGGATATGTTTTATTATCACCTCGAGCCGAGGTGGCTCCATATTATTTTCACCTCGAGCCGAGGTGGCTCCGTACTGATGTGACTAAATTTATTGCTACTTATCAGTTTCACGACATTGATCTGCAATAATCTGTGTAAATTCAAGCAAATATACTTCTAAAGGGAAAAGGCACTTGTGAATCTCATGAATAAGCCTGTCTCTGCTAATCTCAACCACTTCTTTAACCGAAGATCTGGCACTGTTGCAAAACTCTCTAATCTGATTTTCAGGCAGGAATGTTTTTGAGAACCAGTGATTGAAAAAATTATCATATTCATTAAATTCGGTATCAGGCAACAGCATTGCAGATATTCCATAAATATCCATCACGCGCTTCATATTTGGTTCATAATCTATTTCTTTTGCAACAAAGAGATGATCTCCCCAAATGTTACTGAGTTTAAGCGCTAATGCCTCAGCAATTTCAAGCGCTTTCTCATTTTGAAAATTGGATGCCTGAAGATAATCACCCATAAATTGAGTGTAAATACTTTCAAGTTCATCTTTCATCATTTCCATCTGGTCGTCGAAATACTCATTGAGTTCATCAACATATTCTTCAACAACATTACTGTCATCATCCTCAAAATCACGACACTTGTAAGAGGTTGTTCCTGAAGGAATGCCTGATCGACTGAGTTTTTGGATAAATTTTTCTTTTACAGGGTGCAACTCATTATTCAGTTGATAGCGTTTGATGATTGAAAATTGATTGCTTAAGCTTGTTTCTGAAATCAGTTTAAGAGATTCATGAACTTTGTTAATAAAAGATTCTTCGAAATCTCTGTTTTCAATTTCACGAAAGCATTGAAAGTATGGTTTTAATCTTTCATTTTCACTGGCAAAGGGAGTAAAATAACGAATGTTTTCTTTCTCTTTTTCTTCCTTTTCTCTTTCGAGTTCACGATCCTTCTTTTGTTTGTTGAGCAATTCGGTAAATGAATTGATACAGCTCTCTGCAACTTCAACAATGTGATGTGGGTAATCAACTTTTTTTTCTTCTACTGACATAATATCCTCCAATATTTATTTTAATCAGAGGTATTATAACATCCTGTTTTGACAAACTATGTCGTGAGTGTGGAAAAAAATGTAATTATTTTAAGAAAGAATTTTATTATTGTATGGTTCAAGCTTTTTTGCAGATCTCATCTATCCTGATTTTTGAAAAGGTTTTTTCGATAGCATCTAAAATGATATTTTCGGGTCCCCATGCTTTTCTAACATCTTCAGGATTAAGGATTCGTATATGTTTAGTCAGTTTGTTCTGTTGGAGTTTCCATCCGTTTTTTTGAGCCAGTAAATTCCACCAGACTTTACCGCCGGCTGTGGCGGTAGGAATGTTTATTACTGAGTATCGACAAAGATCATCAATGTGCCCTTCACTGATAATATATTCAAATTTTTCGGCTAAAGTCATTTTGTTTCCTTTCAGTTCATTAAAAAATTCTTGTTTAAGGATAAAATTCCTTACTAATTTACAGACAATAAGGTGTTCAGTTAATTCAAAATGATTGTATGGCAACTGAACAAAATCAATCATATCATCCATATACACAGAATCCAAAGCCACTACCCCATCATTTGCTGTATCAAATAGGCTCTTGGTGAGTTCCATCCCTTTGTTGCCTGCAATACCAGCATAAGAGACATGAGCAGGTTTGATGAGATTTAATTCCCTGATAGCCTTGGGAGTGAGATATTTAACCGGCAGATGAATATCTCTGATGAGTTCTGGTAGTTTCCCATGAAGTTCAGCGAGTACAGTCCCTTTATTGGGTACGCCGATAAAAATACAATGCCGTGTATGACAGGCGATATCCGGATCATTCATCAGCATCCTGATAATTATGCCTCCGGTACTATGTCCGACAAAGCTAAGCGTATCATTACCTGCTTTGACCAACTCCTTGATTTGTTTTTTGATTTGATCCACGATGATCACAGGATCCTGAAACGAGAGCGGGACTTCTGCCAATATCGGGTTGAAATCCTTTTTCAGAAATCTAAAGATACTTCCCATTGCCGAGGAATCACTGTGAAAACCGTGAATCAGAATGATAGTATGTTTATTATGTTTGACTTCAGTCATTTAATTCCAGCGTATAAATCTGATTTTCTTTTATGCTTTTATTAATTTCTTTATCTTTTGCTACGGTATATTGTATCAGAGAGGGAGATACCGCTCTGATCCAAATAAATCCGTTTTCATCTGTTGTTTCAATTGTAGCACATTGTCTTTGAGCATCCTGAATACCCAGATTACCCGTCGTAGCAGTTGGTAACATGGAATAGTAGATTTCAAAATCATTATTGACTGCATGTATAAATTTATACCATTGATTGTATTTAATCTCTTTATCAATCAGGACTTTGAATTTTTTCTTTTTATTGATGCCCAGGTAGAATTTAAATGCTGTCTGATTATTCTCATCAAGGTTTCTGTTAATAACCTTGATTCGTCCGCCTTTACGGCTTTCAATCAAACCAAATGCCACGCCGGTTTTACCATTGGGTTGAATTTCCTGACTTTCCACATCAAAGCCCCGTTCGATTTGAATTGCTTTTGCTTCAGGCGTTCCCAATGGAGGAAAGAGTTCAAAACGCTGAGTATCGGTCTTGGTGTTTTGATTGATTGCTTCGGTAAGTTCTGCAATTTTTTGATTGAAAATCTTTTTTACAACCAGAGATTTACTGGAGTTACCGGCAAGGAAGATATTGATTTTTTCAATCTTTTCCAGACCGGGTTTTTCAAACGCCAGTCTCAATGCTTCAAAGAAGTTCTCTATCCCTTCATTGATTTCCTTGAAAATGATTTTATCAATCATATCCTTATCGACTTTCAGCTCGTAACTCTGTCTTGGACTTCCGTTATTATCCACCAGATCTACTTTGATGATCCCTTTATCAGTGGCATCTTCTTTTTGGTTATCTTTTTCCTTCGCTTCTGACTCATTGTTTTCAAGTCCTGCTTCTGATTTTTCCCAGAAAGGTCTGAGTTTTTCCATCAATTGTTTGGTATTCAGTTTTGCTTCCTGAGTCTTTTTCAGCAGGGTTTCACAGCCTAAGAATTCTTTGCGTGTTTTTGGTAGGATAAAGGATATTTTTTCTTCTCTTAGGTTATCCTGATTCATTTTAAAGACCTCAAAGGCGAGGATTTCCAACAGGTTTTCCCCTCCCAGATGATCAATCCCTTTGGAGAAGAAATGCTCGATGACATAGTCATAAATATCAGTTTCCTGCGGACTGCTTTCCTGCCAGATTCCAAAGTCAAAATCAGTAGTTCCACCACCAAAATCAAAGATCGCATAGAAGATTTTTTCATCTCCTGTCGGTTCAAATGCATATTGTTGTAAGGCACACACCGCATAAGCTGCCGGTTCGCTGGCACCTTCCATGACTTTAAACTCTTTCATAAATTCCTGGTCATTCAGGAGTGTTTCAGGCAGAGATTTCTGAAAGCCTTTGGTATAGCTTTCTATGAGTTTTTCTCTCACTTCTTTTTTATAGCTGGGCGGGAAGGATAAGAGATACTTATGGTAGATGCCATTGGTCATATTGTTAATATACAACCCGATATAGTAGGCATAGATCTCTATCGGATTGATATCGTCATCACTGAGATTTAAGAAAGTAGGCAGATCAATCGGCTGAGCCTCTTTATTTTTCTTATCTTTGATGAGGAGTTTTCGGTTACTGTCGCCTGCCCATTGTTTAAGATCGCTTAAAACCGTGTAATAATGATCACTGGTATTGGACATCAGACTGTTAAAAGCAGTATATGAAACGGTAACATCATTCCAGAGGGTTTCCGGTCTGCCTTTTTTAGCTTGATAGGCTTTATTAAAGTTGGCAATATCAATGAATTCAATCACTGTTGGGTTTTCATAATGACGGGTATCAATTTCTTTACTGAGATGACCTTCACCAATTCTCATCGGCATGGTATGTTCACCTTCTTTTTGAAAGACAACGACAGTGCTCTTTGTTCCAAAATCAATGGCAATAAAACCTTTTTTACGCACATCTGCCTTTGGATTTCGGGCAGACAGCCTTTGATCAAGCTCTATCTTGAATTTGCCGATTGCATCAGTTTCCCATAAATCCCAATGCCCAGAGTTGACATCATCAACGATTTTCTGGTCATAGGAATCCAGATCTGCCCGTCTTTTATCGCAGTTTAAGAGTATGTCATAAATCAGCTCTTTGTCAAACTTCACTGCACTTTTACCGGCTTGAATCTGTTTGACCAGTTCTTCTTTATCCAGGGTCAGCCCATTGACTCTGAATTTTACTTTGTTTCCTATGATATTAGCTTTCAGTTTCTCTGAGTCGATGAAAATCGAGCCTTCACTTTCTTCGAGATAATCAAAAAACTTCATCCGATCATTTTCACTCTCAAAGACAAGCTCTTTCAGTGAAAAGAGTCTGTTCTCAAGCAGAACTTTTAAATGATTAACCCTGATGATTTCTTTTTTGTTAATCTTAATACACGGAATTTTCTTCGTATTCATCAGATCTTTTATGTTTTGGGGCAGGTCTTTGAGTTCTTTGCGGTCGAAGTTATCGTTATAGATATCATTATAACTACTGTTTTCTTCCGACTTGTTATTCTCAAAAGTACAGTTACACATCAGGTGTTTTTGATTATGATAATTATTTATGGCTCCACCGTATCTTTTGGAAGTATTTTGCTTGAATTGACTTGAGATTAAAGATAGATTTGTTTCACTGTCAATAAATACAGCTCCGCCTCCATACACGCCTGAACCATAATTTGATTTATTATTAACAAATGAACATGAAAGAATGAGTGCTGTTGAATTACTTATACATAATGCTCCTCCATCATTCTCTGTTGTATTATTAGCAAAAGTACAGTTGAACAATCTTATATCTGATGAGTGTATTAATAATCCAGCTCCGCTAGCTTTAAATATATTTTCCTTAAAACTGCAATTCCTGACCATAAATGAGGCATTTTCATTATGCATTCCTCTGCCATTGGGGTTTGTAATCGTTACACCATCCAGAAGAGTAGCAGAACCAAGGTTTTTATTAATGAATACATTATCACTATTCCCTTTAAAAACAGTCTGAAATCTTTTGATATTTCTCTGCCAGCCTTCCGTTTCCTTACCCATAAATCCACCATAGACTTCTACGCCGTCTTTCAGGGAAAATGCCCCGACATATTCCCCTTGAGCCACCCAAATCTGATCTCCGGGATTGGCTTTGTTGATGGCATCGTTAAAATCTGTGAATGCATGTTCCCAGGAAGTCCCCTTCTTGTCTTTGCTTGTATTGCTCCCATTGACATAAATGATTTTTCCCTTGCATTTCAGCGGGAAGTCAGAACATCTGTTTAGGATGTCATTGATTTCCTGCTCTGGCATTGCCTGCCCTTTGAAATTGCAGAAGTCCATCCCCGGGTTTTCTTTGGTAAAGAAGTTCTTCAGATTAGGAAAGATATAGCCTGTCTCAAAGTCAAAAAAGATGTCTTTGTCTTTGAGATAATAATACCTATCATTAAACTCCATAAAAGCAGGCAATTCAGGAACGATTTTATTCAAATCTGAAAACAGCTCATCTGTCTTTTTGATCAGATAATCATCCACTATTTGATTGACGGTTTGTTCGGTAATATAGAGGTGATTTACCATTTTATTTGTCATATTATCCTCTTTATTCTTTGATTAAGATCATTTAATCCAGTTCAATGGATATGGTTTTATTCTTAAACTTATTGTGTGATATTTCTTCTTCTGTTGCAATAATATATTGCAGTACAGTTGGTTTAATGGCTTTGAGATAAACAAATGATTCCTGATCAGTATCATGGAGGTTTATGATTTTTCGTTTAGCCTGATTGATCGGTAAATCATTTTTATTTGCGATTGGCAAGTCAGTATAGAACAGATCAAAACTTGATTCTCGGGCATCAATGTATTTATACCAGGCATTATAGTCTGTTGTTCGGTCAATAATGGTTTTAAATTTATTCTTTTTGTTATTGCCAATATAGTATTTCAGTTTTACTTCTTTTTCATGATTGATATTATGATTGATTTCTTTGACTTTATTGGATAATAATCCAAAAGCGACTCCTGTTTTACAAGTAATCTTGATTTCTTCATTACTGGTAATGCCTTTGTTTTTTAGAATTTCATCTGCCTGAGCTGTCCCTAAGGGTGGGAATACTTCAAATAGTTTGTCTGTAGTTTTCTGATTATTAAGTATGATGTTACTTAGCTGGTCTAAACTCTCGTTGAGTAAACTATTTAACAGATTTGATTTACTTGAGTTACCGGCAAGGAATATGTTTATCTTTTCATTTTTAAAATCAGAAGATTTTTCGATAGTCATTTTGAGGCACTCAATAAAATTATCTATTCCAATTTTTATGCGATTGTTGAGTTTCGTTTCAATTAAGGCTTGATCAAAGATAAGCTCAAAGTTCAGTTTCTCATCCCCGTTGTTATTCATTAAATTAACTTTCAATGTGCCTTTTTCATACTCTTTTTCATATCCTTCAGGTCTTTCCCAAAAGGACCTGAGTTTTTCCATTAATCTTCTGGTATTGAGTTTTGCTTCCTGAGAAGTTTTTAAAAGAGATTCAGAACCAGGGAAGTCATGGCATTCTTCAGGCAGAATGAAAGAAACAGAATGTTCTCTTAACAAATCCTGATTGGCTTTGAACACATGGAATGCTAAAAGCTCAAGCAGATTCTCGCCTCCGAGATAACGATCGCCACCACTACCAAAATGCTCAATTACATAATCATAACGCATACTGTCTTCTTCACTCGCTGTCTTCCAGATGCCAAAATCAAAATCAGTCGTACCTCCTCCAAAGTCAAATATGGCATAACAGATTTTTTCGTCATTTTCCGGTTCAAATCCGTATTGTTGCAAAGCGGTAATGGCATAAGCTGCCGGCTCACTGCTGCCGTAAGTAATTTGGAAGTCTTTCATACATTCCTGATCTTGAATGAGAGATGTCGGGATTGATTTTTTAAGACCTAAGGTAAAGCTTTCCAAGATCTTTTCTCTGGTACTTTTTTCATAAGTAACCGGAAAAGATAATCTGTATCTCAGATAGATCCCATTATACATATTGTTGATATATATGCCTAAATAATAAGCATATAATTCAATAGGATTTATGTTGTTTTCAGGATTAATCTCATGGAACCCAGGCAAATCAAACAGGTGAGAGCTTTTATCTTTCAAACGGTAATTGAGATTTTTACTGCCAGCCCACTTTTTTAAATCGCTGAATACAGAATAGAAATGTTCACTTGTATTTTCCAGCATACTGTTAAAGGCAGTATGAGAAATTGTGACATCTTCCCAGCATGTGTCAGGTCTCCCTTTTTCAGCACGGTAGGCATTAAAAAATTTCTCAATATTTATAAATTCTATGACTGTTGGATTTTCGTAGTGTTTTTCTTCGATTTTTTTTGAGAAATGCCCTAAGCCAACCCGCATAGGAAGTGTATGCAAACTTTCTTTTTGATAAACTACCACAGTACTTTTTGTGCCAAAATCAATGCCAATTACGCCATTGTGACGAATATCAGCATGTGGATCTCTGGCAACGATGGGAGTCATAAGTTTAACTTTATTACCGGATTTTTCATGATTATCCCATAAGTCCCAGTGACCCCGGTTAATCTCCGTGAGTAGTTTTTCATCATAAGGGTCGATATCTGCTCGCTTTTTGTCACAGTTTAAAAAGAGATCAAACACTAATTGTTTATCTTCACTAATGGATTTTTGTCCGGAATGAAAGAGTTTAAGTTGTGTTTCTTTATTCAAAATCAATTGATTTAGGCTGATTTTTAAATTGTTTTCAGTAATATCTGTTTTAATTTGTTTCGTATTGAAAGAGAATCCTTTATCTTTTTCAATAATATAATCAATGATTTTGAGTCGGTCTTTTTCACTTTCAGGCTTTAATCCATTCATTGAAAACAATAAAGTCCTGATGGCTGCTTGCAAAATAGATAATTTTCCAGTCTCTTGTTCTGTTAATTTTACCACAGAGATAAAAGGAATTTCTAATGATTTTTTTATATATCTTGGAAGGCTTTTCAACTCTTTTTTTTCAAAGTTATCATTGAAAATATCATTCGTATTGCTGTTTGCCTCTGATTTATTATTTTTAAACTGACAATTATACATAAGGTGTTTTTGATTTCTGAAGTTATTGATTGCACCTCCAACGTATCGGGCATAATTGTCTTTAAAGAGACAGGAGATTAACGATAAATTACAGGTATTATCAATAAAAATGGCTCCGCCACCACAAGCATCTGAACGCACAGAACGATTTGCAATAAACTGGCAATTGATAAAAACAGGATTACAGTCTTTAGCATAAACAGCTCCACAATAGGATACATTATTAATGAACTGACAATTTTGAATAATCATATTTGATTGATTGTTGTATAGTGCTGTACCCCACTCATTTTCTTTTTTATTATCAATGAATACACAATTTCTGATCAGGAATGATGAAGTCTCATTTAAAATACCTCTGCCGTTAGGGTTACTGATGTAAACCCCATCAAGTATGATTTCTTTCCCTTTGTTTTTATTGTAAAAAACATTACTGGAATTCCCTTTGAAAAGTGTTTTATTCTTTTGAATATCTCTTTGCCAGAGTTCAGTTTCAGTCCCGGAAAATCCGCCATATACTTCTACATCTCTTTTCAAAGAGAATTCTCCGATATATTCGCCTTTGGCAACCCAAATCTGATCCCCTTTTCTGGATAGATTAACCGCTTTATTAAAATCATTGAGAGCTTTATCCCAGGAAGAACCATCTTTTACCTCTGAAAAATTTGAAACATTGACATAAATAATTTCTCCTTCACACTGCGATTGTAAGTCTTTACACCCATTGAAGATTTCATTTAATTCTACTTCCGTTATGGCAGACCCTTTAAAATTACAAAAATCAAGACCGGGATTCTGCTTTGAAAAAAAAGACTTTAAGTTCGGGAAGAGATAACCTGTTTTTAAATCAAGATAAACATCCTTGTTTTTCAGATAAAAATATCTGCCTTCAAACTTAGCCAATTCTACTGAATCAGGAACACTCTTTGAAAAATTGCCAAACAATGTATCCACTTTTTGATTCAGATCATTGTTTACCATTTTTTCGATAATCTGATCATCTAAACAAATCTGATCAAGCACTTTATTTTGCATAAGACCTCACTATTCTAATATGCCTCTAATTATATCTTAACTACTGATTTTTTTATAATCCTGTTAGTGTTACTGTTTTTATATCCTTTTAGATATTCAGTCGTTATTAATCCGGATACATTACCCATACTTACCCTGATATGTTTTTCATTATCAAATTCTGTTCCAACAGCATCATCCAGTAAAACATATAAGGCTTGATTGTAGTTAACATTATATGCTTGCAGGAAATGATAAACTATTTTTTTAAGCACATAGATATCTTTGCCTTCCAAAGCCATTTTTTTTGTATATTCCCATAAGGATAAAATACTTTCTTCCTGTACACCGCAATAAACAAACTCTTCAAGCGTATTGCCTTTAAAAATACCATTTAAAGACTCTTTTGTCTCAAAACTGAGACTGTTATACTGATTAAATAACTCTTGTTCCTTAGAAAATCTTTGAGATAAAAAGGTAATTTCCTGTTGTGATCTTTCAATCAAATGCTCCTTTTCGTTTATTTGATGCTTAAAGTCTGATATACTTTGATCAAGAGTCTGTTTTAAATGAATATAATCGTGTTTTAATATTGAAATTTCATGTTTGTATTTCATAATCAGATCATCTTTCTCTGCAATTTGAGTCTGAAACTCCGCTTTTTTATTGTTGAGTTTATCTCTTAATTCAAGAGAATCTTTTTTATATCTGGTAATTTCATGTTCTTTTTGAGAGATCAGATTTTCTAATCCCTTTATCTTTGGAATGACTTCACTTTCATAGTATTTTTGATATTGTTGAATCTCTGAAATTTTCTCTGAAAGCATTTGGTTTAACTCATGAATCTTTGTTTCATATTCATTGTCAATAATTCTTTTTGACTCCAGTAGTTGAGATTTTAACTTTTTGCAATTCTGGCATTCAGGCAGTCCCAGCAAATTCTTGAGCCATGTCAGCATTTCTTCTTCCTCCAAAATCATCTGGATATGTTTTTTTAAGTGAATTAAGTCACTTGAACTTTCATTCATTTTAAATCCCTTTCAATGTATGTAGAGTGCTCTATATGTTTTGAATAAAAACGATATAAAGCACTCTGAAATAATTATTTTTATACCTCTTTTAAATCCCATTTTTTGGGAGTATCTACGATTTTCTCTTGATTTTCTTTTAGTGGCATATCTTTGGCTTTTGAATCATTATTGATGTGATTGATACATTTGTTTAATGTTTTTATCAAATCAGTAAAGACAATATGATCCGTTATCTGATAAAATTTAAAATATTCTTTAAGTAACTCCATCGAAACAATCTCATTATTGAATGCTTTTCCTGCGATTACCCAGAAAACTGGCGGATTTTCTGATTGTATTGACATAATTTTTTGTACGAAATGTTTTATAATCATTGGATGATAAGCAGGTTCATAATGAAATGCATAGTGTTGATTCTGAATATCAAAGTAATCATTATTCATAAAATGCTGCAATTCCTGATAATCCGATCTAATTCTTGTGTTTTTTCGGTACAAAAATTTTGCAAAATGAAAGCCATTCTCTTTGTCACAAACAGTAAAATCAAGATAATGATACTCCACATTGTTTAGTTTTTCTTCACGAGGAATTCCATTAATAAAATAGAATTTTCCCTCATTTAAATCATTAAACAATGAAGAAATATCAACGCTCTCTTTTAGAAGATAGATTAGACCCTTATACTTTAAAACTCCTTTGTTGATCAAATATTGATTATTCAAGGTTTGTATCTGTAAGCCTGAGATGATGCCATCAGAATAATCTGAGTATAGCAGGCTGGCAAAATCGTAAGAGTAGAAATGTAGTCCGTCAAGCATCTCTTTGGTAAGGATTTCGCCTGATTTAAAGGACATCTGACAATTCTTTAACATAGATAATTACCTTTTCCCATTAAAAAAAGTGATTTCTGAAAGATCTTTTTCAAAGTTATAAAACTTTTGATTTATTATATAAAAGTTATTTTCAGTTTGTATGATTTCAAAAAGTTCAAATCCATAATTTACATAATTTTCCATCAGACAAATTATTCTTCTATCTTCGTTAATATTGTTAAGTTCTGTTTTTAAATTATTCAATTTATGTTCTGAAGATTCATAGATTTTAAACTGCTTAATTAGATCTTCTAGAGTTGTTTCCTTTCCCGATAAATCATATCCTCTTGAAAAATTGTATTCCAATTCATTCACTATTTGTCTGTTTTCATCAAGGATTTTTAGGTTGATTACATCATGTTGATCAGGGTCAAAGTGGTCAAGAGAAAGAATTTTATTACTTAGTAAAGTTTTTTGTTCATTAACACGAGTGCAGCACACTTGATACTTTAAATCAGTTTTTTGAACATTAATATTACTGACGATTTCGGCATTTTCTTTATCCATACAAAATTTGATACAACCTTTCAGACAAAGTAGTTTTAACGAAACAGGATCATTTTGTGGTGCTTCCTTTGCTGATTTGATTGTTTTTGATCTGAGTTTTCGTCCGGGTACAAATTCTTTAAACAATTCATCAAACAAAGTGATATTACATGTCTGTCCTGATAAAATAAAGTATTGATATTTGATTAAGTCCTGTTCATTTTTGACTCCCAGAAGTTTCCACAGAATGTAATAAATATCTCCATAGATTAAAGTGGTGATATCTTTAATACTAATGCTGATATCCGGTAAATCATTATTCTCATAAAATTGATTATCCTTTTGATAGTTTAATTTAAGTGAACTGAATTTTGGCAATTTGATCTTACTATTTTTTTTATCTTCTTCGTTAAAACCAATTAAGAGGAAGTCGTTATTCTGAAAGAATTCTTTTTTGATAATCTCAGCCAGGTTCCATAAAAGATAGTAATTGGTTTTTAGTTTCCGGACTTCGTTTTTCGATTTAAAATCTGGATTATCGATATAAACAGTCGGAATAATTTTACCTGCTTTTTCATATTCTGATTCAAAATCGGCATAAACATTTTTAAGCCCTTGATAAATCTTATTGCTATCATATTGATTTTCTGTATTATCAATATATTCCAGGATTTTGTTTTTATCCTGAAGGAGATCTGAGAGCTCTGTCCTTACAGATTCAGGGCAATAGTGATTTGCAAGCTTAATCTTAATGTATTGGAGGATTCTATAGGTTAAATTGTTGCCCCCAAAGTTTGAATCACAATCTTCAAATTGGGTGTCAATATTGAGTTGCATTTCTCTTTCTTTTTTGATTATTTTATAGGCACATGAAGCCAGATCAGTCGTCCCGCCACCAGAATCAATAATCATTATTTTAGCAGGTTCATTTTTGGGATATTCATCTATGATAATATTGTTAGAAACTTCATTGTGTACAAAATTGTAAATAATCGCAATCCCTTCATCCAGACAAGCTTCTTCTTTTGAAATATTATGCTCAGGGAAAATATTTGTAAATAAGTCGATATATTTCCTTTTAAGTTTAACCGGAGCAGAAAAGTGCAGTTTGTTAAATTTTGATTTAAATTGATGTTCTGCAATATTTAAAATATGTTTCAAATAGGCTTCAATGATGCTGATGCGTTTGATTGTTTGTTTATTACCTTTTTCATCTCTGATTTCTTCTTCTTTATCATAGTCATTAATCCATCTTTTAATCTCGTAAAAAATCGATGCTGACAAGCAATAATTCTCTTTGCTCTCTTTCAATTTTGCACTAAATCCGAACAGATACTCGATGTGATTGACATCTGAGCAATCTTTAACATATACAATCGTTGGAAAGATAGGGCTCATATTCACATCATATTCGTTAAAAAAATTTACAATCTCAACTTCTTTTGTTTTCTCATTGTAGGTGCCTGCTGAAGTATTGGATGTTCCAAAATCGATACACAATCTTTTTTGGGGTTGTTCAGCTTTCTTGATACATATTTCAATATTGATTTTTTCTGCTCCAAAATCAGAATCAAACAGATTTCCATTCGGCAAGAAGTTTTTTTCAAATTTTTTGTTAAAGAATACCAGACTTGCCTGATAAGAAGACTCTAAATTTTCGAATTTAATATCTTCTTTTTTACAACAGAGAAGTGTTTTTGAATTATATTTAACTGTCGTAAAAAATCCACTGTATTTCTGTTCTTTATTCAATAACAATACAGGTGTATTCCCAATATCAAAAGGTGTTTCTATCTCATATTCATCTTTAAGATTAATGTCAAATTCTTGATAAATCAAAATTTCATTGGGAATATGATACTTTTCATCATACCCGCTTTTTATGGCATTTCTTTTTATAAGGTCGTTCGATAAATCTTCAAGTGCATTGCTTAAACAAGTGAGTTTCGTTTCTATAAAATCAATGTTTTCCTGCTCATGATTCTCAATAGGGCTGTTTATGTTATGATTATCTGCAGAGAATCCAATAATTGAATCCAATTGTAGTAATTCTTTGATCATAGACGATTTAGTCGCATCCATTTCGGTTTCTATATGGTTGAGATTACATAACTCCTTTATTCTCTTTGTCGTCTGATTTCTTAGATCTTTTTCTGTAGAATCCATTAAATACCTCTTTTCCTGTTATCTTTGTAGTGAGTTAATTACATTTTCAAATACATTTTTTAGACCTGACATATCATTGACATAGTGAAAATCTGTCTTAGCCGATGCTACTTCCATTAAAAAGTTTTTATCAATATCGCCTGCACCGATGGTAATGCAACGAATATCTTTTTCTTTTACTTTTTTTGATACAGATAGGACATCACTTGAACAATCTGGATACCCATCAGTTACCAGTATGCAGATTTTACTGTTTGTCGAACTTTTTAACATATCTGCTGAGTGATGAAAAGCAGCAGTCATATTGGTTTGGCCGGAAGTATTTATTGTTTGAATTTTAGAGATTAAATGAACTTTATCCTGACTCAAATCAGAGATAATCTGAGACGCACTGCCAAATGAAATTAATCCTAACCTATGGTAGTTTAAATCTATCATATCATTTACCAGGTTAATACAGGCATTTTTTGCCAGTTGAATCGGATTCCCGCTCATACTGCCTGATGTATCGATCATCACAACAAAGTCAATCGGTTTTGATTTATTACTTTCAAGTCTTTGTCCTTTTTGTACCTGAACAGTTTTAGATACCTGTGTTTTTAAATCTTTTGCTGTGACTGTGAGTATTCTGTCAGAATCGAAACTAAATGTTACTGAAATTTCAGGAATTCCTGCTTTTGCTTTTTCGATGCCGTCTAAAACAAATCCGCCATAAAATTCATTCAAATTAACATCCGCTTCTATTTCGCCTTCCCAGACATTAATACTCACTTCTTCCTGATAATCAGAGACTGTAGAGAATGTTTTACTTGCTTCACAAGGATATTTTTGGTTCTTATAGAGTATTTTTTCCAGTTCAGCTTTTCCCTTTTCGAACACTTCTATTCCCAGAGAATGGGATATAATGTCATTGATTGAGGTTTGAATTCCTTTTGGAGAGGCATAAAGGGTTGCGCCTGCAACCACCAGAGAAGACAAATCTTCATCTGAATATGGTTTTTTATGAAAAATCTCTTCTGCAATTTCTGCAACTGCCGGAATATATGAACTGCCACCGACCAATACAATACGGTTTATATCTGAAACTTTTAATCCTGATTCATTAAGACATTTTTGTGTAATCTTTCTGATTTTATCCAGTAAGGGTTTACACACATTGTTAAAATCATTGCGGTGGATTATATGGTTGAAATGATAATCTTTTCCATGAGTATAAAATAAATTGCTGATAGAAGCTTCATAAGAGAGTTCTTCACTTAATGCGATCTTTACATTTTCAGCTTCTTTTTTCAAATTTAAGCAAATCAGCAAATAGTCTTCATAATCATCTAAACCTGACCTCTGGAAACTTGAAAAATCTAAACCTGTATCTTTTTGAACCAGAGATAAAAAATGCTGAAAGAGCATTTCATCAAAATCATCTCCTCCTAAACGATGATCTCCGTCAACAGCCAGAGTATCAAACATTTTAGTAGAGTTTGTAGCTTTTAAAATACTGACATCGAAGGTTCCACCGCCCAGGTCAAGTACAAACAAGGTCTCATCTGTTTCTATAGTCTGGCTATAGGCGATAGCTGCAGATACCGGCTCTGAAATGATTGCTTTAATATTTAAACCAGCCATTTTACCTGCTTTTTTAGTTTCATCAATTTGATTTGAGGTAAAATAAGCCGGAACTGTGATCACACATGATATATCCTCATCTTCATCACTTTTCAGAGATGAAAGCACTTTATTTTTTACTTCAGTCAGTATATACATCGCTACATCAGTTGGAGTAAAGATTCGGTTTCCAATATGCCATTGTTTTTGAAAATCACCCATGAAAGTTTTTGATGATTTGATGAGGTTTGATGATGAAAGAGCTCCTTTTTTGAGCGCTTTATCGCCAACGATGATTTCATCGTTTTCAGAATCATAAAATAAGGCAGATTTAAGCATATTAGAATTACCAAATTTATAAAGCTTCATCTTTCCTTTTACTTCACTTGCAACGAGGGTATTTGTTGTCCCCAGATCAATACCAATATGAATAGTCATTATGCCTCCTGATTTAATTTTTTAATTCCGCTTATTCTATGCGCCACATTTTTAAAAATATGGACAAATTTTTTATATTCTTCAATTTTAAAGAAATCCCCTCCGGAAATCTTAGAAAATTCTTTGTAATAGTGAATGTCCGGGCTTACACAATAAAGTAATGTGTTATGTTCTCTTATTTTTTCTTTGATTGATATAACCGTGTGGTCCCCTTTACCCGTAATCTCTTTAGCATGGGCTGAAGCATCCGTTATTAATAATATAATTTTTTGCCTGTTACTTTCATTCAATTTTTCAATCGCTTTTGCTATTGCTTCAAATGAGCTTTCAGGCTCATCACCTCCCTGAAATCGGATGTAATTGTTTAAATATATAATAAATTCTTCAATATCATGGGTTAAAGGATGAAAAATGGGCGTTTCACCTATTGTTTCATCACCAAAATATATGATACCCATACGGCACTCTATGTTTTTCTCATTGATAATCATTAAAAATTCCCGTATCGTTTTTAAAATCTCTTTGATGTAAGAATCCATACTGCCAGTTGTATCGACAACAAACATGATATCTATGAGTTCTGCTTTTCTAAATTCAAGGTCATTTTTATTTATAATCACATTCTTCGATACCTGTGTTTTTAAATCTTTTGCTGAAACTGTGAGTATCCTGTTTTCATCAAATTTGAAACTAATTTCAATCTGAGGAGTTCCTGCTTTGGCAATTTCTATTCCATCAAAAAGCAAGTTCCCATAGTATTCATTTTTAAATGCATCTTCTTCATTTTCCCCTTCAAATATTTCTATGGCAATTGTCGGTTGATTATCTGCATAAGTGGTGTATACTTGTGTCGTTTCACAGGGATAAACCGAATTTTTTTTTAGTAGTTTCTGAAAAACATATTTATTGTTTGCATGGATTTTTAACCCTAAAGAATGAGAAAGAACATCATCAATCTTTAACAAAGAGTTATTCTTGTTAGCATATAGAGTTGCGCCTTCTGTTACGAGTTTAAACAAATTATGATCAGTATTTGCCTTTTTTTGAAAAACATCCTGAATGATCTGATGTACTTTTGGCATATTAGAACATCCTCCACATAAGATAACTCTGTCAATTTGATTTATTTCTAAATGATGGGTCTTTTTTGCGTTTTGTAAACAACGATGGGTAATTTCTTTAATCTGATCAAACAAGCCTTTACATATGTATTCAAATTCTGCTCGTGTAATGACATATTCAAAGTTCAGCTCTCTGTAAAAATTTGAAATTTGTATTTCATATTTTTCTACATCAGATAAGGCAATTTTCGCATTAATCGCCTCATTCAGCAAGAGGTTATTCATTTTTAGAAATTCAATTTCATCGGAAAATAAATCATTCTGAAATGAACTCAAATCGAGACCATATTTAGATTGGATGATTTCATACAAAAGTTGAAGAATTTTTTGATCAAAATTATCACCACCCAGATAATGGTTTCCATCTATAGATATCGTTTGATAGAATTTTTCAGAATTTTGAGCTATCAAAATGCTGACATCAAAAGTCCCTCCTCCTAAATCAAAGACAAACAATGTTTCATCTGTTTCGAGTGAATGCCCATAGGCTATTGCCGCAGCAACAGGTTCTGTTATTATATGATTAACAGTAAATCCTGCATTTTCTCCTGCCTGTTTTGTTTCACTAATCTGATTAGAAGTAAAATAGGCAGGAACAGTAATAACAGCTTCAACAGATTCATTTTCAGACAAATGATAGAAAGAATACAATTTATGATGAATTTCTTTTAAAATTTCAGTGGCTACCTGTGTAGGAGAAAATTCTTTGTTGTAAATTTTCCACTTGTGTTGATACTTCCCCATGTGAGTTTTTGCTGATTTTATAACAGCTTCCGGATTTAGAATTCCTTTTTGGAGTGCTTCATGACCTGTAAAAACATTTGAACCATCATAAAAAATCACAGATTTTAGCAAATCAGTTTTAGAGAATTTTAAAAATTTAATTTTCCCGTTTATCTCTATGGCTGCGGAACTATTTGTTGTCCCTAAATCTATTCCAATATTCATCGAAAACCTCCTATTTTGGAATAGCTCCAACATTTCTGACTGGTGTTGGGTCTTGTTTTGCCCCTTCATTATTATGAGTAATGTTTTTTTTCTCCAAAATAGATTCTGATTGATTATCTTTCACTTCTGAATGATTTACTTGAACATCCATATTTTTTCTATCTTCAACTGCACTCACATTTAGGGATTCATAATCATGATTAGTTGACAAATTGTTCTCAATTTCTAGTTTTTCCAAATTCTGTAAATAATCAGAGGGTTGATCTTCCTGTTTATCATTACAATTACTGTTGGCAGGATTTCCATTTTCTGTTAGTGTTTTGGTATATGAATCTAAGTCTTTTTGAAGTTGATCCCTTTCCTCTTTTAAGTCCTCGTTTTCTTTTTGTAGCTTTTCGTATTCTGTATGTTTAATATAGTTTTTTTGATATATATTGATTGTTTCTTTTAACTCTTCAATCTCCTTACTATCTGATTCATTCTTTGCTTTCATAGTTTTTTTTTCGTTTTCACTTTTTGATAATTCTATACATTTATTTTTATAGTTAGTTATTTGAGTTGTAAGTTCTTGTAGTAATTTGTCATTAGAATTTTTGTTTTTTAGGTCATCTTCTTTTTTTACTTTTTCCAGCTCTTTAAAATCAATAACACATTGATCATAGTTCTTTTGTAATTTTTCATTATCTTTTTTTAATTCTTCATTTTCTGACAGAGTAGTCTCAATCAATTTTTTAAAGTGTTCGAAAATTGATTTTCCAAAATTTTCTAAATCATTAATATTACCAGGAAGTGGTTTGGACTCAATAGACTCCTGTAAAGAATTATTAGATAAATCTAAGTTGTTAATAATCATTTGTAACTCAGATGAAATATTTTCAAT
This sequence comes from uncultured Candidatus Cloacimonadota bacterium, assembly GCA_964573665.1. GTDB lineage: Bacteria > Cloacimonadota > Cloacimonadia > Cloacimonadales > WRIO01 > JAGOCT01. The sequence goes on along the minus strand of CAZNKI010000007.1, from coordinate 15,845 downwards.
ATTATTTAATTTCTTGTCATTTGCTTCAATTGTACTTTTTATATCGTTAAGGGTATCAATAAAGTTTTTTTTTATATTGTTCTTATCAGCATTTACACCCATGATCACTTCTTTGTGCGTATCTGTAAAAAAATCAGTAAGAACTTCCTTAAGTGATTGTTTTAAATTATCTTTTTCAATCATAAATAATCTCCTTTTAAATATCAGATGGTTTTAATATCAATTTTGGTTCATCTGGGTTGTTTTCATCAAAAAGTTTGCATACAATTTCGCCATGCCTGTCTGTCCCTGCTTTATAATAAATCTTCCCTGAAAATGAAACAGGATCAAAGTTGATTTTTCCTATGAAGATTGGCTGACTGTCACTGGAATTTCTTTTTTGGTACAATTCAATGCCTTTATTTTGAATTGAATAGTCGGGAAGTTGTCTAATAGTACTGAAGAATTCATACGATGAGTTTTTTTCAACAATTTCTTTAAAATCATTCTGATTAACCTTAAAAAAGATATTAAATGCAATTCTATTCTTAACTTTCAGATTTAAGGATTGATCAAGTGAATTGACTAAATATTGACATGCGCCAAAGGAAACAGCATTATATACCTTATCTTCGTCAAAATCGATGATTTCTTTGCCAAAAAAATGATTAATCAGGTCTTGAATGTATTTTATTCTGGAACAGCCCCCTACTAACTTAACTAAGGAGACATCAGATTTCTTTAACTCTTTCTCTACTAATAATGTTTTCAAAGCATCTGTGATTTTTTTATCAAGTTCAATCTGATTAAACAAATCAATGATTTTGCTTTTTGGGATTTCCATGCTGATATTTTTGTCATAATAAATATTTGTAGCATATAGTTGGATTGCATCATCTTCGTCATCATTGGAAAAAATATCTTCTTTACCGATTTCTATCATATTGATTATTCGAATTTTTGCCTGTATTGCTTCAATATCTTTTTCATCTTGAAAAACATCTTTGAATTCACACTCAGGAAGTACTAGTTTTTTAAAAATCAAATCATCGATATCCGTTCCTCCGAACAAGATCCCAATTGAATTTAAAATTTCTATTTCTGTATGATTGTTAAACTGGTTAATTTCGAAGATACTAATATCAATTGTTCCTCCTCCAAAATCAAATAGAACCGTTTTTTGCCCGCTTTCATCAGCGTTACTGTGTAAAGAATATGCGATTGAAGCTGCAACCGGTTCCAGTAAGATTTCATGGGGGATCATTCCTGCGTTAGTAATCGCCTTTTTGATTTTATTTTTTTGAATCTCAGAATAATGAACAGGAACAGTAACAACGACTTCTTGAATTTTCTGATTGTTGGCTTTTTGCTTTTCAGCTTCTTCTTTAATCTTTTGCATAATATCAGTAATCACATCTACAGCTGTTTTTTCGATATCAAGAGCAGGTATAAATTGTGACCATAGAGGCTTTTCCATCTTTTTTTTTATATTAATCACGGAATTTGCTTCATCTGTTTTGGCATTGTCTAGCGCTGACGAACCCCAAATCATCATTTCTTTTTTATATGCTACAACATTCTTAATCTTGCAATCTGATGATGCCTGTGATTTGTCCAGTTTAACAGGTTTGCAGGAAGAATCTTTAAAATTCCAGGTAGCAATCTTAATATTACTTGTGCCAAAATCAATTCCAAGATATATTTGATCTTTATTCATTTATTCATCCTTTTTGAATTTATATATGTTAAACAGACCTTTGATAATGAGAGAATCAATTTGATTATCTTCATTCAGATGATTAAACAAATATGGCAATTTATCAAAGGATTCAATTTTTTCATGGTTGCTTTCTATATTGGTTCTTTTAGGGAAAATCTCAATGTATTCTAACAACTCATTATTTAGTTTATTCATTTTAGCAGGGATATTTTGATAAGTATAGATACCTAAAGATTCTAAGTAATTATTGTTAATTTTCAGTAAATGGAGATATAATTCTTTGTGTTCAGGCTTATTCTTTAACCCTCTGTAAATACTAACATTCAATTTGTCGATCAAACGATTAATTGAATCAAGAAATAATCCGCTTAATTCTACAGACATTTCTGACTCATCAATTTTTCCTGGTACTATTTTACCTGATATACGCACGATATCGTCATAATACTGATTTAGATTTTTTTCAAAAATTCTAAAGTCCTCATTGCTGTTATGCTGCGTGATGAAGGCTTTGATCTTGTCTATGTTTTTAAGTTTATCAATAGCCGGTTGAATACAGGATACTTCATTTTTAAACAGAATGTTTTGGTTTGCTTTAATAACAAATGGTAACATATCATCAACTGAATTTGGGCTTTGAACAGGCTTTTCAGGTTTAATTATTTCCAGCTGAGGTTTTTCTTGTAATGGTAAGTCTTTTTTGAATTGAAGTATTTCAGCAGGTAATTTCCTGATCAATCCCTTGATTTCGTCTAAATGATGAAAATTCTTACTTTTCTCTTTAGACAAATCTGGAATTGATTGTGATAAGTGGTTTAGAGATTTATTGATATCAGAGATAGAAAATATAAACTGATTTTTTAACTGGACTAATTCGGAATTCAAAGATTTGATATGATTAAATACCTGATTTTCAAATAAAGGACTATTTTTACCTGTGTCTGTTTTAAACCCTTCTTTTAACTGAGACAATTGTATTTGTATTGATTTTTCAAATTTATCAAAATCATTTGAATTATCTTTTGCGTTACATTCAAAAATTTGTTTTTTTAAATGTGTCAGGGTTTCATTTAAAATTTCTAATGATTTATTAATCTGTTGTGTGTTTATACTAATTCTCTGATTGAGGATTTCAGTTTGCTGAGACAATTCTTCTTTAAGAGTAATGATTTGTTGAGAGATTTGCTCTGTTTTTTCATCAGTTTTAGGTGTAGGGGTGCCCTTTTTTTTAAGGGAAATATAAGATATATACAGGTTCGCCAGTATTAATAATCCAAGAGATAATATTAAAAAAATCATTTCGTCTCCTTTATATATACATTGATTTTTGCTTTTATCCATTTTCTGTCCGTTTTCCCATCATCCTGTCGATAATTTAAAAAATAACATAAGCGTTCAATTTCGTATGATTTTGTGTTTTTTTCTGAAGCAGGAAATACTTGTTTTTGAGTATAGTCAAGGATTTTGTCTTGAAGTGGATCAGACAGTATTTCATCAGAATAATCTGTATAAATGAATATATTCTGAAGGTAGTTATTAATTACGGTAAGAAATTGAATGATCGTTTCATTCGTGTTAGATGGATTATTCTTCAATGCTCTGTAAATACTGTCAATAAATTTATTGATGAAGTCTTTATCAAGAATATCGAGAAATCTTGAGGAATATTCTTCAGACCAGTCCTCTTTGTCAATTTTCCCGGGGATAAGCTTCTCCTTCATATTCATGATTGATTTTTTATAGTTTTCAAGATTTTTTTGATAGATCTGTTTGGTGTCATCATTGATATTTATTAAGAAAGAATCAAGCTCATCTATCTTCAATATTTTATCATAAGCCCTTTGAATAGAATCTATATCGTTATCGAATAATAAATTATTGCTTTTAACCAATTTAAACTTATGAAAGAGATGTTCTGATATCATATTTTTTTCGTCTGATTCTGATGAACAAACCTTACAAAGATATTCCTTTATTTTACCCCATAAAGCTGAACATTCATCGAGCACTTGCTGTATTGTATTTTGCATTGTTACTCCAGATTGGACGATTGTTGAATAATCAAATTTGCATCTTTGATTATATTCCCATTATTGTCTTTTAACTCTACCTGAAAATTAATTTCTCCATCCTCAAGCATTTGAAATGTAACAAAAATCGCTGTATCGTGGCTGTTAATCTTTGGAATATCATTGATGATGATTTCTTCAATTAGCTCAATTCCATTATCTCTTACAAATTTAGCATTTGGATAATTTTTTCTGTCTCTCTCATAGATTTCAATTTTTAACTTATTATCCAGATCATCAGGAATATGATATTTTTTTTGAATACTGAAAGGCAGTTCCTGTCCAGCACTGATTAACAAATCAAACTTTCCGATAACATTTCCTTCCGTTACCTTTAATCCAATATCATTTTGTACATTTTGTTGAATTTGTATAGTATGTGAAAAGGCTTTATCTGCATATATCGCAGCACCAACAGAGATAAGTGTGAGAGGATCTGCTTCAGTATTTATTTTTTCATCTCCAAATATTTCTCTTAATTTTTTTTGGAGCAGAGGAATTGTTGAACTCCCTCCGGCAAGAACAATGGTATTTAGATCATCATGACTGAGTTTTGCTTCCGATATTGCGCGCTTGGTAATTTCGATCGTCCTGTCTATTTCCTTAGTGATTGATTTATCAAAATCATTGCGACTTAAGTAATATTCAATATCAATTTCTTCACCCTGTTTATTGTAAAGAGTAAAGTTCATTTCAGTTTCTTCCTTTTCAGACAGCTGATGTTTTATATCTTCTGATATGTTATGTATTTTTAGAAAGTTCTTATGAAAATGCTCTTTATCCAAAATGAATTCTTCTTCTGAAAATTCATCAGGATCAAAAGGCATTTGGATATCATAGTCTTCATCAGCAATTGTGAAAATTGCTTTGGCTATTTTTTCATTTATCAGATTTCCTCCTAAATGTTTATCACCATCTGTATAAATTTCTTTAAACATATTATTTGAAACCTCAATGATGGATACATCAAATGTTCCGCCTCCAAAGTCATAGATCAGAATTTTATCTCCTGTATGATATTCATTTTTAAAGGCAATTGCTGCTGCAGTAGGTTCGGCTGCCAATTTTACATTTTGAATATTTTTTTTTGCAGCCCATTTTGTGGCTTCTTTTTCTGTGGGACTGAATTTTGCAGGCACAGTAATCACAATGTCATCAATCGTATCATCAGAAGTTTTAATCATCTTTTTACTTGCTTCATCAACCAGGTAATTTAAGAAAAATGATGCAATCTCTTTCGCTGATAATTTTAATATTTCTCCATTTTCAGTTTCTATTGTATATTTGTAAGAAGATTCACCCATCTTCGTTTTAAAGTTTTTAACCAGTGATTTAGGATTAATCAGACCTTTTTGCAGCGCATTTTCTCCATACAAACGATCATCTCTTGATATAAAATAAACTGCAGATGGTACCGTAAAACGGTTACCGAATCTTAATGATTTTGCTTTCCCGTTTTTTATATAAGATACAACAGAATTTGTTGTCCCCAGATCGATTCCTACTTCTCTTCCCATAATTCCTCCATTATATTTTTTTTATTTATGTTTCCAATGTGTTGAAGTCTTGTTTGAACATCCTCGTTCGAAGAATATTTGTTATAATCAATAATAAATTGATTATATGAAAAATGTTTAAAGAAATATACTTTAGCTTTTAGCGGTTTATTGATGTAGTTTGCTTTTAGTTGTTCTGAAAAAGGTCTAAATAGATTATTAAGTTCACTTAACCCAGTAATCCATAGATCACAATGAAAAATCTGATGCAAACTAAATGCTAAATCTGCCATGAATCTCTGTGTTTCATTCATTAAATTTGGGTTGATATGTCCTGAAAATAAATCTTCGGTTGCCTTCGTGTGGATAGGGGTTTTGTTAAGAACAACCACTTCATTGTCAAAATCATCTGCCAGATTTTGCTCCAGAAAGAACTTACGGGCGATTTTCCCTGCTTTACCGACTAAATACTTTGTTTGTGCTTTTTCTTCCTGACCAGGATTGTCTGCAATCAGAATATATTTAATTTTACTATTAACTGTTAGTAGTTTTAAATTATCATTAAAAATGAGATCTTCTCTTAAAACGGGATATAAAGTTGACCATTCTTCAATCTTGTTCTTAAAGAGATTTACCTTCTCCTGAACACGATCTGGCTTTTCTTTTGTTTTATCTTCTGATATGAGATCATTATCGTGACTCCGATGATTAGAGTGATTAGTATTTTGATTAACAGACTGATTTGCTTCATTATTTGAATTTACTACAGGAATATCGGTATTCATTTCACAATAGGTCAAACAAGATCCTTTTGATACACTGCTTATATTAAAACAAATGTTAATTGTACAATTACATTCGAGCATTGATTTACTTGCCGGATCAAACCCTTTGCCTCTGCATTTGCCTTTAATAGTATCTAAAACAGCCATCTTCCCATTGATAAATACATTTGAGTTTGAAGCTATAACCTGCCCGTTTCCACAACAACCAATCAGCTGATTCCAGATACCTCCGGTTGCAAAAAATTCAATAGTTCCACAGAATGCAACCTGATTATCAATTGATACATTTGTACTCGTATTACCTGTGACTGATATTGAACATGTCCCTGGAGATGATCTCAACTGAATACTTTTGTTACTGAATTTTGCCATATATCTAATCCATTATGAATATTTTATCGATTTTCATTGTATTATCATTGTCAATGATTCCAAAATGATTTGTCCAAGCGATATTTTTATTTAAGTGATGAGTAATAGGGAAAAGAAAGTAAACCAGAAGATTTAAAACATCTTTGTTATAATCAGATTCGGGTTGTCCAATAAAAAGGAAGATGTCTCTCCTTATAGGAGAAAAATAAATGATGGATCTGGAGAAAAAAGTTTTAAATGCAACATCGAAAGATGTTAAAGTATGATGGTCACTTTTATTAAAATTACAAATTGCAGTTAGAAATTTATGCTGATCATGATTTGTTAGATTAAAAAATAAATGTTTAATATTTTCACCATAAATATTGCTATTGATATCATCATAAAGAGATTTTTTCTGGTAATCAAGAAGCGTGTATCCAAGTTGTAAATCTGTATAACAAAGAAAATGTACTAATATATTAAAAAACTCAGTGAGTACAGGTCTCTTTTCATCATAGCAACAACACATATTGTTTGAATTTAGAGAGTTACATTCAGAGTGAATAACTTCATTCCATATTCTTAAAAATGGATTGATATAAATTTCTTTTGTATTCATTAAATCATCAAATGAATTGATGTATGGTTTGTTTTGAACTTCACTGTAAGGGAAAGGGTGTTGATCTGCGATAAATTGATATTCAGCTGTATTTTCTGATTTTTCCAATAAATCACAGATAAGTTCATTTGCCAAATTATAAGCTTTCATTTTTTTCTGATTCCTATACAATTAAACTCAGGTAAAATGAGCTGAATATTGGATAAAGCAAAGGTGATTAAATCGCCCGTAAAATTATCTTCTTTACCTGCCGAAAAATATATGATACAATCATTTTTTCTAAGGTACTGATAATCTTCAATTAAATGTTTATCAGGATGATAGCAAAAATCTGATTTGAATGATTGAGAGGGTTCACAATCAATATCTTCTATTCTTATCTTATAATCATTAATAACTTGAAATGAACTCATAAGATTGTCTATGCCTGCTCTGGATTTTATATTAAAATTGAACTTGTGACAAAGTTGTTGTTTTTGATTTGAAAATGAATAGGTGGCAGGGTTTATCTGATCTTTTAACTCAAAGAAATATATATCTTTAAGATCACTACTCTCTACAATAACAGAAAAACTTCCATCATCATTTACTCCGGATATAAAGGTGTCATTCAGATTATCAATTAAAAAATGATCAGAAACATTATTATATGAATATTTATACCTAAATTTTTCACCATAAGTATAAGACTTTAATTCAGAACATTTACTTCCGGAACTTTTACTTTTTGATATATTCCATGCAGGTATTTTGTTGCAGATAATTGTCTTTAAATCATTGTTAAATCTACAATCGTCAATAAACTCATCTTTCTCTGTACGAGAAATGATATTATCAATATCATCTTTATTCATCACAACATCAAAAAGTCTTTTAAGATAGGGTAACAATATTGGATTGTATTTTTTATTGTTTTTTCGAAACAACTGATATAAGCACTGTTGATGATAGTCATAATCTTTTGATAATTTTAAAGTAACAGGATAATTTTTCCCTTTATAAGTGATGTCGGTTTTATTTCCATCGTATTCCCTGATACTCTCAAAGGGCACATTTAAAAAAATCCTGCCTATGGAGTTTTCATGTTTTTCAATTAAGGGTATTTCGAACATTCCGCTTTTTTCAATTTCTTCTTGTTTTAGTAATGCATTATGTATATTAAAATCTTCGCCTGTTTGCTTTTTTAAACTGGCTTCAATCTCCTCGTTTAACTTATCAAAGTTAGATTTGTGATAATCAGCCAGATAAGAGAACATTTGTTGTAAATCTTCTTTTTGATTGCCTGAAAACTGACTATTCTCAATTATCATTTGTATCTGATCTTTATATTTATCAAGATTATTCATTATTCCCTCATTAATTTAAATTAATTTTACTTGCTTTAATACTAACAATTCCATCCGCCTGAATAGATACAGATCCATTAGTCTTAATATTTAAATTATTATCCATATTCAAAGTAGAATTTTTGTTCTGTAGCGTAATACTTTCTTCATTAATCGTAACAGTATTCTTGTTAAATATAATACTCATCTGATTGTTAGTCAGTTGAATCATTGCTTTATTATTTCCGGATTGCATTTCAATTGAATGATTATCTGAAATTTTGATAAGAACTTCATTCTCTTTAGCAGAAAGGCAAATTTCGTGCTCATTCAGATAAATCATTTTATCATGGGGTGTTTTTAAAATTTTAGTATCAGGTAAGGAAGAAAACTTATTTTTATGAGTTCTGACAGAGTTCCCTGCATACGCTTTTTCCGGTTCTTTTAAAGGTATAAATAAAGTTACTTCTTCTTTGACTTCCGGCAGTAAAGAAAGACCTGTTTCACCGGCAGAATAACCTGTTGACCAGGGAAACCAGTGAGTTTCAGGATTTAAATCCTCTATTTGTTCTTCAATTAAAGCCAATGTGACACGATTGAGTTCTTCAGGATCTATATTGTTTTTGATTACAGCTTTTAGCAGAACTAATCCATTGTCAGGTTCAAAAAAAACAGAACTAAAATTATCTAATTGAGATAATTTAGTTAACTCATATTTCCCATTTAATCTGCCATTAAATAAAGAATAATTGGTTTCACTTATTATCCATATGTTCCCATTAAATTCAATTTGATCAGTCAAATCAAGCACCTGATATGTTTCTATAACATGTGTTTCTTTCTGTTCTGAAATTGCACATATATACCTTTCAGGCTCTGGTTTTAACTTTGCTTTAATCCCAATGGGATTTATGTTAATTTCACACTTCCCTGAAATGCAATCATTGATATAAAAATATAACCCCATTTCCGACATGATTCTTTTAAAAAAATTCCAATCGGTTTCATTATACTGAAAATATACTTTAGCGATTTTGTTGTTTAATGAATTGCTTTTATCAAAGATGCTTACAATTTGATAGTTTTTAAAAATGTGATCTATTACTTCTCTGTATGTCATTTCTGTATTCTGAAACAGTTTGCTCTTTTTCTCCTTATCAAGTCTGACCGAGTAGGAAAATGCGGTCAAAGACAATTCTGTCTGATGTTTGAATTTGGAGATGTTAACAATGGAGATTTCACCAATAAACAAAAATTCATCACGACCTGATGCCGATATTTTAAGGAGTTCTCCTTTTTTTAACCCATGTTTAGGAAATTCACTATCTGAAATCAAACCACTCACCTCAACAGATGAGTGGTTATTAATTTCTTTTTTTAGGCATACATGATGAATTGCTTTGAAGTCTGAATTTTCTAATTGAACTTCTACGGTATGCACTATTCCTCTTCTTTTGGCTGTATATATTTTATATTGCCTTCTATTTTAATGTTTTGATATTTATCAGCTTTTTGCTTTAATTTCAGATTAAAAGTATCTTTACCATCCTTTGAAAAGAACTCTTTATAATCAAGAATGAAAGCATCTGGAAAAATTGCTTTTCTAAATATTATCCCATTTTTTACCATTTCAACTACGACTTTTCTATAAATTCCATTTTTTGTTGAAGGCATTTTCTTCCATTCAGCGATTTTTTTTAAACTTTCAAGACAAATATCTTCTATCTCTCCTGAAAGTTCAATTATTGCACTAGTAACACTGGCCATATCTTTTTTGTCTTCACTGTCAAATAATATATCAGCTTTAGTTAAATATGCATTTGAAATGTTTATTTTTTCAATACTTTCTTCCTTGACTTCGTGAATTGTTAAATATATATCCATGATTTCTCCTTTTTATTTTGTTATTTCCATGGTCATTTCTTTTGGTAAAGAGTTTAATGTTAATTTAATAATACATTTTCCATCTTCTTCCTTGAAATTGATATCATCAAGTAACTTTAATTGATTGATTTTTTTAGTTTCTTCATCATCTTTCATTGTTGTTAGATTCTCTTCTCTCCATAAGCTACAATTTTCAAAGGTAGTTTTTGAACTATTATTATTATCTTCAAGAATTTTCAGAATAAAGGTACTCACTGTTGTTCTATAAATCGGCTCGAATTCATTGATTTGGAATTTTTTAAGACTTCGAGTTAGTAAAACATTGAATTTTGAATCAGTGTTTTTTAATTTGTTAGGTGAAAATATAAATCCATAACATTTGTCAGATATAAAATTAAGTAAATCAATTGTATAGCCTGTCCCTGAAGATGTAAAGGATGTGTGTAATTTTTCTTTTTTTTCTTCAATATTAACCCTAATTCCTGGTATCTCCATATTGACTTTATTAAATATTTCGGCTAAATGCCCCGGATCTTGAATTGCCGCACTCAGTCCTGCAGCTACATAAGCAGCCGCGCAATATACGCCCCCAAGTCTTACATCAACTGTTTCAATAATGTCATCTTTGTCTGTTGAATAGAGTCTTCCTATCACAAAGTCTGATTTATCATCCGGGATAATGATAAAATTAGGTGCACATTCAATGGCATATTCAGAGACATTTTTTTTATTTTCCCATATAAATTTTGTTCTGTTGATCATATTTTCATAATGTTGTTTACTAAAGTATTCATAGGTATTTTCCATTTTGGGGGTTTCATTAAAAAATGTTTGAATTTTAAATTCGGACATAATCTCTAAATATTGTAGCAATTCATCGTCAGATACAAAATTTTTGCTTTTTTTTGTAGTAATTCCTCCAAGCGAACCAGGTCTTGACTTAACTTTTTCAGTTTTACCAAATTCTACCTGAGGTACTATAGAAAACCATAAGCAATGGTCTCTGTCTCCTGGAGTATTATTGCATTTGTCAACAAAAACCTTAAATTTATCTGATTTCTTTAAAATTGACTGAATTGTGCAATTTGTAATTAATAGTGAGGGTTGCATTTTGGGTGATTTCGCCTGATGCTGATCAAAAAAAAGTTTTATACCAATAATTGTCTGTAATAATGGTAAAGCTGTTTCAATCAAACTCTCTTTTTCTTTAGCAAGAGTTTGAATAAAAATATTGTAATTATTAATCTCTTGAATTTTATTTTCCTCAATGGCCTGTATATTTCGATTAGGAGCATAAATATCAGCAATCATGTTTTCTATATAAGGATTATGTGTTTCACCAGGGTTTTCATATCTGTAGTCTTCGATTAAAAGTTGTCTCAGAGAATCGTCTTGGTTATTTTCAATAAGGAGTAAATTACTAGAGGTTTCAATGGGAATATATTCTAAACTGCCATCATCCTTAAATGTTAGTTTACCTTTTGGTAAATTTTCTAACTGTTTTTGGCCTGAGTCAGTACTATTGAAAGATAAATACTTTGCTTTTATGTCTTCAATTCTAAGAGCTAACAAACTTGGAAAGTTTTTATAAACCTGAGTGATTTTATCACGGTATTGATCAATTTGCGCTCCTAATTCTGCTTTTTTTCTGGATTTATCAGGTTCTTTTTGATATTTATTCCATAAAAAATCAATCGCTTTTCTGTCCATTTTTGCATTCTCGGCCAGATATTCAGGAGATAGTTTTTTTAATATGTCTTTGAAGTTAAATTCATAGTCTGTTTTCGATTTACTATCGATGAGTGAAAATAACATTTGTATCACCTGATGATCTTTATCCAGAATAATTTCATTTACTTCGTCGCAATCTTCTGGTTTTTTCAACGAATAAACTATTTTGGGGCCTGATTCATCCATTATAGCAGTATAGTAGAGTGTGGGTTTAAATTTTTTAAAAAAATCATCAATTGAATAAACCAAAAATTTGTTAAATATCTCAAAGTATGTTTTCTCTGGGATTTTATTAGTAACTTCAGATAAAAAAGTGACCAGATCTAAAGCATTTCCTTCTGAGTCAATCAGATTGGGATTGATTTCCTCACACAAAAGTGTTCGGTTTGTTTGTGGTATAAACTCCATAATTCCTCCATTAAATATTATTAATCATATCTTTTAGATTTTCTATTATTCTATTCATATTCTCTTTTCATTTCATCGATTGTTTTCTTTATTTCATCTATTAACTCAAGTGGCTCAAGAACTTTGACATTTGAACCATAGGACATGACAAATTTCTTGATTTCAGAGAGGGAGGTTGCTGGCATTTCGAGTAGAAGAGTCCCATCTTTAAGTGGTTTGCTTTTTTGTTTGGGGTGCCAGATTCTTTCGCTGATGTATGGAACGATTTCTTTTTTGAAGAGGAGTCTGACCTGAAAGCTTTTACCTGGGTAGATACCAAAGGAGTCTTCGAAAAATTTGCTGGCATCGAAATTGATATGATCTTTGGACTCTGACAGAATCGTTGTATTGCTCATACGGTTGATGGCAAAGATGAGTACTTTATTCTTTGCGGTGGAAAATCCTGCGATATAGAAATTGTGTTCATGCTGTTTAAGGCAGAGTACTGTAACGATGTGCTCTTTTTTTACCCCTGAAGCAATACTTTTATAATTGAATTTAAGTTTTTTACCTTGAGTTATGGCAGATATCACATGAGTCAGATTTTTCGCTGACTTTACAGACCAGGGGATAGATGCTTTTGTATCAGGCAGAATATGATTCCATACTTTTTGATAGAATTTTATTAATTCTGGTGATGACTGACTGTGCATTTTCTCAAAGCAATTCTTAATCACTCCATCAAAGTATGTTTGAAGAGGGTATGCACTTTTGAACATAAACATGAGACTCATAAACTCGTCCTGATTCAAACTAATTGATGGGAATCTGTAATGAGAATGCATCTTGTAAATCACCTGATTATGATCTGAAGTCTTTTCCGAATAAATAGGGAATGATAATAATGACAGATAATATACATCCCGTTGAATTGTTCTTCTAGAGACACCATATTCTTCTGAAAGAGCGCCTAAAGAAATCCCTCTATTCGCATGTTGATAAATAGATTGCAGTACAAGCCACTGTCTATAAAAAGTCTTTTCTTCCATTTTCAAAATCCTTGACTGGGGCAATATACTACACCTATATCCTTACCGCTCAACCCCAAAAATTCAATATATTTCTTTCGTTTTTCGAAATACATGCCAAAATTACTAAAGGAATTTTTTAATGTCAAGTATTTTGTTAAGCTCTTTGCTTTTTTTTTCATTTTTCTTTCGAATGTGTTTATGCTGATCATCTTAAACATCTCAATCTCCTTTCATTTTGGAAGTATTATACAATGCCGTTTTGACAAGGCATGTCCATACTGTAGATTTTTTTTAACTTTTTTTTGTTATTTTTTAAAAGGTATTTGAAATATGAGAGCTTTGAATTAGTCATGGAGCCGACTCGGCTCGAGCCGTAAATGCCGATTAAATAAGGAATCACCTTTATTTCTTCTAATTCAAAGCTCTCAGATAATTTATTATCGAAAATTGTGTTCTTTTATTCCGCACTTAAAGGAGCTGATCTTCTTTGTATTCTGGCTCCTACGGTTTCTGAGAAACCGTAGGCTATGTATATTTTGCCCTTATCATGGCAATGATGATGAGATATCCTGAAATGTAATGAAATAGCATCATATACATAGTGTATGCTGTCAACCATACGAAAAATAATGAATACAATCCCGCTCCTTTTGATGCGGGACTCACAAATTTCTTATCCAAATCCATTCACAATTCATAATCCATAATTCACCATTATCTAACTTTGCTGACAGGGTGATCATGAGAAAATGCATTTTTTTTTGCGGATTTACGGCATTTCGCAAGCTCCATTTCGCAATATCCCTACAGGAAAGTCATTTTGGGCAGGCGTAAAACCTGCCCCTACGGAAATAGTGCAAGCAAGGATGCATGCACAACGAGAGCAAACTGGTAGATAAATAATGGTGAATTATGAGTGGTGAATTGTGAATTGATTTGAAATAAGAGGGCAGGCGTAAAACCTGCCCCTACGAATAATACGAAAAGGTGCAAGCAGGGATGCATGCACAACGAGAGCAAGCTGGTAGATAAATAATTGTGAATTGTGAATTGTGAACTGAATTGGAATATGAGGGCAGACACACAGGTCTGCCCCTACGAATAATACGAAAAGGTGCAAGCAGGGATGCATGCACAACGAGAGCAAGCTGGTAGATAATTAATTGTGAATTATGAGTGGTGAATTATGAACTGAATTGGAATATGAGGGCAGACACACAGGTCTGCCCCTACGATTGTCATTGTCGCATCAGAGCAGTTGCCCTGCATTTTACATGTTGACGCTTAAACTAAGGCTCAAGCCATAGCCAGGTAAATAACCGGCAGTGATGGCAGAATTGATCGATTTTGCAGCACTGGTTTTGAGGGTATCATATTCCAGATCAGAAACCTGAGATCCCAACGCTTTTGCATGTGCGTAAAGCAATTTACACAAAATAGCATATGCAGTGATATGAGTTTTGTCAGAGTTGTTGCTGGTATAGATCAATGCATAGGATTTCAAATCGTTCTTGAATCCCGCAGAAACCGCAGACCAGATACTTTTTACAGCTTGTCCATTTTGAGCAAAAACAAGATGTTGTGCTGTTTCGCGTGGTGCCGTGTAATTCGAAGCGATGCAGATATTGCCATTGTTATGGGCTTGATAAACCACATCCTCTTCTCCGTCTTTTCCGCTATAAGCGGTGATGTTTTTCTTAAGATAGACTTTCATATTACCTCCTCGATTGTCTTATCTTTTTATTTTTTGGGGTTTGTCCCCCATTTGAGTTAAATGCTGTACCGGAGTGATTTGATATTTACGATCAATTATTCATTTACGACTAGCTAATTATCCAGTAGAGGCGTCGATTTATCGCGACTCAAAATTCTTCCGCTATGTGTGGCAGCTTTGCTGACGGGGTGGTCATGAAAAATGCATCATTTTTTTTGATGCAAGGAGTTCATCAAGGAGACCCCACGCTTCACGATGTTCTGCTCTGGGTGACAGGTGATCGTATTTGTCGTTTTGCCGGAATATTCCATCAAACGAAATCTCATGAAATTCGAAAGGATGCCACAGATTTTAGCAAACTGGTAGTTTGCTTTATCGGAGTAGTGCGATCAACCTGAATGCGAATTTCATTTCTGTCACCCCTAATGGGGCTATGATTATTGGCATTGTTAACCCAGGGCTACACCCTGGGCTAGGATTCGTTCGCTCCTATGGAGCTTCTTAATGATGAGTTCCGTAGGAACGACATATCCATAACACAGGCTGTAAGGCCTGTGAACGAAATCTCAAAAAAAGAGCGCCATCGGTGCGACACCTGATCAAAAAATCTACATACGGTGATGCATGCACACCGATTATAGCAAGCTGGTAGATAAATAATTGTGAATTATGAGTGGTGAATTGTGAATTGATTTGGAAATAGAGAAGTGTATTTAGCAAACTGGTAGTTTGCTTTACAAGATACATGACC
>CAZNKI010000006.1:0-95375 GCA_964573665.1 uncultured Candidatus Cloacimonadota bacterium | reverse complement strand
TATCATTTCATTCAAAAAATGCAAATTCATAATATTTGTATGAGAAAATGTCCATAAAAAATGCAAATTCATAATATTTGTATGAGAAAATGTCCATTAATGTCCCAGTAGAAATAAATGTAAAATCCATACTGCTTGAGCTCGTTCAAATGCTTTTTTTTTATACGTGCTTTGCAGTATAATAAAAATGCTTATTTATATTGCAGAACGAGAATTGGCAAACTGGTAGATTAACTTACGAAGTTGCAAGCAGGGATGCTTGCAAAACGAGAATTGGTAAACTGGTAGATTAACTTACGAAGTTGCAAGCAGGGATGCTTGCAGAACGAGAATTGGCAAACTGGTAGATTGCTATATGAATAAAAAACGATAAGAACATATCTTTTTTATTGACAATACTGAATTGATTTTATAAATTATCCAAAAAGGCTTGTTTATCAAGTCTTTGAATTCTGCGAATAGCAATTTTGCAGAAATATTATTCAGGAGCAAAGAATTATGAGTACAACCGCAGTTTTGGGATGTCTTTTTGGAGACGAAGCAAAGGCAAAAATCGTTGATGTGTTAGCCAGTGATGCAGATATCATCGTTCGTTTTCAAGGTGGCAGTAATGCTGGGCATACTATTCAATTCGATCAGCATAAATTTGTAATGCATTTAATTCCTTCAGGCATTTTTCATCAGGATAAAGTATGTGTTTTAGGATCAGGTGTTGTTCTTGATCCGATACAATTAGAGAATGAAATGAATGCATTAATTGAAAAAGGGATTTCCTTTAAGGATAGATTTTTTATTGATGAAAGAGTATCAATTGTATTGCCTGTTCATAAACAAATAGATGAAAAGATGGAAGAGCTTGCTGGCAGCAAAAAAATTGGAACAACCAAAAGAGGAATTGGTCCATGCTATTCAGACTCAATTTCACGAATTGGCATCAGAGTTTGTGATCTTGAGAATGCAGAACTCCTTGCATATCGTCTCGATTATTTATATAAATACCATAATATCGCTGTCAAAGAGGAAGAAATCAAAGACACCGTTCAATCATTATTAACTTTTGGTAGAAGTATCAAAGAATATCGCATCAATCTTCCTTATTTACTCAATTCATACTATCAGAAAGACAAGAATATTCTTTTTGAAGGAGCTCAAGGTACTTTGCTTGATATTTATTTTGGGACATATCCTTATGTGACATCTTCTCATACCATATCAGGAGGAATCTCTGCAGCAACAGGATTCCCTCCAAATCAGATTGATTTACTCATCGGTGTATTTAAGTCCTACTTTACACGAGTAGGATCAGGTCCATTTCCAACAGAGCTAATTAATACTACAGGAGAACAGATCCGTAAGCAAGGCAATGAATATGGTTCTACGACTGGTCGTCCCAGAAGATGTGGATGGTTTGATATTGTAGCCGCAAAGTATTCAGCCATGATCAATGGCATCGATAACATTGCCCTTACCTTACTTGATGTGTTAAGTGGAGTTCAAGACTTAAAAATATGCATCGGATACAAGATTGACGGCAAGATCATTGAAGAGTTTCCAGCAGACCAAAGCATATTAGAGCACGCAGAACCTGTTTATATATCAATGGAGAGCTGGAATGAAGATCTTTCTCAGTGTAAAACATGGGAATCATTACCAGTGAATGCACAAAATTATGTAAGAAAAATAGAAACTCTTTTAGAACGGCCAGTGAGCATTGTATCAGTAGGTCCCAAAAGAGATCAAACCATATTTTTAACAGATTAGGAGAACATATGAGAAGTACAATTTTTATCCTACTACTTTGCACATTTTCACTGATTATGGCCCAAACACGACCCGAAGAGAATGCGGTACCATACTGTGGTCCTGATTTTGCACAAGGTTACTATGATCAGTATTCACGAAACTTTATTAATTCAGACATGAATGGTCGTGGCAATACAGGAGTATCTATAGGTGGAGGAGTAGAAAGTGCCTTTCACAATCCCGCTACACTTCTTGATGATTATAGCAGCTTATATATAGAATTAATGTTAAAAGGCAATGCAGAAGAATTTAATGAGAGAAATGACAGACGATATCAATCCCCGTTTCCATTTAGCTCCTTGGGTTTCACAATAAAGCCAATATCAAATTTTCATGTTGGTTTTTCTTATAACTTGGTAAATTCAATGGAGTATTATACATTCTCTCGCCAGTTAGCTACTGATGAGTTTATAGATTATGTCCCCACTTATTTAAATCATCAATTTGATTTAACGGTTAATTATAAAGTATTGCCGAATTTATCATTTGGAGTTAATGGAATTTTTAACACTCAATCATTTAAGAATTACCGTAATGAAGGCAAAATTGATAAATTAGATTTTACAGAATCATTTATGAGAATACAACCTGGGTTCTTATATCAAACGAAATATTTCAATATTGGTGCATCTTATTTAAACAAAACAGATGTAAGCTATCAACACAGTTATGTAAATTATGAAATGACTTTACCCACAGAGATCAAAACAGGAATTAGTATTGGCAATACAGAAAAGCTGTTTTTTGCATTTGACACACATTATACAAAGTATAGCGAACAAGCGGATTATCTTGATGATCAGTTGATCATGAAATTTGGAATTGAGAGAAGATTCCCAAATCCAATTTTAAAAGTTGGAGAATATTCACTTAAAGCAGGATTAATCATCAGCCCGGAAATTTATACTGGAGCGTATCAGGTACCTGATTTTTCAAATCCTTTACTTAATGAATTCCCAATAGAGTTTTATGATCAGATCCCTGAATACGGCATCATCAGAAGCAACAGTATGACAATTTTAACATTGGGAGCCAGTGTGAGAATAAAGAAAGATGTTAGTTTAAATCTTGCATATATGGCAGATATATCGGGTGATGTTCGTTTATCGCAATTTATGTCATCACTCAAATTTGACACAAATGTATTTTCTTATTTAAAAAAATAGAAAAAAACTTGCATTGCTAATTCTTTTATGATATATAGTATATATAATCAAAAGAGGAGGTTGATAATCGAATGACTCAAAAATATCTTTTTGTAAGTCAAGGAGACAAGTTCAAGCTTGAAGAACTCAATGATGGTTCCTTTCGATTATTAAGTCCAGATTTAGTACAAGAAATCATTGAATTGGAAGAAAAGCAAGCAATAGACTGCATCATTTATGAGGATTTTGCGTTATTTCTACATAGTGATCTCAACTTTTTAAAGGATAGCCGAAAGCCTGTATTATTTACTTTTACAAATTTTAAAGATCTAAAAAAAGGCTTGAATGCGCATAAAAATGTAAGTGTCTCAGCTTTGTGTTCAAAATCGTTATGTCAGGAGCATTTAAATGATTTTATCAATATAAGGCACTATATAGAAGAAGATTTAAGCATAAATATAAAAAAGTCGGTTCATTATACATTTAATTCCACAATGGAAGCGATCGAGCTTGCAACAGATTTACTTGAGGAGTTTTTAAAGGTAGCTGTTGATAATATAAGTCCAATTGATTTCTTCCAGCATAACCTAATATTAAGAGAACTACTCACTAATGCAGTAAAGCATGGCAATAAACATCAATCAGATAAGGTCATATTATTGAGTATTTTTTCTGATAAAGACAAAGGATGTATTGGATTTGCTGTGAAGGATGAAGGAGAAGGCTTTGATTTTGACAGTTCATTAAAAGTGACACAAAAGGATGAGCTTAGAATCAATGAGCGTGGTCTGTTTTTGATCAATGAGTTTTGCGGATTAATACATACACAAAAAAGCTTAATTATTACTGAAATGAAATAAAAGGATAGAGGGGGTTTCATGGAAGCCATTGTCAATGGAAACACAATAGAATTTGTTGCGAAGAACAATCTTGTTGCATCAAATCTTGACAGTCAAATGAGTGTAATCAAAGAAACACTGGCAAAAAATGCAGAAGTTGCGAATGTTACTTTAAATCTGATCAATGTCACAGAAATCGACTCTATGGGCATCAATCTGGTAGTCGGTTTATATAAGCAAACTCATGCAGAAAACCGTAAGTTTAATGTTACTAATACAACAAGAGCAATATTAAATCTTTTTAATTTATTTAAGTTAACATCGTATTTCGAAGTTTCATAAACCAAAAGGAGGGTGTTCATGGTCGGTCAAGATCCTGAAATGTTACAAATGTTTTTAGAAGAAGCCAATGAACATTTGAGTAGTTTAGAACCAGATTTACTTTTTTTGGAATCCAATAAAGAAAATCCAGAGCAAGAACTAATCAACCGTATATTCAGAGCTGTGCACAGTTTAAAAGGATCAGCGGGTTTCTTTGGGTTTGAAAATATCACTTCGTTAAGCCATGTGATGGAAAGCTTGCTCTCGTTAGTACGAGACGGGAAAATGAAACCAAGTTCGTCGATGATAACAACTCTACTGGAAGGAACTGATTTTCTGAATCAGATGATTGGTGATATTGATAACAGTGAAAATGTAGATGCTCATGATGTCATTGAGCGATTGAATAAATTGTTATCAGGTGACAATGAAATTGAAATGGTTGAAATTCCTATGGAGAATAAGGAAGACCTTCCTGAGAAACTTTCAAAACAGTTCCAGATCCCTGTCTCTGATTTAAAGAAAGCACTTGCTCACGGACATTTTCTATATTCAGTACATGCATACACAAACAGAGACATGAAACAAAAAGGAAAGACTCCATTAGATTATTTAAAAAGCATAGAAAAATTAGGAAATCTTATTGGATCTTATGCAGATTTATCCACTATTCATGGCTTAGACACATCTATAACAGATAACGATATGTCATTTGTTTATTTATTTTCATCGGTCTTAGAGCCAGATTTAATTTCCATAGGATTAGAAGTAGATGAGAGCCAAATCACGCCTTTGGAAATCCCTGAATTTATAGAAAGTGAATATAAAGTCCTGCATCAGAAACAAGATGATGTAATGAAAACTCCAGCTCCATCAGCTCCTAAAGAACCGATAAAAACACCTGATCCAAATCCTGTTGAAGAAGTGAGAGCAGCTGAAGTTATTGAAGAACCCATCATAAATGATAAAGAAGCAGATGTTCCTTTAGAATCTAAAAAGGAAGAAAGCATAAACAAAGATCAGGAAACTGAGCAAAAAGTTCCTGCAACAAGTGTTAAAAGAGAAGCAACCCAACAAAAAGAAACTCTACGTGTATCTGTTTCGCTTTTAAATGATTTGATGGCTTTTGCCGGAGAATTGGTTCTTGCTCGAAATCAATTGCTTAGAATGGCATCAGATGCTGCAAAGAATGTACCTGGTCTTCCAGGAGTATTACAAGACATTGATATGACTACATCAGTGTTACAAGAAAAAATCATGAATACCCGAATGCAACCCATTTCTCTGGTATTTAATAAATTTCCAAGAATGGTACGTGAACTTGGTACAAAGCTAAACAAAAAAATTACTTTGGAGACGACGGGCAATGAAGTCGATTTAGATAAATCCATCATTGAAAATCTTTCTGATCCATTGACTCATCTTGTAAGGAATTGTGCTGATCATGCGATCGAATTACCGCATGAACGAGTTGCAAAAGGAAAACCAGAAAATGGAACTGTATGGTTGAAAGCATATCACGAAGGCGGGAAAGTCAATATTGATGTGGTTGATGATGGTGCAGGTATCGATTCAAAAAGACTTTTGAAGAAGGCGATTGAAAAGAAAGTTATTAATGAGCAGGAGGCAAAAAAACTAACTGAAAAGCAAATACTAGAATTAATTTTTGCGCCAGGATTTTCAACCGCAGAAAAAGTATCTGATGTATCTGGTCGTGGCGTAGGTATGGATGTCGTCAAGACCAATATTGAAAAGCTTGGTGGATCGGTAAGTATTGAATCAAAAGTTAATCATGGTACATTAGTTAACTTAAAACTTCCGCTTACTTTAGCAATTATCCCTTCTTTGATTATCAAGATAGAAAAAATGCATTTTGCTCTTCCTCAAGTGGCTCTAAAAGAGTTAGTAAGAGTTAAAAAAGGTGATAGTCACCGAAAAATCGAAAAAGTGAATGAATCTCCAGTATTAAGACTAAGAAATAAGCTTTTACCTATTGTTTACTTGAATGAAGTACTTGGCATTTCAGCACGAAATGATGATTTAGAAATCACAAGAGTCTTAGTATTGAAACATGATATCCATGAGTTTGGATTAGTTGTGGATGAAATAGTAGGGAATGAAGAAATTGTTGTAAAATCAATCCCACATTTTTTCAAAAATTCAAACTGTTATTCGGGAACAACCATTATGGGTGACGGATCTGTCTCATTGATTCTTGATATTTCTGGCATTGCAAATAAGGCAAAACTCAATTTTAACACAATTAAGGATCAGGAATCAGCAATAAAAGCTGAAGATGCAGAAATAGAAGATCATATCAGTGAGCAACAAAACATTCTATTGTTTGAAAATGCAGAAGATGAATACTTTGCATTAAATCTTGATTTAATCAAACGAATTGAAAAACTTGAAAACAGCCAATTTGAAGTAGTAGGAGAAAAGGAATACATTGAACACGAAGGGAAAAGCTTACGTGTCGTTCGTCTGGAGCATTACCTTCCCGTACGTAGCAGAGAAAGTCAAAATGAACATCGCTATGTAATTATTCCAAAATTACTTGAGACACCAATTGGTATCATTGCGCACAAGATTATTGATTCATTATCTGCAAATATCCAGATTGATACAGAGAATATCACTTCGAAAGGTTTAATTGGATCAGCATTACTTGACAACAGACTAGTTTTATTCCCTGATATCTATCAAATTGTAGAAATGTCAGAACAATAAAAAACTCAACTTAAATTTAATAATGAAAATTCAAAATACAAGATTCTTGTAATTTAAGATACCACATTCTTTAGAACTATAGAAAAACAATACTTTGAATCTGCAGGATACAAGGTAGAGACGGCTTTTGATGGGCTTGATGCTTTAAAGAAAATCACAAAAACACATTATGATTTATTTATTGTTGACCTATTAATGCCAAGAATGGATGGTTACGAATTCACCCGTGAAGTCAGAAAGAATCCAAAATTCTTAAATATTCCATGTGTTGCAGTGACCACACTGACCAGTGAAGAGAGTAAATTGAAAGCTAAAGAAGCAGGCTTTGATGCATACGAGATAAAGATTCATAAAGACAAATTGCTTTATACAGTCAAAACACTACTCAATGCAGAAAAGTTTGAATAATTCTTAATGAATATTGGTTTAATCTACGCATTTATTGCGTTATTCTTATGGGGTATTCACGGTCCTGCAGGGCGTTATTTAGCTCTGCAGGGCGTGGATATGTATTATGTGTTTGCTATCCGTTTCTGGATTGGCGCTGTTGTTTTTTTTCTATACTTACTTTATAAGAAAGCATTAGCATTTGATTGGCGACATGATTTTAAAAAAGTCCTATTTGTTTCCTTAATCGGTGTTTTTGGCAATTCTCTGGTTTATCATCTGGCTTTGATATATTTGCCAGGCACCTTTGTAATGATTCTGGAAAATCTATCTCCAATATTTGTCTTGTTTGCATCCTTTTATTTTTTAAAGATCAAAGCTAAAGCTATAGAGATTATCAGTCTCATCATATCATTCATAGGGATTTTACTGATTATATTGGGGAAAGAACATTTTCCAGATCTTGGCGAGCATTATTACAAAGGAATATTCTTAGGAATACTCACAGGTCTAAGCTTTGGAATTTATACATTTTTCTCTGCCCAGTTTGTAAAACCGTTCCGATCAGAAGCTATAAAAATTATACAATTTCTTTTTAAAGTCTTCATCATTTCAGCAATCGTTGGTACTCCATTTATGATCATCAGTAAAAGGCCACCACAGAGTATTACAGAACATTTCTGGGTATGGGAAATGGGAATTTTCCAGTCAGGGTTAGCCTACTTATTTTGGAATTATGCTTTGTCTCGGCTAAAAACAAATTTAGTTTCAATACTTTTTTTACTGACTATTCTATTTACAACCATTAATGAAATATTGTTCATAAACTTAAAATTAAATCTTACCCTCATTGTTGGCGCTCTTTTAATCATGGTTTCAGGATATCTGATTTCGACAACAAAACACACCTAATCATTCTTTGCTTTTAAAATATTTCATTAAATAAAATCCGCTAAATTTCAGAATTTAAATGAGTTAAAAAAACTTTAAAACATATTGACACAAAACATTATTACTATGAAAATGGAGTTATGAAAAGAATATATATAGAGCATATTAAATCGGATTTATTACAAATCCCTAATAAAAGTGGGATATTTATTTGTTACTCAGCGGATACTATCCTTTTTTTTAAAACGACACAGAACTTGAATCGTTTTATTGATATTTATTTAGTCATGGATACAGAAAATCCTGTGATACTTCAGTTGAGAGAGAATTGTTCTTTTGTAGAATATCAGGAGATTGACAGCTTGTTTGCTTGTATGATAGAAGAAAAGCTATTTATCAAAGAGCATCAACCCTATTTCAATCAAGTAATCAAAGAATGGTCAGACTATTCATATCTGTCTTTTCATTGGAAACAAGCGCCATTTATCAAGATATCGCATCATACCATTGATGATTACATTCATATCGGTCCATTCCGTAATGAGTTCTTCATACAAGATGTTATCGACACATTTTCAAATGTATATAAACTGCCACATTGTGATTCAGAGCAATACCCCTGTGAAAAAATGGAAAAAGATATTTGTGCCGGATATTGTGTTTTTGATGAAAATACAGAGCTAAGATCAATTCTGATCAGCTTGGTTATGACACCAAATTACAGTGTTCTCAAAGATCTCAAGCAAAATGTTGATAGTTTTGAAGATGAACTTAATTTCTTACAAGCAGAAGAGTTAAGCAAACAAGTGGGCATCATTGAGTCATATTACAGACAATTGCTTTTTTTGTATTGCAGTCGTAGAATCGAGTTTGAATTGAATTTTTCCGGATATACCATAAGCATTCATTCAGGACTTATTACAAAAATTGAAAAAGAAGGAAGTCTTATTACTTTTGAAAAAGAAGATATGCCACGATTAAATGAACAGCTTGCATATAATAAAGATGAGCTCAATGAGCGTTGGATAATATATTCTTATTTAGAAAGTAATCATCAAGAAATGATAAAATCATTGTTCCATTCTACAGTACAAGATATTCAACAACAAAGTATTGAATTTTTTAATCAAAAGAAATAGATGGAGGCTTAATGTTAGAAGAATTAAAGAACTTACCGATTGTTAAAGCTCATTACTCTGGAAAAGTGAGAGATGTGTTTGATTTAGGAGATCAATTGTTGATTGTTACCAGTGACCGAATTTCAGCATTCGATGTTGTGTTCCCCAATATTATACCAGAAAAAGGTAAAATCTTAAATCAGATTTCAATTTTCTTCTTTAAAAACACCTCACATATTGTTGATAATCACTTAATCAGTGATCAGGTTGAAGACTTTCCAGTTGAGTTTCATCCCTTCAAAGAGCAGTTACAAAAACGCTCAATGCTGGTCAAAAAATCAAGAGTAATCCCCTTTGAATGCATCGCTAGAGGTTATATATCAGGATCGGCTTGGGAAGAATATAAACAATTCGGTACTGTTGGATCTCAATTAGTGACTGAAACATTAAAGCAAAGCCAAAGATTTCCCAATCCAATATTTACACCTTCAACCAAAGCGACAGAAGGTCACGATGAAAATATTTCATATAAAAAGATGTGTGAACGCCTCGATGCTGATATCGCAGAATTTCTCAAAGAAAAGAGCCTTGAGTTATATAAGTGGGCACATAGCTTTTTATTAGAAAGAGACATCATTATCGCAGATACAAAGTTTGAGTTTGGTAGTATTGGAAATAAAGTATATCTTATTGATGAGATTTTTACTCCAGATTCATCTAGATTTTGGGATAAGGATGAGTATGAAGTAGGAATTTCTCCAAAAAGTTATGATAAACAATACATTCGTGATTTCGTATCACAATCAGGATGGAACAAAATGCCACCAGCTCCTGTTTTACCAGATGAAGTCATAGAAAAAAGTTTGGAAAAATATAAAACCATTTATTCAAAGATCACTGGAGAAAAGTTTAATGGATAGTACTGAAAATAAAAAAATTATCATTGTCGTAGATGATGAACCTGATATCACCGAGTTTTTATGTACGGAATTAGAAGATTTTGATGAGAATCTTAAGGTTCTTTGTTTTGAAAATGGATTATTAGCCTTACAATTTTTACAACAAAATAAAGCAGATCTTCTGATTACAGATATTGCTATGCCTGATATGGATGGTTATGAGTTGTATTCAAGAGTATCAGATTTGAGACCACAATTACCAATCATTATGATGACTGGATTTGGTTATGACCCCAACCATACAGTTGTCAACGCCAAAAAAGCTGGACTCAAAGATGTTGTATTCAAACCTTTTGATATCAACAAATTGATGACAATTATTTATCAACGTTTGAAACAATAATAAATTATTTGCTAAGATAATGAAAATTGTTATATTATAAAAAATGGAGGATACATGGAAAACATTCAATTTGAAGCATTAATGGATATGGCTATTGAAAGAGAAGTAGAAGCAAACACGTTTTACAATGATGTTGCAGAGTTACTAGACAATCCTGTAATTAAGAAAATATTCACTGATTTAGCAAAAGAAGAAGAAGGGCATCGCAATTTATTGCAAGAATATCGAAATATTCCTAACATGTCTTTAAACTTTAAACAAGTTGCTGATTACAAAGTATCAGAAACTGTAGAGCTTCCAAAATTATCATTGAGTATGAAACCTGTTGATGCAATAGCACTTGCTATGAAAAAAGAACAACAAGCGGTTGAGTTTTATACAGATTTAGCAAATCAAACAATTGATAGCAGTATTAAGCAAGCTTGTTTAGAATTAGCAAAAATGGAAGCAGGTCACAAAAACAAACTTGAAGGTGTTTATACAGACATCGCCTATATTGAAAGCTTTTAATCAAATACGGGAGGACGAAACTGGTGTTTCAACTGGTCTGCAAAACCAGTAGCAGGCGGATAAAACCGTTTGTGGCAGGTTCAATTCCTGCCCTCTCAGCCAAAATTATAAAGACTGTTGTGTTAACAACAGTCTTTATTTTTTATAATACGTTTCATTTTAAAGAAATCAATTAATAATTGAGCACATTCGTTTTCTTTAACTTGATGAATAAGCTCAGGATGATGGTTAAATCTAAGATCCTTTAGGACATTATAAACAGAACCACAAGCCCCTGCTTTTGGATCAGAAGCACCAAAAACAAGCGTTCCTACACGAGATAATATAATCAATCCCGCACACATCAAACAAGGCTCTAATGTCACATAAAGGGTGTAATCATACAAATATTTATCCTGTAGAATCGCTTTCTCAATTACAAGCTTCTCAGCATGCATCAATGGATTACTTTGAGTATTTGTTAAATTATGAGCCGTAGCAATAACTTCATTGTTTTTAATCAATACAGCTCCAACAGGAATTTCATCGCAAATGACCGCTTTTTTAGCCTCTTCAATCGCCAGACTCATCCAATATTCATGACGAGCAAAATCGTCGCTCAGATTAGATTTTTGAGTCAATTTTTGCACGTCCTATACCATAGTATGTATAACCTAATTCATGTAGGTATTTAGGATCATAGAGATTTCTTCCATCAAAGATGATATTTTCTTTTAGCAAACCCTTGATTTTATTAAAATCCGGATATCTGAACTGATGCCATTCAGTGATTAAAATCAGAGCATCCGCTTGATTGAGCGCATCATAATTGTTTTCTACATAGGTAATCGAATCATTATTTGCAAAGATTCTTTTAGCTTCCTTCATAGCAGCAGGATCATAAGCAACAATCTTTGCGCCTGCCTCTATCAATGCATTAATAATCACGATGGAAGGAGCTTCTCTCATATCATCAGTTTGAGGTTTAAATGCTAATCCCCATACAGCAAATGTTTTCCCATTGAGTTTATCTCCAAAGTGATTTTTAATTTTATCGACCATGATGTGTTTCTGAATCTTATTAACTTCTTCAACAGAGTTAAGGAGTTTTGGCTCAATCCCGATTTGATTTGCCATATAGATCAGCGCTTTGACATCTTTTGGGAAACAAGAGCCACCATATCCAACCCCTGGATAAATGAACTTATACCCAATTCTTGTATCAGAACCTATGCCATGGCGAACTTCATCAACATCAGCACCAAGCTTTTCGCATAATTTTGCAATTTCATTCATAAAGCTAATCTTCGTTGCGAGCATGCAATTTGCCGCATATTTTGTCATTTCAGCAGATTTAACTGACATTAAAAATACACGATCATTTGATCTGTTGAATGGAGAGTACAATTCTTTCATTATTTCTCCCACTTTTGTGTTTTCTATGCCAACAACAATTCGATCTGGTTTCATAAAATCATCAATTGCTGCGCCTTCTTTGAGAAATTCAGGATTAGAAACGACATCAAACTCAATATTTGCATTTCTTTCAAGCAGAGTTTTTTTCACTTCCGCTTTTACCAGATCAGCTGTTCCGACAGGCACGGTTGATTTATCAACAATCACCTTATAATCATTCATTGCGAGGGCAATTTCTTTAGCAACAGCAAGGACATATTGCAGATCAGCTGAGCCATCTTCGTCAGGAGGTGTTCCGACAGCGATAAAACAAATTAATGATTCTTCAACTGCTTTCTTTATATCAGTAGTAAATGAGAGTCTTTTTTCAAGTGCATTTCTTCTGACCATATCTTCTAAACCAGGTTCATAGATCGGAATCTGACCTTCAAGCAACATATCAACTTTAGATTTATCATTATCAACGCAAATGACATCATTACCCATTTCAGCAAAACAAGTACCTGTAACGAGACCTACATAACCTGTTCCGATTACGCATAATTTCATATTTCCTCCAATATTAGTGAATGTTTTCAAAAAATTCATCCATCACAATAAAATCTGATGCGTTAGCAGAAACTGCTACAGCATTTTTCAAAACCTTGACCTGCAAAATCACTTTATTAAGATTCTGAGGATTTTCAATTACAGCATCCAATCCTTTTAAAGGTCCATTGATAAATTTTACATTCATTCCTTTAGTTATATATGGATGTTTTTCTATCTGATAGTTCAAGGATTTCACGCAAGATATTCTTCTCAGATCATCCAGGAAACTCTCTTCATGATCAATATTTATAAAACTGACACAATGGCCTGAAATGATTAATTTTTCTTTCTCTTTTTGATCACAACAGGTAAAAAAATATCCTGGAAAAAGTGGTTTGCGAAACACTACTTTTTTATACGCATAAATCTTTATGCTATCTGCAAGTGGCAGATAGTAAACGATCTCATTTTGTTTCGCCCATTCAGCAAGTTTTTTTTCATGATTACTTTTAGTATAAATCACAGTCCATTTTTTTTGCAAATAAGGTTTGATCTCACCAAAGAGTTCAATGATCGTATCATTACTTATTTCATTCATTTGTTTGAAGACCCTACTTGCCAGAGTAAAAACAAATGAGCAGGAAAGACCTGCTCATTTATATATTGATTTAACAATTTTTTATTCATTTCCAATCAAAACAAAAAGGCTTATAAGAGAGTGATTTTTTCTGATTGAATTGCTTTTGTAGCATTTCTTGTAT
Source organism: uncultured Candidatus Cloacimonadota bacterium (assembly GCA_964573665.1). Taxonomy (GTDB): domain Bacteria; phylum Cloacimonadota; class Cloacimonadia; order Cloacimonadales; family WRIO01; genus JAGOCT01. The sequence goes on along the minus strand of CAZNKI010000006.1, from coordinate 81,642 downwards.
CAAGCACATGCTGAGCTCTATTAACAATATCTTCATAGTTAAAAACAGAATGATCTGTCATAATAATTACAATATCATAGTTTTGAATGTTATCCAATTCAACGCCTGTATAAACCTTATCGTTTAATTCATTATGAAATCTTGGTACCCATGGATCATGATAATCAAAAGATACGCCCCATTCTTCAAGTAAGAGGATGAGATTATGGATAGGAGATTCTCTGACGTCACGGATATCTTTTTTATAAGCAGAGCCAAGTAAAAGGATTTTGGATTTAGAAATGGCTTTACCAATCTTATTAAGAATTTTTACTGCTTTTGAAAGAACAAACTGAGGCATTTCCATATTGATTTCACCAGCGAGCTCAATTAAACGTGTATGATAGTTATATTCACGCGCTTTCCATGTCAGGTAGAAGGGGTCAATAGGAATACAGTGACCACCTACTCCAGGTCCTGGGTAAAAAGCCATGAAACCATAAGGTTTTGTTTTAGCAGCTTCGATCACTTCCCACACACTAATACCCATTTTTTCGCATAATATCGTCATTTCATTTGCTAATGCGATGTTGATATTTCTAAATGTATTTTCATAGATTTTTTCCATTTCAGCAACAGCAGGAGAAGAAACTAAAAAGACAGTAGCATCAAGAACGCTTTCATAAAATACTTTTGCAATTTTATTACAGTTTTCAGTGACACCACCCACGACTTTAGGGGTATTATGTGTTTTGTATGTTTCGTTACCTGGGTCAACTCTCTCTGGAGAGAATGCCACAAATATATCTTTACCAACGATAAAGTTTTTATCTTTAATAGGAGGGATTATGATTTCTTCTGTAGTTCCAGGGTAAGTGGTTGATTCCAAAACAATTAAAGTATCTGCAGAGATATGTTCAACGATTGAATTTACTGAGTTAACAATGTATTTCATTTCAGGTTGATGATATTTATCAAGAGGTGTAGGGACTGCAATCATAATAATATCCGCTTCTTTAATTAAAGCATAATCATTACTTGCTTTAAGTAAGCCTTGATTAACACAAATCTTTAAATCATTATCATCCACATCGCCGATATAATTCTTTCCAGCATTAACATTTTGGATACAAAAATCGCTGACATCAATACCAATAACTTTAAAACCCTTTTTTGCAACAGTAACAGCCATTGGTAAACCCACATAACCTAAGCCAATCACAGCAACTACAGATTCTTTTTTCTGAATTTTTTCGATAATCCTTGTAACTTGCATTGTTACACTCCTTTATTTAAGCATCTATTACTTATAATTTTAAACTTTTATTCAATAGATCGTTTCATGATTAATAGCGATAATGATCTGATTTATAGGGGCCATTCTTTTTAACGCCAATATAATCAGCCTGTTTATCTGATAATTCGGTTAAAATAACACCAAGTTTAGCTAAATGTAAGCGAGCAACTTCTTCATCCAGTTCTTTAGGAAGCATATACACATTAATATCCAGTTTTTCCTGCCATAATTTCAACTGTGCAAGCACCTGATTCGTAAATGAGTTACTCATTACAAATGATGGATGACCCGTTGCATTACCAAGATTAACCAAACGACCTTCTGAAAGAAGAATAATACAATGACCATCTGGGAATATAAATTTATCTACCTGTGGTTTTATATTTTCTCTTATAATACCTGGCATTTCATAAAGGGCATCAACTTGAATTTCATTATCAAAATGGCCGATATTACATACAATTGCCTGATCTTTCATTTTTTTCATGTGATCAAGGGTAATGACTTCACAGTTACCTGTTGCTGTAACAAAGATATCAGCATAATTAACAGCATCTTCAACTGTTTTCACTTCATATCCTTCCATCGCTGCCTGAAGGGCACAGATCGGGTCAATTTCAGTGACAATCACTCGAGCGCCGAAGCCTCTCATTGATTGAGCACAACCTTTTCCGACTTCTCCATAACCACAAACCACAACCACTTTACCAGCAACCATGATATCAGTACCACGTTTGATACCATCAGCTAAAGACTCACGGCAACCATATAGATTATCAAACTTTGATTTTGTGACAGAATCATTAACGTTAATGGCAGGGAAAAGAAGAGTTTTTGCTTCCATCATTTGATAAAGACGATGTACGCCTGTTGTAGTTTCTTCACTTACACCTTTAATTTTTTCTACTACTTTATGCCAGCGTTTAGGATATTTTTCCATATCTTCTAATGCTGTTCTTTGAAGAATTGCAAATTCTTTATTTGATGTCGTAATTTCAGGGATCTTACCCGTTTTTTCATATTCATTTTCTAAGCGATATCCCTCATGAATGAGAAGAGTTGCATCTCCCCCATCATCAACAATCAGATCTGGACCAGATTCTTCATCAAAGAGAATCGCTTTTTTTGTGCACCACCAGTATTCTTCGAGCGTTTCACCTTTCCAAGCATAAACTGGAACCCCTGCTTTTGCAATAGCTGCAGCTGCATGATCCTGAGTGGAAAAAATATTACAGCTTGCCCAACGAACATCAGCTCCTAATTCTACAAGTGTTTCAATGAGAATCGCTGTTTGAATCGTCATGTGTAATGAACCTGTAATCTTTGCACCTTTTAATGGTTTTTCTTTGCCATATTTTTCTCTTAATGCCATTAATCCTGGCATTTCTTTTTCAGAAATTTTTATTTCAATTCTTCCTGAATCAGCAAGGTTGATATCTTTTATTTTATAGTCCATGTTATCTCCTATTTCTGTCGTGATCTCTGCCTCTGTTATCTCGGTCACGATAATTGTCATTTCTTCTGTTATCGTGGCGTTCTTGTCTTGGTTCTGGCTCTTCGCCTATTTCTTTCATACTCAAGGAGATTTTTCCTCTTTCAGAATCAATCATTCGAACTTTTACAGTATCTCCTAAATTAAAGAATTCTGTAATTTGTCTGCCTCTTGGCACTGGTAATTGAGAAATATGTGCCATACCTTCTTTGAACCCAAGCATGAATTTAACAAAGATTCCAAAAGATTCGATTCTTGAAATTTTGCCTTCATACCATGTATTTCTTTGAGGTTCAGTGATAATCGCTTCTATCATTGCTCGAGCAAGGTCTAATTGATCTTTATTTGGAGAAGCCACTTGCACTAATCCTGTATCATCGATATTAATCTCTGCTTTAGTTTGTTCAATAATTGACTTGATGGTTTTTCCTGATGAGCCAATAATTTCACCTATCTTGCTGGAATCCACCATAAATGATTCGATTCTTGGTGCAAATGGTGATAGTTCTTTACGTGGTTCAGGAATCACTTGAGTCATTAAACCCAAGATATATCTGCGTGCATTTTTTGCTTTTTCTAAAGCGATTTTCATAATTTCTTTGGTAATACCTTCAATTTTTATATCCATTTGCATTGCTGTAATGCTATCGGTTGTGCCAGTCACTTTGAAATCCATATCACCCAAGTGATCTTCAAGACCTTGAATATCAGTTAAAACAACGAAGTCATTGCCTTCCATGATCAATCCATTTGCGATACCTGCTACAGGAGCTTTAATAGGCACACCAGCAGCCATCAGTGCTAAGCAACCACTACATACTGAAGCCATTGAAGAAGATCCATTAGATTCAAGAATATCAGAGACGATACGAATTGTATAAGGAAATACAGAATCATCTGGGATTATTGATTCAAGTGCTCTTTCTGCTAATGCACCATGACCAAGCTCTCTTCTGCCAGGACCTCTTAAAAATCCTACTTCGCCCACACTGTATGGAGGGAAGTTGTAATGAAGGAAGAATTTTTTCTTATATTCATCACTAATGCCATCAACAATTTGCTGATCAGAAGTTGATCCAAGGGTAACGGTACCTAATGACTGAGTTTCACCACGAGTAAATAAAGCTGAGCCATGGACGATATTTGGAAGTGCATCAATCTCAACACTGATTGCACGAATTTCATCCATTGTTCTGCCATCGACGCGATTGTTATCATAGAGGATGCCGTGTCTTACATACTTTTTAATTAATTCTTCAAAAGCGTTATTGACATATCTTTCTTTTGTTGGATAATCATCACCATACTGTTCTTTTGCCTCGTTGATAATCGTTTCTTCAAGTGTATCAAAGGCATGTTGTCTTTCGTGCTTTCCTTTAGTTACAGCCGCTTCTTTGATTGCATTTCCCCATTTTTCTTCGATCGGTTTTATAATCTCTTCAGGGATAATATCAAGTACTACTTCAACTTTTTCTTTCCCGATTTCCTTTTGCATTTCTAATTGAAGTTTACAAATCTCTTTGATGGTATCATGTCCTGTATAAATCGCATTGAGCATCATATCTTCATTGATATCATAGCATCCTGCTTCGATCATCACGACAGAAGATTCCGTACCTCCTACAGCAAGGTCAAGTTTGGAATCTTTCATTTGAGAGATAGATGGATTAACAATCACCTGATCATCCAAAATTCCTACAGTTGCTCCTGCAACAGGACCATGGAAAGGAATATCAGAAATACAAAGTGCCACAGATGCAGAAAGTATCCCAATATCTTCAGGATTGTTTTCACCATCAAAGGTTAAAGGAGTGATACAGACATGAACAGGGTTTCTAAAACCTTCAGGGAAAAGAGGTCTGATCGTACGATCAATTAATCGTGCCATCAATGTAGCATCAGTTGAAGGTTTTGTTTCTCTTTTGAAAAATCCGCCAGGGATTTTGCCTGAAGCAAACATTTTTTCGACATAGTCAACAGTTAAAGGGAAAAAGTCTGTATCTGTACCAGGAGCTTTTCCCATTACAGCAGTTGCGAGAATTGTAGTTTTTCCATAAGTAATTAAAGCGGAGCCGTTCGCCTGCTTTGCCATTTTTCCAGTTTCGATCGTTAATTCACGACCAGCGAGTGTCATCGTTTTCTTTGTAATTTTAAATTCGTGTTGTTGCATGATTTCTCCTTGCATTGGAAAGCAGTTTCGTAAGCAATAGGCAGAAGTCATTAAGTGATGATTTCAGCTTATTGCTCAGCTAAAAACTACTTTCATTGTTGATAAATAAAAAAAGGGGATATTAAAATATCCCCTTAACTTTAAGAATTATTTTCTTAAACCTAATTTCTTTATGATTTCACGATATCTGTTGATATCGATTTTAATCAAATAATCCAATAAAGCGCGTCTTTTACCGATCAGAGTCAAAAGACCACGACGGGTATGAAAGTCTTTTTTGTGAACTTTCAAGTGTTCAGTGATTTGTTTGATTCTTTCGCTTAAAAGTGCGATCTGTACTTCTGGTGAACCTGTGTCTGAATCATGGAGTTTGTGGTCTGCCATGACTGCCAATTTGGCCTGTGATTTCAATGCCATTGAATTCCTCCGTATATTTTTTTACACATTTTAAATGATCACAATTTTTGTAAAGTTTTTTTTTGTTTCATAACAAAAAGTGTCGATCCGATCATTCCTTGTGATCAATTTCATTTATCTCAATCGCTTCTTGTTGATTTCTTTTATACTTCTTCCAGAAATATCGACCCAATAGATACATTGCAGCAAGAATTAACAAAAGCATAAATCCGATTTTTATTTCCTGGTAGTAGAGTTTTAGAATATCTTCGTTTTCTCCCAAATAATAACCTAAAAGAGCGAGAATCGTATTCCAGATCGCAGAACCAAGGAAAGTATAAAAGAGAAACTTTCCCATATTCATTTTTGCTAAACCGGCAGGAATAGAGATCAACTGTCTGATCGCAGGGATTAATCTACCAATCAAAGTGGATTGTGCTCCATATTTATTGAAATACTTTTCAGCTTTTTCAATTTTTTGACGATCAATCATCATCCAATGCATTAGTTTAGTATCTGCCATTTTATACACAAGCGCACGACCTAAAAATACTGCCAGATAATAGTTGATCAGTGCTCCGAGAATACTGCCTATAACTCCTGATAAGATCACAAGATAGATATTTAACTGACCTTTAGATGCCAGATAAGCAGCGGGAGGAATCACTATCTCTGAGGGGAATGGAATAAATGAACTTTCAATTGTCATCAAGATAATAATGCTTATATAGTTCATTTGGCTAAATTTATCTAAAAAGAAATTAGTAATCACACTAAACACTTTAACCTCTTTCTATAGTAAAAGAGATGCTTTTGAGGGCATCTCTTAATTCATATATTTTGTTAATTATTTATTTACTTTATCAAGTTCTGACTGTAATGCAGGAGTTGGTTTTGAGCGATCTTCTCTTGCCCAACGGTCATCAATCGTAATTTTTACAGGACTATTCTTCTTGAAGTAATCCACCATCGCATCTCGAAGATTGATTTCATGTCGAATAATTTGAGTTTCAGGAATACTGGTCAAAAGAGTAAGACCTGCATTTCCCTGGAGTAAGAAGTCTGTAGTTGCCACTTTATAAATCTTGTCAGCTTTCCAAGGTTCACCAGCGATTTCTAAACGAGTGATACGATCGAAATCTTTTCTTGAACGACTATAAGTGACTTTACCGCCAGCGATAATCATACCTGCTCTTGAACCTGCAACACGGGTTTCAATGATTTTCTTTAACATTACACCATCCACCAGCATTGTAACGACCTGATTATCAAAAGGCATGACATTAAAAACCTGACGGTAAGTAACAGGTCCCATTGGTATTTCTGCACGTACACCACCAAGATTGATGAAAGCAAAATCAGCTTTAGCTGCTTCTTTCATTGCTTCTACTGTAAAATTACCCATAGCATTTTGCGCATCTACCGAAGCTCTTGAGAGGAAAGAAGATGCTGTACCAACGATATCATCCATTCCTTTTTCAACTATTGCCTGTCGGTCAGTGATCACTTTATCGATTTTCTCATCAGGGATAAATTGTTCTTCAAATAGGGTAATCAGAGCATTATCTCTTACAGGAAAATCATAGCCTGCTAAAGTCTTTGTTTTCGCATCTATTTTCAAAATAATATGACCCATATTTGAACCATAAGCATAGTTGGTAAGCACAAGTGTATGAGTGACAGGGTCAACCCAAGGTTCTTGCATTCCTCGATGTATATGACCACCAAAAATTACATCAATCCCTTCGATCTCATGAGCAATTTGTTGCGCATCAAGTCCCCAGTATTGAGTTTGCTTTTGGGCATTTTTGCCATATCTTTTTTCATATTCCTGTTTATCATTATAAGGAACACCCGCATGGATAACAGCTAATACGATATCAACTTTTTCCTGTTCACGTAAGATTTTAACATATTTATTCAAGGCTTCTTTTTCATCACCGAAATCAACATTTTTAATATGTTCAGGGAAACTCATTTTTTCAGTATCTGTAGTCGTCATGCCAATGACGCCAATTTTTAACCCACATTTTTCAAAGATCAGATAAGGACGTACATAATCCACTAATTCTTTGGTTCCCTTTTTGTAAAGGTTTGCAGAAAGAATTGGAAATTCTGCTTTGGCTAATGTATTGAGAAGTTTATCTTCGCCAATATCAAATTCATGATTACCAATCACAGTAAGATCATAACCAATCATATTCATATATTCAATGACTGCTTCGCCATTAGTCAATGAGCCGATCGGTCTTCCTTGAAAGAAATCACCTGCATCAAAAAGAAAAGAATCTCTTTTTTTTCCATCAGCGAGCTTTCTCACACCATTGATGTATGTAGCAGCTGATGCGCCACCCCCGAGCATAGGAGGAAACTGAGGATTCATAAAGGTAGCTGGATTTCGATCAATCCCACCATGTAAATCATTTGTGTACATGACATCAATTAGAATTTCTTCAGCCCAAAGGCTCAAAGAAATCAAAATCAGTCCAATTAATAATATCTTCTTCATAAATTCCTACCAGGTATATGAGAGGTTAGTTTGTATTTTAAAAAACTGTTCTTTCACTTTATCAGGCAATTCCCAACCTCTATCCTGAGGTTCAATGCTACTCCAGAGATCAGAATAATTGTAATAACCATCGCGGAAGAGATCAAGCGTTTCATAAGTACGGGTTGAAAATTCACCAGAGATGTTAAAGACAAGATTATTTGCGATAGGGAATGCAGTTCCAGCAGAGACTGTTGGCATGGTAATTGTTTTATCCATCATTGAACATTCATGTTTAAAGCCTAATCTTAGTGGGACAGCACGTCCAATATAATGTTCCATACCTACAAAGATAGAAATAGTATTATCTAAATACTTATTTATGTCAGAATAATTATTTAATTCCATATCCATCTGGAAAATAGTTTTGAAAGGATTTCTTGGTAAATAAGAGATACCCCAACGCATTGAAGAAGGAACGATATATTTTGCAGGATCAGCTGTTTCAACAGTATTGATCGTTTCTTCCACATCGCATTCAGCTTTGGGCTGATAGGTAAAAGCAAGACGAAGTCTTTCATTTAAATTGAATGTTGTACCAATTCTTATCATCATCCCATCAAAATCACGGGAAGCCTTATAGAGAGAGTCTGGCAAAATACCAGCGCCCACAGTTTGATGAGCAATATCAGTCCAGAAAATGCGAGTTTCCTGATTCTGAGAACCTTTTAACATTGCGAGCTCAAGACCCAATGCCAACGTCTGAACCTTATTAAATTTGTATGCTGAACTTAACATCAGACTGTAAGCATTCAACGCACCATCGCCTTCTTTGAAGTTTTTAGCGATGATTGGCGGATAAGTATTCGCATCAGAGTCTGCGTCATTTCTTACCTGTTCTTCATAGGTCGCTGAAAAATCAACCAGTGGTCTGAACATCAAAGCAGATGAAAAATTCCACTGATTCATATGATATGAATATGATAAACCCGCACTTGCTTCTGTATAGACATTTTCATTGTTTGAATAGGTTGAATTGTCGATATAAGAATCAAAGAAGTTAAACATCGGTAAACTTCTATCTTCTTCATTTTTTGTAAATGCAAGAGCAAAATCTGCATTGACTTTATTGTTTAAAAATGAGGTATTCGCAGGATTAAGCGCAGCATCAAATAATGAATAAGCCGCAGCAACACCGCTTGATCCCATAGCACGGTTGCGCGCTGATGGTGTTTGTACATAGTTTCCATACTGATATTCCAATAAAGAATACGCAAAGATATTTATAATGAGACATGAGATTATGATGAGTAAGCTTAGTTTTTTCATTTTTCCTCCAATTTATATATTAGAAACGCCAGTCTAACTGCAGGCGAACTGAATAGTCATCTTTATTCACATTGCGGAAGTAAACTTCTTCATTAGGGATATTATCATTCCACCAGGTGCGAATTTCTAATTCATTTGTTTTGTAATATTTTGCTCTAAATCTCATGGTGAAATAGAGATTATTGGCAATTTTATTCTGAACAAGAAGCCAATACTTTAAGCCTTGTTCCCCCATAAAGTCAATTTCGAAGTCTTCCCAATCCCAAATACTTCCACCGTGACAGTTCCAATAGCCCATGCCTAATCTAAATCGAAGTAACTCATTTAGATTGTGAGCATAGTCCATTTCGATATAATCACCGGTCATTAATACCTGACTTTGGACACTGTTATCATCATCTGGTGATGCCTCAGGATCATTTGACAAATAAGGATATGGAGGTCCCCATGTTTTTGCATACATATAAGACATATTTATACGATCACGATTTGAAAGAAAAGCAGAAGAGGATAAGATATATTCCTGTGTTTTAGAGACACCGCGATCAGCATCGTCATCATAACGATTCACTTGATTTTTATATCTTACTTTAAGCGCTAAGGCATATATTGGTCTGTATTCCAAATCACCCTGGAAACGAACAGTTCTTCTGCCATCAGAGAGTCTTTCCCAGATATCAAGATAAGTTCTGTTAAGAGTGAAATAGGTATTGATTTTATATCTTGTTTCAAAATAAAAACCTTTTTCTGCTTGTCCCTGCGCACTATTTCTGTATAGATCTGCTAAAATTGGATTAGTTAAAGTATAGGGGTTCTTATCGATAATTGTATCATCAAGTTTTTCATGTTCTGAAAATCCGCGACTGTATGGATTGTCAAAGTCTAAATCATAGTGTCTGTAAAGCGTAAGGAAATAGAAATTTTCAAACTGAGTATAAGCACTCATCAGTAAAGCGCCTGGATCATCACCGATCTTTAAATCTCCGCCATTAACGCTTAATTCTGCATATTCACCTGAGAATGAAGTATTGGAAATCACCGTTCTCCAGTCAAAACCATAAACTCTTCTGAAATCTCTTTTGTAATTGCTGTTCAGTGTAGAATACATATTTTGGATTTCAGAACTTTGAGCATTCCATTTACCATAGTTTGAAGCATCACGAATCATGTATGCAGCAATGGTATCAGGATCACAAATAACAAAATGGGCATTATCATAAATTGCCTGATAGGTAGAAAATCCAATATGAGATCCGATGACAGGAGCCACTTCCCAACGACCACCATAAATCGTCTCGTCCATGATATCTTTACGAGGAGAAAGCTTGATCTTACTTGAAAGATTCTGATTAAACAAAGTTTCTGCTTCTTCCATATCAGCATTGTCAAAGCGAACGGTAGAAGTCACATAAGAAAGCACATGATACTTACCATCAGCATCTTTATCCTGGCTGTTGATTGCCCCGTCACCATTGTAATCATAAACAATCGCATCTTTTTTATCTTTAGAATAATAAAAAGCGAAAGAAGAATGTGGATTTTCGAGAGATAGAGCAAATCCTTTTAAAGCATATTCTTCAGTTCTGGAGAGATCAGGTGTAATACCTAAAATTCTCTTACTAAAGCCATGACCTGTTTTTCTTGAACTGTAATAATCCGTATTTTCCATTACAAGACCTTCACCAAAAGTGACTCGGTAATTACCAAGATAGGCTTTTAATGTGGTGTTGCCATAGAAATCAAACTGATTTTCATATCCTGCATAGAATTTTGAATCTTTTAAGTTATCACCCAGATTTTCATCAAAAAGTAAATTTCCACCTTTAAGATTGAAATTCATATAACCGGCTTTATAATTATTATTATAACGAACACGGATTTTATTGAGCATTGCTGGATTTGACTGAGAGAGTTTAAAATATCCCCAATACGAATGATTGAGATCATGAAGCGCTTCATTTTTATCTTTGAAGATTTCACGTAAGTTTTCTTTTGTATCATCTTCGTATGATTTATTTTCATATTTCAGTTGATAATTGATAAAGAGTTTCTGTTTTGTTGGTTGATCCTGATAATAAACATAGTATCTGATATTGGATGCGCCATAATATGAAAGTCCAGTAGTGCTACGAAGATTTCTGTAATCTGTGATCGTATCATTCTGAGTCGTACGTTTCATAATCGCTGCTGCATCAACAGGAGAAAGATTTGGGATATTCAGAATATCATTGTAAGACATTTTGTTCACATTTTGAGGTGTAAGCAGATAATCTTCCCAGATATCAGAAAATCCTTCCTGAGTTCCTTCTTGAGATCCGAGTCTTTCAAGGATATAGTAAAGTTCTTCTCTACGAAGTTCAGTATCGTCAAGATCAGTATAAAGGGAGGTTTCAACCAATGGTTTCAGCTTAAGCAAAGTTTCCTGATCTATAGAATCGATTTTTCTCAGATCATAGATGCTTTTAAAAAAAGCAATAAACTGGCGATATTCATAAATATCTTTTGCTTGCTGTTCACTTATGGGCAAGGTTTGAATCTGCTCTAATGTTGCACTGTTTAAGTCGATTTTTTCGGCATAAAGCAGACACAAGCTCATAAGAATGAGAAAGAGAAACAGGCGTTTCATAAGACTCCTTTATCATATATTATTCAATTCTTTATGTTAAGACACACTCTTTTAAACAAATTAAATTTAGTAATGGATATTGTAAAGAAAATAATAAAAAAAAACGAGATTGATATTTATTAAGGAAATAGAGGGAGATAAATGAATTATTGGATGAGAAAAATCAAGAATATGATGTTTTTTTGAAGTACTCTATATCAATAAAGAAGATTACTCTTTGAAGTCGATCTCTACAACAGACTCATATTGATCATCTGAAATGATAATCAGATTGTTGGTACCTTCTTGAAATCTGATCTTTATATCATAAAATGCAGTAGTATAACCAGTATTTTCATCTAATACTATTTGCTTATTGTATATTGCACCGTCGATATAATAAACAAAAGATCGATAAGTCTTGATCACCTTATGTGTAATAGGATTTAATTTATGTATTACAATTTCTCCATCGGTTTGAGATACATATCCACAAAATTGTTTATCGGAAGAAGCATTAAAATTATCAATAAATATATTAGAGTCCTGATATACTAGCCCTGGGTAAGTAACTGAGTATATATTATAATTTTTATTAACTTCATCGTAAAACATTAAGAATTGACCATTCTTTGAAAATGATAATCTTCTTCTTGGATTGTTATTAGATATAGTATAAATAATATCTCCATAGACTGATAAAACATACGGAAAACATAAGAAAACATTGGCATCCGTATATCTATTATAGACTATATCATTTGAGAAATCTTGAGGATCTGAATCAAAAACGCAGGATTGAGAATCAAATGAATTTAACTTAATCTCTTTTATTAGAGATTTGCCATCTTCTGAGAAAAATAATAATCCACTTTTAAGCTCCTCTCCCGTATAATCTTCAGGATAATCATATTCATATGTGATTACCCATAATCTGGATTTTGTTAGAAAAAAAATCTGATCAAAATTATAAACAGGATCAATTTCTTTGTATTCCGAACGTGGAAAGACAGATACCTCATTATCACCTAACTTCCATGTTAAATATGATTGCACAATTTTTTCAGAAAAACCTCTAGCATAATATTCATTACCATCTTTACGATAAATATAATACTCAGACATTTGGTATTTTGGCTGGGAGCTTTGATTGTTTTGGATTTTACTAGTATAAATTGTTTTAAATTTTTCACAGTCATTTCTTTTTTGTGCAAAAAGAGTGAGTGCTGAGAAGACGATCAGCATGCAAAGCATCAGTTTTTTCATCATACATCCCATTTTCGTTTATTTCTATACAATAGATTCACTATAATATCATATATGTCAAGTAAAATATGAAATAAGAGGAGATTTTTCTCTAATTGATGTTTCTGAGTTAATAGATTACCTGATAAAGACTCACTCATGTCTGCTTAATCGTCCACTTCTATCCTGTAGAAATTAAATATTGACAAACAGATAAAAATCATTATTCTTGATGTAAATATTAGGGTTTTTCGTAGGCGAGGACGCCTACGCTCCTAGAGAAGGAGGTGAAGATGAGAGTATATTTTTCTGATACGAAGTTTGATTTTCCGAAGAAGATCAATGATTTAAGGGTGGCATGGTTTCGTGAGGGTCGAATCTGTATCAGCAGGAATTATCAAAAGAAGGAAATGCAGGCACAAAACTATCGGATCATACAGATGAATACAATGATAAAAGTGCTCTATTCTGAGTTGAATAAAGGATTCAAGAAAGATATGGGGCGCTATGCTCAATTATATAAAATTAGATATCCGCATTTACGAAAACGTGGTATTAGTTCTTATGCTGTATTTTTAATGGTAGTTTATGCTTTAGTTCGTCGATTTGGACTTGCTGATCGGTCAGTAGAAGAGTTGAAAGAGATATTATCTTCTTTGATGCTGAATCTAAGTGTTGCTGAGTGTATTCGATTGAAGCTTTTGGCAGTGGTGAAAAGCTATTATGTTTTGAATCGTTTGGCACAAAATGATGTCAGAAAGAGCTTCGATTTTGCAGAATCGGCGCAGAAAGAGGGATCAATGGAGCGGTTACAGGCTGTGAAGAGAGAGATTGTTTTGAAATCGGGTTGATTAGTTGTCATAAACATTACTTTTTGATGCAAGGTGTCCTATAGGAGATCCTTCGCTAGGCTCAGGATGACAGATTAACGGGTGATTTTTTGTGTCGGGATGATTGTAATTGGTCGCAGATTATGTATTTTTCGGATGTACGGCACTTCGTTTCGAACATCCCTACAAGTGTTAATAGATTGTAGTTTTTGATTTTAAGTTTTTGTAGTTGATTGTTGATTATTGTGGCAAGATGGTAGCTCTGGATACGAATAGCTGCAAACTGGGATGTTTGCAGAACAATATTATGATGCAATGTGTCCTATAGGAGATCCTTCGCTAGGCTCAGAATGACAAATTTACGGGTGATTTTTTGTGTCGGGATGATTGTAATTGGTCGCAGATTATGTATTTTTCGGATGTACGGCACTTCGTTTCGAACATCCCTACAAGTGTTAATAGATTGTAGTTTTTGATTTTAAGTTTTTGTAGTTGATTGTTGATTATTGTGGCAAGATGGTAGCTCTGGATACGAATAGCTGCAAACTGGGATGTTTGCAGAACAATATTATGATGCAATGTGTCCTATAGGAGATCCTTCGCTAGGCTCAGAATGACAAATTTACGGGTGATTTTTTGTGTCGGGATGATTGTAATTGGTCGCAGATTATGTATTTTTCGGATGTACGGCACTTCGTTTCGAACATTCTTTACAAATGTGATTTGATGATCATTACTATGAATGAGATAACTGATAAAAAGAATATTTTACCACGGGGTATAGAAGAAAAAGTTAATTTTTTAATTATTGAGTCCTTAAATACTCGGCATTTACGGCTCGAGCCGAGCCGACTCCATGACTAATTCAAAGCTCTCGAAATTATTACAGATTGATATTAAGTGAGAGAAAGAATCACCGATTATATATTAGAGAGTAGAAATACGCGTGTAAGAGGAGCTTCCATGGCAAAAGAACATAAAATCCCATTGAAGAACGGAAATACATCATTTGGTAACCTATTAAATCATGTGGTTCAACCAGTACAAGAAAGTCATTTAAGTGAAATATTAGAAGAAATTGCAGAAATTTGTTCAGAAAGTAACGAAGAATTTATCGAATCTGAGACAAAAAAAAAGGGGAGCAAATAGCCCCCTATCGTTTATTATAATTTTTATCAATCCATTTCAGGTATTCGCCTGAGCGTACGTTTTCAATCCATTTTTCATTGTTGAGATACCAGTTCATTGTCTTTTTTAAGCCTTCGGCAAAACTCAATGATTGTGTCCAGTTAAGTTCATTTTTTATTTTGTCACAGTTAATGGCATATCTGCGGTCATGTCCTGGGCGATCTTTGACATAAGTGATCAAACGTTCATGAGGTGCTTGATCAGGAAATAGTTCATCCATCATCGCACACATTTCTTGAAGCAGTTTAATATTTTCCCATTCGTTTTCGCCGCCGATGTTATAGGTCTCCCCAATTCTGCCCTGAGTCACTATTTTCCAGATCCCACTGCAATGATCTTCAACATAGAGCCAATCCCTGATATTACGACCATCGCCATACACAGGCAAAGGTTTTTGATTCTTCATATTCATGATCATTAAGGGGATCAGTTTTTCTGGGAACTGGTAAGGACCATAATTATTTGAACAGTTAGAGATGGTCACAGGCAAATGATGAGTATGATGATAGGCTGACACTAAATGATCTGAAGATGCTTTTGAGGCAGAGTACGGATTCCTTGGATCATAAGGAGTGTTTTCATAAAAATAACCTTCATCAGAGAGACTGCCATACACTTCATCGGTTGAAATGTGATGAAAAAGGACATCTGTTCGGTCTTTCCACAACTTCTTTGCCACTTCCAGTAATGTAAAAGTACCAATGATATTGGTCTGCATAAAATCAGCTGCGCCAAGAATAGAACGATCAACATGTGACTCAGCAGCAAAATGAATGATACAATCGACGTGATGGGTCTGCATAATGTTCTCAATCTCCGCTCGGTCACAAATATCTGTCTGATAAAAGAAATATCGATCATTAAGATATTTTCCGCTAATATCTTCTAGATTTTCAGGGTTTCCTGCATAAGTTAATTTATCCACATTGATCAGATTGGCATCCGATTCACATTGATCAAAAAAGTAACGAACAAAGTTTGAGCCGATAAAACCACAAGCTCCGGTTAACATGATATTTTTATAATGACGCATGAAATCAACCTCTTAAAATTCTTTAATATCTTTTAATAATGGGTGTTTAGTGTCTTTATCAGAAAGAATGGGCTCGTCACTGGGCCACTTAATATTAATTTCTGGATCATTCCAAATGATGCCTCGATCTGCATTGGGTGCATACTCGCGACTGGTTTTATAAATGATTTCTGCATGATCCGAAAGCGTGTAATAAGCATGTGCAAATCCTTCAGGAATATACAGCTGATATTTATTCTCTTCAGACAGAATGACAGAATACCATTTCCCAAAAGTAGCAGAACCAGGTCGAATATCTACAGCCACATCAAAAATTGAGCCTTTGATACAGCGAACAAGCTTTGCCTGAGCATATTCATTACACTGATAATGCAAACCTCTCAGGACGCCTTTGACAGACATGGATTGATTATCCTGTACAAATTCTGATGTTATTCCAAGCTGTATAAAATCAGATTTTTTATAGCTCTCCATAAAGTACCCGCGAATATCTTTAAAAATTTTTGGAGCGATCAGAATTAATCCATTAAGTGAAGTCTCTTTAATTTCGAACAAAAGCATCCTCCCTGATTATCTTTCTCTATTTTATCATCGAACAAAGCGTTTAAATCTTTAGTTATTTGAGCAGATCGAAAAGATACAAACCATAGCCTGATTTCACAAGATCATTCGCAAGATTTTTTAACTGTCCATCATTGATAAATTTCATTCTCCAGGCAACTTCTTCAATACACCCGATTTTTAAACCCTGTCGATCTTCAATTGCTTTAATAAATAGAGTTGCCTCTGCCATTGAGTCATGTGTCCCCGTATCCAGCCAGGCATATCCGCGATCAAAGACCTGCACTTTTAACTGTCCATCCTGAAGATAAAGATTGTTCAGGTCAGTGATTTCCAGTTCTCCTCTTTTTGATGGTTTCAGAGATTTAGCTCTTTGAACTACAGTTTGATCATAAAAATAAAGACCGACAACAGCATAATTAGACTTAGGGTTCTCTGGTTTTTCTTCAAGAGAAACAACATTTGCCTGATCGTCAAACTCAACCACGCCATAGCGCTGTGGATCTTTCACCTGATAACCAAATACTGTAGCGCCTTCTATATTGTCTTTTGCATTTTGCACGACTGTGGCAAGTTTACTGCCATAGAAGATATTATCACCAAGAATCAAAGCGCAGGGCTGATGGTCAATAAAAGACTCTCCTAAGATAAAAGCTTCAGCTAAGCCATTAGGTTTTTCCTGAACTAAATATGATAGTTTAATGCCTAAGCTATCACCGTTTCCAAGGAGCTCTTCAAATCGTGGCAGATCCTGTGGTGTTGAAATAATAAGTATATCACGAATTCCTGCTAACATCAGAACTGAAAGCGGATAGTAAATCATTGGTTTATCATAAATGGGTAGGAGTTGTTTACAAATCACTTTTGTGGCTGGGAAAAGACGAGTGCCACTTCCACCGGCTAAAATGATACCTTTCATGAGTGATCCTTTCTTTGATTGGCTCAATCGACTATTTATTTATTCACTTACATCTTCATAATAGAAAAACATCACTAAGTCAATCTCATTTTTCAAATTAAAATGAAATCGTATATCAACAAAATCTTTCTTCTTTGTTTTTGGATTAATTGAAATCAGATTAATTGAGAATTCTGTATAATCATTGATCTTCTTCGCATCATTCAATCTGAGATAGATTTGGTTCTTCTTCCATTTTTGATGAAACATATCCAATACGGGTCTATACGCAGAATACTCTTTTTTAGTTTTCTTATCATCTTTGTAATGTATAAGATAGGTGTCAGCATCTGTTTGGAATTTGATATTAGGATAAAAATCTGTGCCTAAACATTTAAAAGAATAAAGTAGCGTGCTAATCTGTGGTATGATGGCATCCAGCTCATCTTTGGGTATCCATCGATAGTTCATCGTATCTTTTGTAGGAAAAACGATATAGTTTGGTTTGATCTGCACGTCTTTAATGAATGGTTTATTTGCATCAAGATTAAAAAGCAAATCTCCATTCATCAATTCTTTCTTAGGCATCGATAAATGGTATTGCTGATTCATCTTTACGATTAAATGATTGGGGAAAACTGTTTTTAAGCGATCATAAGTCAGAAGTTTATCTTTTGGTTTTTCTTTATTTTTACCGAATGAAGCAATACATACGCTTATGATTATTAATGCCAGCAGAATTTTTCTCATTAACTATCCTTCATTATAGAGATAATCAAAGAATTTATCTGCAAGAAAATTAATCAAGCCTTTTCTTAAAAAATAAGAAAAATCATTATATTGAACATTGCATAGATGATGAGAATCGTGTAATCCTGTGGATTCATCCTTAAAGTCTTGGTTACTTTTGTTTTAAGAGATATCCCTTTTAACTCAAGTGCAATGGCTTTATACTGAACTTGAGACAGCGATTTAATCAATACAGGCAAGATTAATTCTTTTAAAACCATGATTTTTTTAAGGATCGATCGATGATGATAGAGGTTTCTTTGTTTGCTTATTTGCGTAATAATCTTGATTTGTTTGGAGAAAATACTCAGGTACTGAATACAAAAACTGATCGTCAATGATAATTCTCTGGGAAACCGATAGATGGCAAATAGTTCCATAAAATGATTGAGAGGAATCTTTGCCAGTAAAAGCGAAGAGGCGATAATTACCGCATATCTGATCAATGCTGACAATGCATAATTTATACCTAACTCTGTAATTTGAATAAATGAATATGCAAAATAGACTTCTCCCCCTCTTCTAAATAAGAGTTGTAAGACCAAAATCGTCACAAGTAAATGCCTCATTTTGTACAATATGATAAAGAGCTGATTCTGTTTAGTTTGCGTCATAAGTATCGCTGTTATCAATAAAAGAAGAAGCATGAATTGTGTAAGTAAACTCTGAGAAAGCAATACGGCTGTACTGCTCATAATACAAATCAGAATTAAAGTGCGAGGATCAAGATTTTTAAACATAGATCACCAATTAAAACAGGACCACTTCCACGCCCAAAGTAAAATTAATACCAGAAGCAGGGAAACCATATTCTTCTTGATAATCTTCATCTAAGATATTTTCCACAGCTATTATTAACTTTGTTTTTTTGTATGATTTTGTTAATGTTAGCGTATGTAATGAGTATGCATCCAGAGTATGAATGATGTCATTATCATCAGGACTTAGCCGTGAATCAAAGTAATCAAACTGATAAGCAAGCTTTGCAAATGAAAACAAATCAGCATAAAGTTTAAATCCGAGTTGCTGTTGAGGGATCTCATAGAAATCATAAGTCTCATTCATATCAAGATTAATATAAGTATAATTAACTTCTGCACTGACTTTCTTTGAAATCAGTAATGACAAAGATGATTCAGAACCTGCATTTTTCAAATGTAATAGATTTTGATAGCGATCACCTTTTCGTTCAATCATATCATAAATTGAATTGAAAAAGATGGTCTGTGAAAGACTCATCGGGATCAAATCGTTTTTGATGTAATGAGTGACTGAAAGCTCAGTTTTGTAAGCTTTTTCAGCATCCAAATATAAATTGCCTCTTGATTCACTAAAGAGTTCATGCATGGTGGGGTATTGAATATTCTTTGAAAAGCCAAGATTGATTCTATCAACAAATGTATTATTCCATGAAACCCCTGCACAGAAATCTAGATATAATGGAGTTTTAATCTTCTTTGAACTGATATCGCGGATAGAGTTTGATAAGCCACTACCAGCTGACAATTCGATATTTTCTTTCAAACGATAAATGTTAAAAAAAGAAAGAACATTAGTGTAAGTTGCATTATCAACCTCAGTCAGATAAGTACGATTGTCAATTCGATTGTAATACTGTTTCTCTAATTTATACAGTACACTTGAATGATTTTGGCTATCTAAGCGCATATTAATTTTACCTTCATAGGTTAAAGAATAACTCTCTAAAAGAGATTTTAGAGTTTCATTATTCATATCTGCATCAGAATATTCATGATAGGTATTATCAAAGGCATCAAAAAAAACTCGATGTTCTGATTCCACATTTTCAGCATGGATAAAAGATAATAAGAGTGATGAGTTGTATCTTTTCCAGTCAGAGAACTTACGATACCGGCTTTCATAGATAGAATTTGGGATATTTTTCTCATCTGCGTAGGTATAGCCGGCTGTAAATCCTACAGATTGATAATCGAGTAGAGTGAAATTTAGCTTCGCTTGGGCATCAAGAACTTGATTATTGGTCAAATTACGAATATCACCATTCTCATAAACGGTGGGTTTAAAATCTTTAGACAAGACAAAACCGTCAGTCGTGTTTGATGAAAGGTTGAGCCAGAAATCCCAACTTTCAAAAGCATGAGAAAGCATCAGTTTTGTGTTATTGGTGTTATTTCTTTTAAATACAGTACTCAGTTTAAGCCAATCCTCTTGATTTGGTTTTTTTGTAATATAGTTTACTGTACCACCCATACTGTTTACGCCATATAGAGAAGATACAGGACCTTTAAGCATTTGTACTTCTTCAACATCAAAAAGTGGCAATTCCAGTAGATTGACATTCCCAAAATAACCGCCATTCAATGTTCGCCCATCGATCATAATTTTGACATCTTCTTTTTGAAAAGTACGAATACGGAGATTTGATTCACCTTTTGAACCAGAAGTCAGAGCGATCCCAGGCTCTCCTTTAAGCGTTTCATAGAAATTGATATCTCCTGAGATTTCTTCTTTATTCAATTCTTTCGTTTTTATGGTACCAATCGATTCGTCAGTATCTTTTGCTATCACGCGAATCGCATCAAGACGATAATATTTTCTGTAGGCTGTGCTATCGGATTTGACCTTCTTTTCTGCAAAAAGAAAAGCAGTTGAGATTAATATAATGATGATAATGCTTATTTTTTTCATAATTCCTCACAAGTGTATAATAGTGGGATTTAAAGATTGATATTCATCACAACGATGACTGGTTAAGAGGATCGAATAACCCATTTGTATATGACTTTCACAGAGTTTTATAAATAGTTCTTTTTTCTTTGAATCTACTCCTTCAAGAGGTTCATCAAGAATCCAAAGCGGTTTGGGTATTAATTCCAGATAGACAAAATACAGCGATTTTTGTTCACCGTAACTCAATGTCCATAACAAATGTTGTTTTTTTTGAGCAAGCGCATATTTCTCCAGACATTCATCGAAACGGTGCTTTTGATCTGATGTATCCCATAAAGCAAAATCTCTTTCAGCGTTGATTGCCAAAAAATTATGTTGCGGATTTTGTTTCATAAAGTGTATTTGAGAAAAATACTGATCATCTTTGTAATCCTGAATATTACGATCAAATAAGTGAATAATCCCTGAATAGTTTTTTAAGTTTTTTGCCATGATTTCACAAAAGCTGGATTTTCCAGAACCACTCTTTCCTGTAAGTATTATCATTTGAGCATTGTCCAGTGAGAAAGATAAGTCTCTTATGACTTTCTTCTCAGGAACATAACAAAAGGAAAGATCTTTAACGTGCAACATGAGTGTTTAATTTGATACTTTGATGATAGCTTAAAGGATATGAAGTATGGTCAGCGATGATGAAAATCTTCCCTTCATCACTTTCTTTTTTAATAATCTCCTCAATCAATCGGGCATGATTCAGTGAAATTCCAGAAAAGGGTTCATCCAAACAATAGATCATTGGCCGATTAAGTAGAAGTGAAATAAAACTTACAAGCTTTTTTTGCCCCCAGGAGAGTTCTTGAATCTTGCAATTCAGATCAAAATGTAGTTCGAACTTCTGTAACAATTCCAATATCTCATTCCATTTGTCTGGAGTAAGAAGCATGCATTGTTTTAACTGATAGCTTATTTCATCTGAAAGTAATGAAAAACTGATTTGAATCTCAGGATCTTGAAACAGGACATTCAAAGTTTTGATGCGATCAATGAGATCACTCTCCCAAAGATTCATGTTGTCATAACGCACTTCACCCTGTAAATCACCGCCTAGATAGTGGCTGATAAAACCTGTCATTGCAAAAATCAGTGTACTTTTCCCAATACCATTAGGTCCATCAAGTCTGACAATTTGACCTTTATCAATAGAGAGATTTACATTCTCAAAGACATAAGGATCAGTAGAATGATAGCGATAGGACAGGTTTTTTACCGAGAGCATTATTTGAACTCTATTTGATTGATATACTTAATCCATCTGTTGCGGAAAGAATCACCTTTGATGACTAATCTGTAATAAGTCTGCTTTTTATCCTGAACAAGTATCAAACCCGCCTGATCAAACTCTTTTTTCTTGATCATTATACTCATTCCCTCACGGGATTGAATGGTCGCAGTTTCGACTTTCTTTAGTTTCATGTGATTCATCATCGCGTTAATTGAAACAAATGGATACTTTTCATTTTTTAACTCAAACTCTTCCTTTTGACTTCCCATAAGACTTTGGATGTTGATGTTTTGCATTTTCTTGTTAAAGACAATTCTGATTTCTTCATCCTTTGCCCAAATGAAAAAGCATAAACTAATCAGAAGTAGTATTAGACTATTCTTTTTCCACATAATAAAACACTCCTATCATATCTTGCGCTCTTGTAGAACCGTGATCACCACCTTTATTGAAAACATTATGCTGGCCATGATCAGAATAAATCACAATATTCCCATCAAAATGTGCTACGCAGTAGTCGATATATTCCATAACTTTATCAATTCTTTCTAAAGTTAGAGGATGAAATGGACCATATTGGTGTGAATAATCATCTATACTATGAAAATGAGTCATTATAAAAGGATAATCTTTGTTTATACGCTTCTTTAACTCTTTAAAGATTTCATCATCAATAGTTCCGTTCTCATTTCTATCAGTATTTAAAAGCAGTTCGATATTAGCTTGATGATATACTTTTTCTTCTTCAATAATGATACCACCTTCAAAGCAAGGATCTTGGTATATCTTTTCGGGTTGGAAAGAACGGTAATACTTACCTGACCCTAATGTAAATGAAGCATATTTTGTGACTGAAGGAATGACACTACGTGTAGGAATAAAATCAAATAAAGGCTGAGTGATATTTCTTCTTGCGTAATAATTGAGTAAATTATGATAACCTAAGCCATCAATAAATAATGCCAAAGTCTTATTCGCTTTAACAGATTCTACTTGTTTTTGATAAATATCTTTAAGCCCTGTCTCAGGGTAATTACTCCATAAAAGAGCGATTTTCTTGCTGTTTAAGGAAAAATGATTCATTTCAAATGAAAGTTTAGGAACATTCTCATGGATCGTCTCTGTTCCATAAGCATCAACTGTCATGATTTTTTTATGTTTCTGCTGATTGATCTCGTCCATTAGCGGCCACTGATCATTGACTAAATATTTCTTAGCAATATGTAGATTCTTTTCTTGAGTACCTAAGAGCTCTGAATTTCTTATGATGAAGTCATAGGGGCTGATCCAATCGATCTGAGATAAATCATCAAGAATTGATAAACTGGAGACATCGCTGCAGTTATTGATGGCAATATACTTGATATTATTGATCGAACATACAGGAGGTAAAGAATCTGATTGAAATGAGATCTGAGAATCATTTTTGATCATATCGATCCATTGAAGCATATCTGGTGTGATTTCGACAGCAATATTGTTATCTCCACAAATCAGGAGATGAGAAGCTTTTGAGTCTTTTATTATCTGATTTAAGTGATCAAGTGAAATACAGTTTTCTTCCTGAGAAATATTCCCATAGATCGGGAAGGCACACATTAAGTGTACCAAAAGAGCAAAAACAATCAGTATAAATATCTTTTTCATTAATAAGCCACTTCAATAGATTGAATATTCGCCCAGAGAGCTTTTTTAATATTTGTCTTTTTCTCTTTTTCTGATAACTGATCAAAGCTAATTGTTAATTTTGAACTCTCTTCCAAAGCACATTCTTTCTTCACTTGTGTTTCATCAAACCTTTGATCTTTCTGATCAAAATAGAATAAATGATCATTCACAATAATCATCCCAATGTTTTTCTGCCACATCCCGCCAGGCATACTTGGGCTCTTGATATCAATCGTACCATCCGTATTATAGATCATAACTGCTTTTTCAAGAAACTGCTGATAATCCAATTCCAAAGTTAACTGATCACGAGTGATCACTTTTAAAGGAAGATTCAGATCAGTATTCAAGAGCGCGATCATATCCCTAAAATAAAAGCCTTTCACATTTTTAAAGGGACTGGGATTGTCGATTAGAGCAATTTGATTTTTTACCGATGAAAAAGGAATGATTATTTTTGTTTTCGGGTATTGGGTTTTCACTGTGAAAATCATATTTTTGATGTCTGAAGCCCAATACATATCTCTCAACCCAGAAGCCACAATTCTAAGTTGATCTGCGCTGAGTTCTTTATCATTTCTTTTTAATGCAAGAATCGGTTGATGAGTTTTTATCTCTTCTGCTGTCAATTTCACCTGATAATTGTCAGTTGAATTGACTTCCATTAAATCAAACGAGTCAATATGATAAACTTTAAAAATCTCAGTAAGTAAATAACCTTCCCAGGCATCATCACTTACTTTCCCATTCTTCTCACGATGAGTATTAATTATAATCTTCTCTAACTGGGTTAAGTCATTGAGATTGAGCGGAATCTTTTTATCGGAAAGAACTAAATCGATCCCAAATACTTGTGATATGAAAATAACTAATATCACTAAACAAATGTGCTTTTTCATATTAAACCTTGATCACTTTCAATTTTGTTAATTCTACATATATTACCCAAGCTAAAAATCCGCCAATTATTGCAGAGACTGTTGCAATTGAAACAGAGATTAGCAGAGGAATTAATGGCATTCTAAAGATCATTAATGCGATGAGTAATGCACCGGTACAGTTTGCAACAATACAATTTAGTATTGCTGAAATCAAGTTCGTTTTTTGATACAAGAAGCAAAATCCTTCGATCATCAAACCAGGAAGTCCATAAGAGATTATTGAGAAAATACCATGATTTCCAAAAAAGCCTAGAATCAGCACTACAAACGCCTGTGTTAAACCCACAAGAAGAGCAGAGCATCTCTTTGGTATGATTAACTTTGCCAATACAAGCCATGACATGTATATGCCGCCCGCAAGTGATCCTCCTGGAATCATCAATGGTGTTGAAATTAAATGGATTAAAGGAGAAACAACCGGTTTAATGGCTAAACCGGTTGCACTTATAATGGCAATTATGAGTAATTCATTAAGTTTAAAGTTGATCATCTGCTCTTAGGGATCAAAGTAATGGACATTAATTTTTTAAATTTCTTCTGGCTGTTTGGCATATCAGGATAGGATGGAAAGATTGTTTTTTTAGTATCTTTAAGCCAATAACCATCTTGTAGATGTTCCCAGGTGAAAGTCTTTGTATAACCAGTGTTATCTGTGAAAATATAATCATAATTTGCTGGTGTAGCTGTCACAAATTCAGTAATAAAATCTTGAAGTTTAACAGCGCTTTCCATTAAGCTGTCATAATTGGCTACCTGATGTGTTGTTAATGTATTAATTTCAAACAATGCCATGGTTCCATCTGCTTTAATCACTTGAACAGCACGATACATTTTAATAGTACTCAAATATTTAACATCAAATGCAGTTTCAATAGAATCAGATGCAAAATAAGAACGGAAAGATTTGTTTGGTAATAATACGCCTGTTTTAAATTTTTCCCATGTTAAATCAGCATAACCGCGATCTCTTGGGGTAAAATTGTCGGATGCAATCAAATGATACGCAAAGAGTTTCTGAGTTTCATCATCATTAGTATTGTCAACTAATTCATCAGTCATTTCTTTCGTAATAAAATGTGTCAATGCAACGGCATCGGTTGTCTCACCGTTATAATCTACATCATAAGTGAGTGAATCAGCAAATACAGTGTCTTCAGCAGGCATTGTAACTACACTGTCTGCAGTTGTAGCCATTGCTGGTGGATTTGGGGTGTTTGGGTTGGTCGATGAGTTGTTGTCATCTTTTTCGCTACATGCTGATAAAAGTAATAACAGCAAAGCGAGTCCAATTAATAGGTGTTTTTTCATCATATCTCCTCCAATTTTTTATGGAGGCAGTAGGTATTGCCTACCGCCTTTCCTAACAGGGAGGCTAATTCGTTTCCAAATTAACCCTATCGGTGTTCCTTCTTGCCTGTAAAGGTTTAGAGCGAAACACTCGGCAGATATTCCAAAATTAGTAATTAAACTTATGCTGTCAATAAAAAAATCAAACTAAATAAAATTGTTTTGAATACGTCAACCTTGAAAGCACCTCATCAGTACATCCTTGTGTTAATGCCATATATGATTTTTTTGCTATCTCTTTGAAGTCTTCTGTGAGATAACCTAACTTAACAACGATAACATCAAAGTCCATCGGATCTAATCCAAGTGTGACAAACATATCAACATTAGTAAAACCTATATGTTTAGAGGTTAATATAAGATAAAAATCATTCGTTTCAAATAAAACTAATTCTGAGTTGAAATAGGAGTATTTCTCTACATACTTTACAGGTTTGCCTCTTAAAATGACAGGAGAACAATACATCTGATCATAGACACCACCTACTTTTAGAGAAATATCTTGATGCATCTTCTCTTTTGCCTCTTTTAACGCCATTGGATCAAATATCCCAGCGATAAGTATCTTTTTGTTTTGACAAAGATAACTAAAATGCTGACTTAAAAGAGAAATTATCTTGGTGTTGTCCCCAGTTGATCCGGCAGTGGGATTGTCTCCAGAATCTGAAACAAAAACAGGTTTCAATTCTTCTGATAATGCTTTGCTTAATGCTTCTTCAGGTGATAAAGCTGGCATAGAAAAGTTAAACTGATCCTTTTTCTGGATAAATTTGTTGATTAACTCTTGTGCAAGATCATTTGCTTTAAGTTGATTATTCTTTGTAACGACGACCGCTGTCACTCCATTTTCTTCTGCATCTGCCCATGGGAAACCCAATAGAAAAGTAGCTGAAATCACATCATCTTGTTTTTCTAACAGATGAAGTTCATTGATTAATGATTTCATCGGTTCGGTATCTGTTTCTGATTTCTCACCTGCAATCAAACAGTCAAAACGCACACATGACATTGTCAGATCATATCCCTCTTTCAATGAATCATAAGCCATTTGAGCACAATTGTATCCAGTTTCAAAGGCATCTAAATGTGGTGCTGTTTTAAATCCATTCATCGCTGTAACCATTGAAAGCATCTCTCTGGTAATTGTTGCATGCATATCAAGCGCGCAATAAATGGGCGTTTGAGGATATCTATTCCGAATACTCTTCAAGATATCAGTTTCTGCTGAACCTATATTTTTAACTCTCATTGAACCATGTAATGCTAATACAAAAGCATCAACATGATCTATCTTTTCTAAATTTTCCAATAATACTGACTTCAATTCTTGATAATAATCATAGTCAATTTCACCATTCGGTACAGCTTTCGCAAAAATTAATGGGAAAAGTCGACAATCATCCTTAGTCTCAAAAAAATCAATAATTCCTTTAGCAATGAGATAAGCATTTTTATTTTTATAGATTTCATCTTGTTTAAAAACAAGAAATTCATCTGGACCTGTAACAATCGGATTAAAAGAATTTGACTCGTGAAAAAAACCTGCTGTGACGATATTCATTTACACTCCTTCTTGATCTGTTTTATGATCTCTTCATTTGTAATTTTTAACTGATTTTCTAGTAAAGTGACACTTGACCCCATATTCAGTTCTGTTTGATCAATCCGCATCTCAGAATTGATTATTTCCGATGCAGATAAATGATATTCACTTGCTCGAACGAAATCGTGAAACTGTGAAAAATTTTTATCATTAATCCCTGAGCCTGGCATGATAATAATCCGATTGTCGGCGTGTTTAATTAATCCTTGAATACATTCTTTTCCCTTTATTGCAGTCGTCTTCTGTCCTGAAGTTAACACTCTTTGTACGCCACAATCAATTAGAGTTTCTAAAGACTTATAAGGATCAAGGCAAAAATCAAATGCACGATGAAATGTAAAAGAAAGAGGTTGAGTATATTCAACTAATATCTTTAACTGTGCAGTATTAACTTCTGCCTCTTTACTCAAACAACCTGAAACGATGCCATCAAATCCTAAAGATTTGATCATATCAATATCATGAAGCATAATCTCTAGCTCATGATCAGTATATATAAAATTCCCTCTTCTGGGTCTTAGCATTACAAACACAGGAATTTTGGCTAACTTTCTTGCTTCCTTTAACATCCCATAAGAAGGTGTGAGACCACCTTCACTCAATGAAGCACATAATTCGATTCGATCAGCTCCAGCATTTTGAGCCTTAATTAATGAAAGAATATTATCAATACAGACTTCTATTTTTATACTCATCGTTATTCCTATCATTCTTTATAATCATAAGAATATTTAATAGTATCGTATTGTCAAGCCATTGTTTTGAATTAATCTAAGTATAGAATCAAATTTTGTCTATTTTAAAGCAACAAGCTGACCACAAGCGGCGGCGATATCATCTCCACGACTTTGTCTAAGCGTAATTGCCGCAGAGATTTTTGACAGCTTACTTACAAACATCTCAATGTCCTGTTGACTTGGAGATTCCCATTCCAAGTCTGGTACATGGTTCCACCTAATCAAATTGATCTTACAGGAAATATCTCCAGCAAACTTAATGAGGGCTTTGACATCCTCATGATCCATATTGAAGTTTTTTATCATAATATACTCAAAGGTGATTCTAAAATTTGAGTTTCTTCGAAAATCAAGTAATGCCTTTTTTAACTCATCCAATGGATGATTGGCAGTAACAGGCATTAGTTTCATACGTTTTTCAGGTATTGCAGAATTTAATGAAACAGCTAACTTAATTTTTATCCCTGTCTCACTTAATTTTTTGATTTGGGATATAACTCCACATGTCGATAGTGTCATTCGTCTCGGACTAAAGGAAAAGGCTTGTTCATTCTGCATTAATTGGATAAACTGAACAACATTCTCAAAATTATCCAATGGCTCACCCATGCCCATAAGTACGATGTTTGTAATTCTTTGCTCTGGATGTAACTGTTGTGCTAAAAGAAACTGTGCCAGTAATTCCTCTGTTTTCAAATTACGGATTAGTCCTATTTTTGCTGTTGCACAAAATTGACAATTTCTTGAGCATCCTACTTGTGATGAGATACAAAGTGTATTCTTTTGTTTTATCTTTAACTCTTCATCTTCATTGTTTAAGGTCTGACCTGGCATAAAAACTATCTCAATGAGATGACCATCACTCAATTTTAAACGATACTTTTTTGACAGATCTTTTGATTGACACATCGCATCAACTTCAGGAAGATCAGAGTCAAAATAACTTTTTAGCTGATCTCGCAAATCTTTTGAGATATTGCTCATTTGATCAAAATTGATCTCTTTCTTCTGATAGATCCAATCCAATACTTGCTTTGATCGAAATTTCTTTTCACCCCAAGATAGTATTATCTCTGTTAACTGCTCAGGTGATACTGATAGAATATGAGGCTTTTCAGATAATGACATGATACCAAAGTCTAATTATTTCTGCGTTTATTGAACTGCTGATTGAAATCATCTAATGGAATGGTAATAATCGATTGATCTTCTCCGCTGAGATATACCATTTTTGTATAGTAATCATTACGAAAGACATACATCTTTATACCTTCTTTCCAAATTTCATCTCCAATAGTTGGATAATCTTTTGCCATTTCAGCATAAAAATCTTCTTCAAAATGAAGACAGCAAAGCAAACGGCCACAAGGACCTGAAATCTTTGATAAATTGCCAGATAAATTTTGGTCTTTTGCCATCTTGATAGTCACTTGATTAAAACGTTTCAAGAAAGAAGCGCAACAATATTTGTTACCACACATACCATATCCACCCAATCGTTTCGCCTCATCTCTTCCTGTGCTTTGATGAAGCTCAATTCTGGTTCTGAATACTTGAGCTAACTCACGTACAAATTCTCTAAAGTCTATTCTTCCTTCTGCTGTGAAAAAGAAAGTCACTTTATTACCATCAAACTGAAATTTGGTGTCGATAAGCTTCATCTCAAATGGATATTTTACCACTAATTCGCCAAACTTTTCTGTTGCACTGATCTCCTTAGCTTCTATTTCATCTAACTGTTTTAAATCATCATCATTTACAAGTCGAACTATTGGAAAGATTTTATCTGCTTCAAATGATTCTTCAAGTTCTTTTCCTTTAACAGAAGCCTGGATAACAGTTCCAATATCAACTCCACGATCTACTTGAACCAATACCTGTTGATCAGGTGATAGTGCAATTTTTTCTGGATTAGTATAATATCCGATTCTCCAGTTTCTTAGTTCGACTTCTACAAATTCTTGTAAATTATCTTGCTCATCTGGCATGCTATAAGATTCATCAAAATCAGCAAACTCACTTTGCTCATGATTCTGACAGCAACATCCTGTACATTCTTTTTCGTTAATGCAAGGGCTGTTTTCTTCCCCTGATTCTGTTTTTTTATCTTCATGATCTTTCATGCTATTTTTCCTTTTCTATATATCTCTTGAATTAATTTTATTTCTTCCTGACTCATCTCAATATTTCTTCTACTTTTTACAATTAATGCTGTTTCTAAAAAATTCTCGAGGCGATAATCCTGCAACTGATCGGCTTGGCCCCATGAAAAATCTGGGATATATCCATCGATTAAAGTCGAACCGTAAATATTAACACCCATTCCTATCATCGTTCCCGTATTGATGGAACAATTAATTCCAATTTTTGAATGATCACCAATAAATGTACCCACAAAAGTAGATCCCGTATCGATTTTTTTCTCCTCTGGATAATAATACACACCTACAGATTTATAAGTATTTTTTAAATCACTATTGTTGCTGTCAGCGCCAATATTTACCCATTCACCGATAAAACTGTGACCTAAAAATCCATCATGCTGTTTGTTTGAATATCCCTGAATGATTGTATCTTCCACTTCTCCACCAATTTTGCATCTTGGACCGATACTGGTATTGGGGTAAATCTTTGCAAGCGCTTTGATAATTGTATTTTTACCTATATATACTGGTCCCATGATCACTGAGTTGGCCATTATAGTTACATTTTCATCAATTATAACAGGCCCTTCTGATGCATCAATAACTACACCTGGTTTCAAGACACTTCCTTCTCCAATCCAAATATCATACGGATTCAAAAGAGTCACGCCAGGTTCACTTTCTATATAATTCTCTTCATCATAGAAGATATTTTCATAATCAAATCGGATCCATTCGCCATTTTGATGCATCAACTCCCATAAATATGACCATAGCTTAATCTGCTCTGTTTTGACTACTTGCAGCGTTTTTGCTTTTTCTAGAATATCCTTTTGAGTAAATGATCCTTTATTAGATTTCATGCGAAATGCCACAATCGAATCCCCTGAATAGAGTACCGTATCCTTTGCTAAAGATTCTATTTCTGATTTATTTTCCATGTTGATGATCGATCTGCTGTTAATAAATATGTACTCTTCATCATCAAGTTGGTTGATCATCCAGTCGGCATGTCGCTTTTGATACAAACTGGCTAATGATTCTTCCATGATATAATGAGTGTTTTCTATCTCAAAAAGATACTCTAATCTTTGTCTCAACTTTAAAATCCCGCACCTCAAATCTCCTGTTACACGAAGATGGGTCATAGGGAAAAAACCTATTGTATGATCATCAAATATAACATATTTCATGACTTATATCCTCTTCTGTCTTTCCAGACAAACAATGAAAATGCACCAAAAATACTTACGAGAAGAACATAAAATACTTGAAAAAAGCTCCAAAATATAAACGAGCTCAATAAATTAAGCTTATTTACAAAATTATTACATTTCAACTCTTGTTCTCCTAAATAAAACTTCCTGTATGACATATTAATAAATACTGCATCTATAGATAATTTCATTATTATCAATATCAATGCATACCATAAATCCAAAAATAACAAAAGCGGTATAAGTGTCAACACGAAGAATACACTCAGCAAATATATAAAAAATTCAGGATTACTAATCAACATATACTTCATATTCGATGCCCATCTGGATCGCTGATTAATCAATTTCACCATCGATTCACATGACCGGGTTTCAACACGGGCTTCTGTATGATGAGCAAACTTAATCACTTTATTGTTTTTTCGAAATAATTGCATTAAATGCAAATCATCTCCTGAAATGAGATGTAATATTTTGGTATATCCTCCAACTGATTCAAAAGAAGACTTTCGAAATGAAAGATTCTGACCGCTGCAGGAGAAGTACCTTTTAGTATGTATTGATCCTGAAGTGGCAAACATAAGCACCAAAAAGTCAAAATATTCAAATATTTGTGAGATTTTACATAAAGAGAAAATACTCTTTCGTTCTTCTCGAGCCTTTTGATATATTTTTTGAGTATCTGTTTGAGAAAATCCCACCAGCATATCTGTTTCTGGAAATTTAATGTATGTGTCAACCATTGCATTGATCCAGTTCTTTTCTGGAATACAATCGGCATCAAGACTTAAGATGATATCATATTTTACATGCTTCATCGCTTGAGAAAGTGCATTTTTTTTTGGAGACAGACTTTCTTCTCGACCAAATGAACTTAATATCATGAAATCAGGAAATTTTGTTTGTTCTTCTTTTAGTATCTCTAATGTCCTGTCAGTAGATGCGTCATCGATAATAATCAATTGTACAAGATTAAGATCATAATTTTGATGAATAATTGCTTCTAACAAAGACTTGATATTTCTTTCTTCGTTCCTGGCACTACATACAATACTTACATTTTCAGCATAAACCTTGATCTCTTTACATTGATATGGCATTCTGGTTAAAAATAGAATGATATAGTACCCATATATAAGCAAGAAAAATATTAAAATATACAATAGCATACTATTCTTTTTCTTTAACCTCATTTACTCGCAAATATCGATCTTTACCGGGTCTGAGTTTTGAAGGATAAAAATTATATCTGAGAGAATCAGAGTGTTTAACAGGCTGAGTCCCATTGATAAATACTTCTTTTATGACGGCTTCTCCGGAATATTTTGCCAAAAAGCCTGTATTTGAATTTACAGTTTCTTCAATTATCCCTTCAGGTCTCTCAAAATCGGCTTCTGTATCTTCTCCTGCTTTGAGTTGTTCATACACCGCTTTTTTTGCAATGGGGATCCATATTGGCAAAGTGGCTACAGCACCTGTCATTCCACTCCCCATAGCGGTATTATCATCAAAACCTGTCCATACACCTAAAACTAATTTCGGAGTATAACCGATAAACCATGCATCTCGATAATCATCGGTAGTCCCTGTTTTTCCTGCACATGGTGTATTAAAACCCCATGAACGAATAGGGAAAGCAGTTCCATGATTGACAACGGTTTTCATCAAATCAGTCATAATCCATGCCACTTTGGGATCTAACACTTTTACTTTCTCAGTTTTAACTTCTTCGAGCACTTTGCCTTGGTGATTAGTTATCTTCGTATAAAAAATGGGTGTCACTCGCTCGCCATTAGCAGCAAATATCGAAAATGAGCTTATCAACTCATATGGAATAACTTCGCAACTTCCCACTGATATTGACATATATGGAGGGATGTTAGTTGTTAATCCAAAATTCTTAGCAATATCAACCACACTCTGCGGACCGACATCATAGATTAACTTGGCTGCACTGACATTCATCGATTTCTTCAGGGCATTTCTTAAGGTGATATAGCCATAATATGACTTCTCATAATTTTTTGGTTCCCAATAGATCTTCCCATCCTTGATAAATGTGACAGGACTATCATTGAGTATTGTAGAAGGAGTATATCCCTTTTCTACAGCAGCTGTATATAAAATCGGTTTGAATGCTGAACCTGCTTGTCTTTTTGCTTGAGTCATACGATTGAATTTACTATGTCTGAAATTTCTACCACCAATCATAATTTTCACATGACCGGTGTTTGGATCCAAAGCAAAGACTCCACCCTGAAGATAATTTGCTTTGACATTTGATAACGTTGCAGGATAGTTATCATACTTATCTGGATAATTTCGATTCATCTCCATCGTTTTCAGATGATTATTCATCGTAGAGTCCGCAAATAACTGAAGCTCATTATCTAAAGTAGTATATATCTTCAAACCTCCGTTAAACAGAGTCTCAGTTCCATATTTTCTCTCAAGACGAATGCGTATATAATCAATAAAATAATTGCTATTTAAACTACTCACAAATTTATGTAGATCCAAACTTAGTTTTTCATTAAGCGCTGCTTCATACTGAATATCATTGATATAGCCCTGTCGATACAACTGGGATAAAACAAAATTTCTCCTCTGAATACTCTTTTCAGGATTCTTTGTTGGAGAAAAATAATTGGGACGCTGAATCATTCCGACCAGCATTGCAGCTTCACCAATGGTTAAATCTTTGGTTGTTTTCCCAAAATAACGGTAAGCCGCAGTTTCAATCCCATAAATACCGCCACCAAAATATATCTTATTAAAATAAATCTCTAAAATCTCTTCCTTTGTGAAATTCTTTTCGATCAATACGGCTAACATCGCCTCTTTAATCTTTCGTGGAAGTTGCTTATCCAAATTTAAAAACATATTTCTGGCTAATTGCTGAGTAATTGTCGATCCACCTTGTGCAAAATCCCAGGTAATCACATCGACGATTAAAGCTCGAACAAGTCCAAAAATATCTACTCCCCAATGATCATAAAAATTAGCATCTTCAATAACCAGTAAAGAATGAATCAAATGCGGAGGAAGATTATTATAACTTGTTAATTTTCTGTTTTCCACTGCAAAAATATGGATAAGCTTTCCCTTGCAATCATAGACTTCTGACCCGGAATTCACCTGATAGCTTTGGACTTCTGCCATAGGTGGCAATTCTCTACTGTAAAACCAAAATAATCCACTTGCCATCCCAATGACAAAAATACATATCCCTATAAATAATTTTAAATATCTAAAGATTTGTTCTTTCATATAATCTCCGAATATCCAGTCTTTCAACCAGCAAATGAGCCAAATATCCTGTCAAAATTCCTGTCCCTAAACCAAGCAATAACATTAAGGGCAAAAAGTATACTAATTTCCAATCACCGATAACCGCAATATTTACAGCAAGAAGTTGACCAATATTATGAAACACTGATCCTAAAATACTGACACCAATAATGCTAAAACCAATGGGGGCTTTGTACGCAATGATCATAGAAATAAATGCAAGGAGTCCGCCACATAAAGACATTAAGGAGGTTGGACTTAGCAAAGTGCCTGTGATAAATCCACCAATTAAGGTTTTTGCTATTGTAATTACAAATGATTCCCATATCAAATCTGAATAAATCAAAAAAACGATAACAACATTGCTTAGACCAATTTTCATAAAAGGTAGTGGTCTCGGGATTAGCATCTCTAAGACATAAATGCTCAATGCAAACGCTGTGATAAAGGATAAAAATATTATTTTTTTCTCTGTTGTTGTGGACATTGATTAAAGATTTACTTTCAATGAATATGTTTCGCCAGGTCGCATTAATTGCATCTGATCAAATACAAGCTCTATCAGCACATAATCAGGATCATCAACACCTTCAAAATAGTCATCAAAAAAATAACAGAAATCAATTGCTTCTGATTTCAAATAATGATCCTTGATGATTTTTGCAGTTCCCTGTGCACGAATATAACCCGTATTCCCTGATTCTCGTAATGGGATACACACTTCAACTTTCTTATTATTGCTGATCTGGGCTGTCTTTGCATCTTTTGAAAAGCTGACATACCAAAATCGACTATATGCATAAAATAAAATGAGTGGGCGTACAAACGGCTGATCATTTACTGATGTTGCCAAATAACTCTCCTGATTCTCCTTCAGTAGAGAATAAATCTCATTTTTAATCTGCGATTCATTATTTCTTGCCATTCATTTCGATTCCTTTTCTCTTACAGAATAAAATTGAGACTTAAACTGTCAATCATTTTTTGAAAGGCAAAAGACTTACTCTTTTAATTTTTATATGCTTTGGCTTTTTCTACTTCGAGTAGTTTACTGTGATCAATCAATACAATTTGACAAGAATGACATCGCCAAGCTTGATTTTCTCTTGGACGAAAACGAAAACTGTAATCTGCTGTATTCTTCAATAATTGATTATTTAACATTGCTTTCAACAAACTAAACTCTTCATTTCTTTCATGAAAAATTATTCCTCGGTTTGTGATCGAATATCCTGAGATCATGGCTTCATGACATACAGGACATAATATCTCTTCATCAGAGTAATCTTTTGTGCCTTCAGGAACAATATATCTCAAATCCTGACTGTTCCTGTTTAACTGTTTAAATAAAAAGATCATTAAAATTACAATCGGGACAATAAATACAATTGTCACACTAATCATTAATATCATAAAAATTTGTTGATGCATACACCCCTCCTTTTTCCTCATTATACGATTCATTTTGCATTTAGTCAAGTTCATTTATTTCAAGAAAAAATAAAATATCTATGATGATTACATCAATCCAAATCACATTTCTTCATCAACTTTCCCCTTTATTCTTACTTCAAATTCTATACTTTCATATTTCTTATCAACCCCCAATTAATTTTTCTTAATTATGCAAAAAACTGTTGACAAATAAGCTTTTGACAGAAATTTGTAAATTAAAATAAACTGCTTCAGATATGAAAAACTGAAGACAAAATAAAGGAGAAATTATGAGTACTACAAAACGCGTATATCTCTTTGGCAATGGCAAAGCTGAAGGTACTGCTGAAATGAAAAATCTCCTGGGTGGAAAAGGTGCCAACCTTGCAGAAATGAATTTGATTGGCGTTCCTGTACCTCCAGGATTTACTATTACGACTGAAATGTGTATGGAATATAATAAGCTCGGTAAAGAAAAAACTAGCGAGTTATTAAAAGCAGAAGTTGAAGCTGCGATTGCTAACGTAGAAGCAATCATGAACAAAAAATTTGGAGATTCTGAAAATCCATTATTAGTTTCTGTTCGTTCAGGTGCTCGCGCATCTATGCCTGGTATGATGGACACCGTCCTTAACCTCGGTATGAATGATGTGACAGTTGAAGCTTTAGCTAAAAAAAGCGGTAACGAACGCTTTGCTTGGGATTCATACAGACGTTTCGTACAAATGTACGGCGATGTCGTTTTAGGTATGAAACCTACAAACAAAGAAGATCATGATCCTTTTGAAGAAATTATCGACCACTTAAAAGAAGAAAGAGGATATAAAAACGATCTTGAAATGAGCAGTGATGACTTAAAAGAATTAGTCAAACGCTTTAAAGCTGTTGTAAAAGAAAAATTAGATAAAGAATTCCCTTCTGACCCATGGGAACAATTATGGGGCGCTGTCTTTGCAGTATTTGAAAGCTGGATGAATGACCGTGCGATCTATTACAGAAAATTAAACAACATCCCTGAAGAATGGGGTACTGCAGTTAATGTTCAAGCAATGGTTTTTGGTAACATGGGTGACAATAGCGCAACTGGCGTTGCATTCACACGTGATGCTGCAACCGGCGAAGACTTATTCAACGGTGAATACCTGATCAATGCTCAGGGTGAAGACGTGGTTGCAGGTATCCGTACACCTCAACAAATCACTATTATTGGTTCACAAAGATGGGCTGAATTACAAAATATTACTGAAGAAAATAGAAAAAACAACTTCCCTTCATTAGAAGAATCTATGCCTGTAGCTTATGCTGAACTTAATGCAATCCAACAAAAACTGGAAGATCATTACAAAGATATGCAAGATATCGAATTTACGATTGAAGATGGCAAATTATGGATGCTTCAAACACGTAATGGCAAAAGAACTGGCGCTGCAATGGTAAAAATCGCCATTGACCTTCTTGAAGAAGGAAAATTATCTGAAAAAGATGTCTTAAAAAGAATGGAAGCTGGAAAATTAGATGAATTACTTCATCCTGTCTTCAAAAAAGAAGCAATGAAAAATGCTCGTGTTCTTGCTAAAGGCTTACCTGCTTCTCCAGGCGCTGCATCTGGTCAAATCGTATTCTTCGCTGATACTGCTGAAGAATGGGCAAATGCTGGAAAAAATGTAATCTTAGTACGTGTTGAAACTTCTCCTGAAGATTTACGCGGTATGAACGTTGCAAAAGGTATCTTGACTGCTCGCGGTGGTATGACTTCTCATGCAGCAGTTGTTGCTCGCGGTATGGGTAAATGCTGTGTTTCTGGTGCTGGCACTGTGATGATTGATTATAAAGAAAAAACCATGATCGCTGATGGTAAAACCTTCAACGAAGGCGACTGGATTTCTTTAAATGGTTCAACTGGTGAAGTATATGATGGAAAAATCGATACTCAAGAAGCTGAATTATCTGGCGACTTTGGCAAATTAATGGATATTTGTGACAAACACACTCGCATGCATGTCAGAACGAATGCTGATACGCCAAAAGATGCTCGTGTTGCTCGTAATTTCGGCGCACAAGGTATCGGTCTTTGCCGTACTGAACACATGTTCTTTGAAGGCGATCGCATCAAAGCAATGCGTGAAATGATTCTTGCTGATTCTCTTGAAGGTAGAGTAAAAGCTTTAGAAAAAATCCTCCCATATCAGAGAGAAGACTTTGAAGGGATCTTCGAAGCGATGAATGGATTCCCTGTGACCGTTCGTTTACTTGATCCTCCACTTCACGAGTTCGTACCTCATGAGGAAGAAAACCAGGCTGAAATGGCTAAAGAAATGGGTATCTCTGCAACTGTTGTAAAACAACGTGTAAATTCATTACATGAGTTCAACCCAATGCTTGGACATCGTGGTTGCCGTCTTGGTATCACTTATCCTGAAATTACTGTTATGCAAACCAGAGCAATTATCGAAGCGGCTTTAAACCTTAAGAAAAAAGGCGTTGATGCAAAACCTGAAATCATGATCCCTCTTATTGGTACACTTGCTGAATTTGAAAATCAGGAAAAAATCATCAGAGAAACTGCTGAAAAAGTCTTTGCTGAAAGAAACGATAAAATCGATTACTTAGTAGGTACAATGATCGAAGTCCCAAGAGCTGCTTTAACTGCTGATAAAATTGCGGCTAAAGCTGAATTCTTCTCATTTGGTACCAACGACCTTACTCAAATGACCTTCGGTTACTCTCGCGACGATGCAGGCAAATTCCTCCCTGAATACTTAGACAGAAACATACTGAAAAACGATCCTTTCCAGATTTTAGATCAGGAAGGTGTGGGTCAGTTAGTTGAAATGGGTACTTCAAGAGGTCGCTCAACTCGCGCAAACCTTAAAGTAGGTATCTGTGGTGAACACGGCGGAGAACCTAACTCTGTTAAATTCTGCAATAAAGTGGGAATGAACTATGTAAGCTGTTCACCTTTCCGCGTTCCAATTGCACGTGTGGCTGCTGCTCAATCTTCTGTTGAATAATTAAGCAAACAATATAAAAAAAGCTCTCGGTGATCCGAGAGCTTTTTTCTTTTATTCTCGCAGTTGAAAATAAGTTTTCTACAGGATAGAAGTAGAGAGTGAGTGATTGTTTAAGCAGAACGATACAGAGAGATATGCTTTCCCACAGCATGTTTGGGAGATTTTTATCAAGAAAAAATGTAATGAATGGTTCAGATTTAATAAAATCATTTGACAATATTTGATTTTAAGCTTTGATAGAAAAAAATATATTGTGTTTGCATCAATAAGTATCATCAGTTAGGTGGAATAATATGAATTTGATTTTTGGCATTATCCTGATTTTCTGCTATATGAATTTTATTTTCATCTTGTCGTATCAAAAAAAAGAAGATCAGTTAATTCATATTGCCTGGCCGATAGGTATTTTCTTTATCAGCCTATTATATCTTGTCTTACTCAAAGGCTTTCATTTCAGACAGTTATTTATCACTGCTTTGATTTTGATCTGGGCATTGAGACTAACAATTTACTTAGTGATACGAAGCAACAATGATTATACGGAAAATCGATATGCAAAAAAAAACTCCTGGGGTAAATTCTGGAGACTAAGATCGTATTTTCAAATCTATTTCGTTAATGCGCTCCTCATGTTTGCTGTTTCTTATCCTTTGATGTTGTTTGAAGATCATTCGTACAATCCACTTTCATTACTTGATTTTGCAGGTCTGCTCTTATGGATTATCGGCATTCTCTTTGAAAGTATCGCTGATTACCAAAAAGCACAATTTAAATCAAACCCAGAAAACAAAGATAAAATTATGACTGAAGGTTTATGGAGATATTCAAGACATCCGAACTATTTCGGTGAATATTGTATCTGGTGGGGCATCTTCCTGTTGATGCTCAATGTTAAAGATTACTCAATAATTATCTATAGCCCACTGTGTATCAGCTTACAGCTTTTCTTTGTTAATGGGATTCTGGCTCTTGAAAAATCTAAGAAAGATCATTTAGAATTCCAAATATACAAAAAACAAACCAGTATGTTAATCCCCTGGTTTTACAAATCATGAGAAAGCAAATGAGATTAAAAAACAAGCTTTTCTTCTTATCGATTGCCTTGTTCTTGTTTTACATCCCTTTGTTTTCTACAAATCTTTCCTCTGAAATCACTCATGATCTGAGTGATGATGAAAAAGTACTGATGCATGATTGGATCAAAAACAGAGATCCTGGATTATCGCCACTTGCTCCTGTACGACCAGTTGCAGAATTTGAGCCCGCTCAAAGCGTACTGATCCGATACCCCTTAGGCATCCCAGTCTCTTTTGTGAAAACTCTGTCTCAGGAAATCAACGTCATCACCATTGTCAGTAACGAAACAGTTAAAAATCAGGCGATCACCGCTTATACAAATGCCCAGGTCAATCTCAGCAAATGTCAGTTTATGATTGCACCGACAAATTCTTATTGGACAAGAGATTATGGTCCATGGTTTGCCTTTGATGCCAATAATCATCTCTCTGTAATTGATTTTACTTACAATAGACCGAGACCCTACGACGATGCGATCGCACCTGCTTATGCGCTTTTTGACTCTTTAAACTCATATTCAATGAGTATTGCCCAAACGGGTGGCAACTATATGACTGACGGCATTAGGATTGCCGCTTCTTCACATATTGCATACACAGAAAACAGCAACAATCAGACGCTCGTAAATCAGCAAATGCAAAACTTCTTAGGGATTACCAATTATCAGGTACTACAAGATCCCAATAATACCTATATCGATCATATTGATTGTTGGGCAAAATTCCTTGCTCCTGATAAAATTCTAATCAGAGCTGTTCCTGCTTCTCATTCTCAGTATGATGAACTGGAAGCTATGGCAGATTATTTTGAAAATTTAAATTCATCATACAACAGGCCTTTTACCGTTTATAGAGTCAATACACCAAATAATGAACCCTATACAAATTCTTTGATTCTCAACGATAGAGTCTTTGTTCCGATAATGAATAATTCAAACGACACTCAAGCGATTCAGGCATATCAGAATGCAATGCCAGGCTATAGAATTTTTGGTGTTTTAAATAATACCTCTTCCCCATGGGTTTCTACAGACGCTCTGCATTGTAGAACGCATGAGATCCCGGACAAAAGAATGCTCACCATCACTCATACGCCTGTTTCAAGACTTATTGATCAAAATACATCTTTAAATATTCAAGCTGAAATTAAATCCATGAGTCAAAACAATATCATTGATGATTCCTGTCTTGTTTTTTATCGTTTGAATCAATCTGATTTCACTTCTTCACCACTAATAGAGTACAACACCCACCAATATCAGGCAAGTATCAGTTCCTTTGCACCAGGAGATACAGTCTTCTACTACATTCAGGCTCTTGATGCCAGTGGTAAAAAAACCTTTCATCCGATCATGGGTAAAAAAGACCCTCATTATTTTGTCATAAGTAGTGATGATCCTAACCCACATGTTTTCCCAGTACAGGGAACCTATCACCAGGCAATTCAGGTAAGCATTCAATCGCTCCACCCAAATACTCAAATCTATTATACAATTGATGGCAATGAACCGACCTTACAAAATGGACTGCTCTACCAAAATCCTGTATTGATTGATCAAAGCCTGACACTCAAAGCCAGATTATTCT
Organism: uncultured Candidatus Cloacimonadota bacterium; assembly: GCA_964573665.1. GTDB lineage: Bacteria > Cloacimonadota > Cloacimonadia > Cloacimonadales > WRIO01 > JAGOCT01. The sequence continues at coordinate 39,349 of CAZNKI010000006.1, read as the reverse complement.
CTCAAGGACTTCCAATAGGCATTACGATTACAAATACTTACACGATTAATCTGTTAGACCACTATCAACCTGTTTGGTCAGGTACGCCACTTGTTCCTCATCAATTCACTATAAATTCTGTTACAATCAATAATACCGATTTATTACCTGGTGACGAGATAGCTGTTTTTGATGGGCAGATTTGTGTAGGAGCTTTGAAGATAACAGATAATGCAGGTGAAGTTCTTCATATTATTGCATCTAAAGATGATCAAAATACTGAAACAATTGATGGATTCATCAACACCCACAATGTCACTTTTAGGATTTGGGACTTTGATAAACAAAAAGAGTTTAAAGACAATCAGATAAGTAGTGATGTGATCAGCGGATCTCTGTTGTTTAATGAAAACTCAACAACTGAGATCAATCTCAGTGCTACATCATTGAGAACTCAAATCATACCTTTAGATCAAGGCTGGAATCTCTTGTCTCTGAACACCTCACCCGATAATCTAAATGTATCAGAAGTCTTTCTTGATCTGATTAATGCAAATACCTTAACAAAAATACAAAGTCAAAACGGTGCTTCTTATGAATATATCTCTTCATTAAACCAATGGATCAACAGTATTGGTGAAATGAGTTTATTGGAGGGTTATCGGGTAAAACTAAATGCTTCTGATCAATTAATAATCAGTGGCAGAGAAGCTGATCTTCCTATGAATATCTCTTTGAGAAATGGATGGAATATCATCTCCTATCCCTATGATGAAAATTTTAATGCAGAATTGCTCCTCAACAATTTGATCGACAACAATCAACTTCAAAAAGTTATTGATGAATCAGGGAATACGATAGAATATATTCAGGGAATTGGCTGGATAAACAACATTGATCAGTTTCATCCTGGCGAAGCTTATGTTGTGAGAGTAAATGAAAACACATTGCTCAATTATCCTCCTAAAAGTATTCTCACACAACAGGGTAGTTATAAATCAAAAATGCTGAAGCTCTATCAACAATCGCCTTTCAACGGCACATATTTTAATAAAGTATGGTCTGGAAATGGATTAAAACATTGTGGATTTATCTTAGAACTTGATCCCACTTTGACCAATTCTATTGAGATTGATGATGAACTTGCAATCTTTTGTGACTCGTTTTGTGTAGGATCTGTTAAAATTAACAAAGCGCTTGATCTCCCCTACATTTACATTATTACAAGTAAAAATGATTCGGACTTTGAAAGAAATGGTTATTTGAATTCATACCCCTATACCCTTAAATTATTTAAAAATAAGACACAACAGGAGTTTACTATTTCAGATTACTCTCTGATCTCAGGTCAAAGACTTTTTCAAGAGCTTGAGACCAATCATCTCAAGATTAACTCCTTACCTGAAGCATCAGAAGTAATTCTGCCAAAACTAATCTCATCAATATACCCAAACCCTTTTAATGAACAGTTAAAAATTTATTGTGAGTTAAATCAGTCTTCTACACTGAAAATTGAGATCTACAACCTTAAAGGTCAGAAAGTAAGAAGTCTGTTCAACAATAACAAAAGTACTGGGTCACATGAAATCCTCTGGGATGCTAAAGATGACCATAATCAATCAATATCTTCAGGGATTTACTTCTGCGTAATAAGCAACAATTCTCAAAAGAATATTCACAAAATCTTATATCTCAAGTAGTATCAGTGTTTAAATACCTTATTGATCTTTTCCTGGAAATCTGCAAAAGAAAAAGGTTTTTGTATAAATCCTGAAAATCCTTTTGAAGAGTATTTATTTTTGAGTTCATATTCTGAAAATCCGCTCATGAGAATTATCGGGATTGAATTATTGTAACTATGTAAAGTATTAAATACTTCTTCTCCACTCATCCCTGGCATCGTCAAATCTAAGAGTATTAAAGACAACTCATCCTTATGTTCAGAATATACCTTTACAGCTTCTATTCCATTACTTGCTTTGATTGTTTCAACACCATAACTCATTAAGTATTGTTCTGCAACATCGAGGATCGTGGTTTCATCATCGACAATTAATACTTTCCCGAGTATCGAGACATTATTGCTTATAAATGTTTTTTCTTCATGATCATCAGCCGTTTGTCCTATTGCAGGGAAAAATACTTTAAATCGTGTTCCTAATCCTAATTCTGAATACACATGGATCATCCCGTGATGTCCGCGAATAATACCTAAAATGGCTGACATCCCAAGACCTCGTCCTGTAAATTTGGTGGTAAAAAAGGGATCAAAGATCTTTTGCAATGTGTCTTTATCCATTCCACAGCCATTATCACGAATCTCAAAATAAACACATAATCCAAATGGAACATCCTGATTCAAGTACATCATTTGATCATCAATCTCATTAAGTACCTGTGTCCCTGTATGAATAGCAATCTCTCCCTCCTGATCACCGATAGCTTCTGAAGCATTTGTGATCAGATTCATGACCACTTGTCTGATCTGTGATACGCCACCTTCAAACAAAGGGAGATTTTCCTCCAAATGTAAATTCAACTGAACTTTTTTGGATATAGACACTTTGAGTAAGTCTATCATTTCACTGATAATATTATTAAAATTAATCGGTTCTTTAATAAACTTTCCCTTACCTGAATAAGCAAGCATTTGCTGACTCAAATCTGAAGCCCGTTGGGATGCTTTCTTAATCTCTGACAGATGCATAAATACCTGATCTTTATCGTTGAGTTTGAGAGTCGCAAGCTCAGAATGACCTAAGATCGCAGTCAGAATATTATTAAAATCATGAGCAATACCGCCAGCTAATACACCCAAACTCTCTAATTTCTGAGTATGCAGTAGTTGCTGTTCCATTTTCAATTTATTCTCTTCTTCTGCTTTTCTCTCATTAATATCTCTGATTAATGTGATCAGCAATCTGCTCCCATTATCATCAGAATATCGAATATTTATTTCTACCCAAAATTCCTGATGTTCTTTATTCTTTGCTTTCCATTCAAAGCTTTGAAAACCATTCTCCTTTGCCTGTAAAAACTTGATGAACAAATCTTTCTTTAAATATTGCTCTTTATTGATAAAGAAATCTGTGATTTGCTTTTTTAAAATTTCATCTTCCTGATAATGAAAGATATGAGACACACTTTTATTGAAATCCAATATCACAAATGTATCAGCATCTTGAATAATAATTGCATCACTGATCAAATCAATAATATTCCTTAAATACTTCTTATTCTCTTTTAATGTATTCTCTATAGTTTTCTGAATACTGATATCATGAAAAAACAAAGTCGCAAATGACTCATTGTTAATCTTTTTAAATCCAATCGAAACTTCATAATCATGTCTGTTTAAACTCATTTCTAAATTATGTAAAAAATATTCTGGATGCTCTGACCTCTGAGAAAGCCGATAAAGCTCTCTCATCTCATCAATAAAAGATTGTCCAAAATAGTTCACAATATTGTCTTCTGAGTTTAGCTCGTTACTTTTTAAAAGATGAAAACGGGCAGATTCATTTGAATCAACTATTTTTCCATGTGGCACTTGACAAATGATTATCCCTACATTCACCTGATCAAGAAGAATTCTGAACCGCTCTAGCTCATCAGCTCTGCTTTGGAGCTCTGAGTAATAGTTCTTTTTAAATGATTTCTCTCCAAGACCTAATACTTTATTACGTAGTCTCTCATTGTCTATTCTCTTATCTTGCACTATTAAAAATCTCCTTGAGTTCATTTACATTTAAATCTCTTGGATTAGTGATCAAACATGCATCTTGATAAGCATTCCTTGATAAGGAATCTAAATCTTCGTCATTGACTTTTAAATCACTTAATGTCTCTTTTACGCCAGCTTCAATTGATAAGGATTTGATGCTATCAATTAGAAGCTGTTTTCTATCACTTGATGAGAGTTGGGTAACATTCATCTTCAAGACATCAAAGATCTTAACATACTGCTCTTCTGCATGGTGATAATTTGCCTCAATCACATGAGGTAATAAGATTGCATTACACATACCATGTGGTAAATCTAACAAACCTCCTAAAGCATGTGCCATTGCATGTACAGCTCCTAAGCTTGCATTTGAAAATGCCATTCCTGCCAAGAGACTTGCGAGTGACATTCCTTTGCGTGCTTCTATATGATATGGATCTTCGATCGCCATTGTTAAATGTTCAAATACTAATCGAATAGCTTCTAAGGCATTCAAATCAGTAAGTGGGGATCTTGCATTGGATACCAATGCCTCAATAGCATGTGTTAGCGCATCCAATCCTGTAGCAGCTGTAAGTGCTTTGCTCATCGTACAGGTAATTTCAGGATCAATTAATGAGATGTCAGGCACTAAAGCCTTGCTGATAATGGCGATTTTTGTTTTCTTACTGGTATTGTTAATTATGGCAAACTGAGAAACATCAGCACTCGACCCCGATGTTGTTGGGATACAGATTAATGGTGGAATAACTATGGGTATTTCATCCACTCCTTCATAATCAAGAATATGTCCTCCATTATTTGCAAGAATACCAATCCCTTTTGCTGCGTCCATAGGACTGCCACCACCTAATGCAATAATACCCGTACACTTCTTTGACAGATATAACTCAGCCCCTTCCATCACTTCATAATCTCGTGGATTAGGGGTTACTTTATCAAAAACTGTATATGAAATATTCTGTGTGTCTAATATCTTGATGATCTGTTCGAGCCAGCCTGCTTGAATAATTCCCTGATCCGTAATAATCATTGGCCTGTTAATTCCAAAATTATTAAGATACTGACCTGTTAATTTTCTGGAACCCACACCAAATACCATCTCAGGGACTACAAATTTCCTTAAATGAGATAATGATCCTGTTTCCATACAATCTTCCTTACTCGTTTTTTTATAGACTACTATAATTTACTTGTTTAGTCAAACATAATCCATAATTTTCTTCGTTTATTTTAAAAAATGATTGACGAAGCCAGAATGATTGAAATCTTTGCTTTAAAGGAGGATCAATGACTTTAAATAAAAAATGTATCTTGATCATGATTCATCTCATCTTTTGTATTAGCCTTTTTTCTACTCAAATGAACCAAAGTGAAACTTATTATTCGAATGACTCAATTTCTGTACTTCCTCATCATCTCAGCGAAAATGAACGACCTCTGATGCAGAATTGGGGAAATGATAGAATTCTTTCTACCCCACCGCTTGCACCTGTAAGACCTGTAGCTGAATTTGAACCCCTGACTTCTGTGCTCGTGCGTTATCCTTTGGGATTTCCTGTTTCCATTATCAAACAATTCGCTGAAGAACTTACCGTTGTGACTATTGTCTCCAGCGAATCAGTAAAAAATCAGGCGATCACAGCATACAACAATGCTCAGGTGAATATGGATAATTGTAAATTTATGATTGGCGCAACAAACTCATACTGGACGAGAGATTACGGTCCATGGTTCGCTTTTGATGGAAATGACCAATTATCTGTAATTGATTTTACCTACAATAGACCTAGACCTCTTGATGATGCATTAATTCCTATATATGCCGCATGGGATACTCTATCCTGTTATACGATGACCATCCAGCAAACGGGTGGAAACTACATGACAGATGGTATTGGCATTGCTGCTTCTACACAAATTGCTTATACAGAAAACGGCAATAATGAAACAAATGTTAATCAACAAATGCTCAATTATCTCGGTGTCTCTGACTATCAGGTGATTCAAGATCCAAATAATACCTATATCGACCATATTGATTGCTGGGGAAAATTCCTTGCACCAGACAAAGTGCTGATTCGTTCTGTTCCAAGCTCACATGCTCAATATGACGAAATTGAAGAAGTGGCTGAATATTTTTCCAACTTGATGAGTTCTTACAATAGACCTTTCCGCGTTTATCGCATTTATACGCCAAACAACCAACCATACACCAACTCTGTTATTCTTAACAACCGTGTTTTTGTACCAATTATGAACAATACAAATGATGCAGCAGCTTTACAGACCTATCGTGATGCTATGCCGGGATATACTGTAATTGGTGTTACAAATAACACATCAAATCCATGGGAATCTACTGATGCATTACATTGCCGTACTCATGAAATTCCAGACAGAAGAATGCTCTATATCGCTCATACACCTTTAAACTGGGAACAAAATATTCAAGAATCTTATGCGATTGATGTAACTATTAAATCTTTAAGCAATGGCAACCTCATTAGTGACTCAACCAAAGTGTTTTACAAAATTAATCAAAGTAACTATTCTTCTGCTGATTTAAATTTAATTGAAAATAATCAGTATCGTGCAATTATCCCTGCTCCTGCTCCTGGTGATACAGTTTACTATTATGTAAAAGCGCTTGATTCAAATAGCAAAAAAGCCTTTCATCCGTTTATTGGTCAGCCTGACCCACACTACTTCGTAATTGCTGATGATAACATTGCTCCTCAAATCACACATTCTCCTATTACAAGTATTGCGATGAATGACATGCCAATAAACATCAATGCAACAATTACTGATAATGCATCTGTTAATATGGCTTCTGTTGAATATTACACCAATACAAATTCTGAAGTTACGTCTTCTGCTATGACTGAAATTAATGAAAATGAATGGTCTGTCGCTATTGATCCTAATCATGAAAATCTGTCCACAATTTACTACAGAATCAAAGCTTCTGATCAGATGAATACAGCTTACTTCCCTGCTGATTCTTCATGGCTCGCTACCAATATCACAAATACGAATGATCATAATGATCTTCCTGTTATCAATGATTCCTTTATCTCTGTTTACCCTAACCCAATTAACTTTAATCAATCAAAAATGAACCTAAAATTCTCTACGAATAACAATAAACAGGTTAAATTTGAAATTTATAATGTTAAGGGACAGAAAGTTCATGAGTTTACTCAGTTTAATCGAGCAAAAAATGATGCGAACATTCAGATTGACTTAAATCATGCAAGCCTAAAAAAACTGAATTCAGGGATCTACTTTATCAAAATGATCACTAATGAATATTCTGTAAGTAAGAAAATTGTAATTATCAAATAATGAATCATCTATAATTTGCATAGGGGGGCTAATTGATTTTAGACCCCCTCTTTTTCAAAGGAGGGCAAATGGCTTACATCTGCAAAGAATGTCATGAGAACAACACAGGATGCTGTATGTTTTCAAACGATGCTGACCAGATTCAAATCGGACTTAGCTTTCCTGAAATCTATCGAATTATGGAATTTTCGCGTTTATCATATAATGACTTCATTGAGCTTAATGACATCAATCCTGACATAGTATTATCTCTAACTCAGCATTTAGACCCTATATTTGCTGATCTTTACCATGAGAATAAAGCATTTCTTCTAAAAACCATCAATGGTAAATGTTTCTTCTTAAACGAAGAAGGATGTTCATTGCCAAGATCTGCCCGTCCTCATTACTGCAACATTTACCCATTTTGGTTTATCCCCGATACAAAACAGATTCAAATCCTGGTCAATCCTGATTGCCTTGCTCAAAATAAAGTAAACAATATTAGTGAATTAATGAAGCTGTTCAATATAAATCGTGAAGATTTGCACAATACCTATCTTGAAATTCTGAAAGACTACCATAATCATGCCAGTGAAATTGGTTCTTATTTCTCAAAAACGATCATTGATAATTTTGAGTTCAAAGCACTAATGCCTGAACATAAAAATGAAGTGCTGGAATTGGTTAAAAATATTTGGGAAGGCGATGATTACATACCCTATGTGTACGATCAATGGGTTGAAGACAAAGAAGGTCGCTTCATTGGCGCTTTCTACCAAAACGCTATTGCAGGGCTGGCTAAACTCTCTTTTTATGAACCTCATTACGCATGGTTGGAAGGACTCAGAGCAAATCCAAATTTACCCGTTAGAGGGTTAGCAAATGCATTTAATAAATATTTCCTGAAATACTTCTCTGACAAGCCCTCTGTGATATGTATGGAGTTTATTACTTATTTTGCAAATTTCGCCTCGATTCATAGTGCAGAAAAGCATGGCTTTAAAAAAATTGCGACCTATTCTTACAAAATTAAAACCATTAATCTTGATGAGCAGTATATTACATTTGAAAAGGCGAATTGTACAACAGACGAAATCATAAGTATTGTCAACCACAGTGCATTCATTCAACAATCAAGAATCTGTTCAGGCTGGGAAGCATATCCTGTGACGCAAAACATTATTGACAATCATTTCATAAAAAAAGAACAATATCTGTGTTATAAAGATGATGATAAAATTCAAGCAATTTTGCTGTATGAGAAGGATGATTTAAGAAACATGATGCATCTTTGTTTTATCGAAGCAAATGATAAAGCAAGCTATCAAAAAATTCTTGAACACTTTTTACAAATATGCATAGACATGAATATTAATGAAATTGACTGTGCGATACCCTCTGACTATCAATTAAAGTATATTTTTGATAAGCTCGGATTTACGAGCTTTGAACAAGAGAATGATTATATGCTGTTTAGGCTCTTCCCTTCAGATTAAGTTAGATAATTGATAATATCCTTAAGTCTGTCTTTTTTATCCATTACCTTTATATCACACATTTTTTCTTTATTTTTTAATACAAATTCTATTGACTTTGTATCTTGTTCAAGCCTGAAAGACAAGAAATTCTGTAATAAATTATACGCTGCATAGCAAGCAATATCAAGCAGATAATAGACCTTAACTTCATTTAATATCGATACGACAATCCACTGCCCATCTCTTGATATCTTGCAATCAGTAATAATCTCATCAAATGATAACGAATTAAACAAAATCTTCTTCTGATAATCAAATACATCAATCTGATAATCTGAAATAGCAAGTAAATATTTCTTCTCTGGCCAAAACTTTAACTCTCGATAGTTATGATAGTGTGATGAATAACTAAAGACTTCCTTTTTAAAATCCATATCATAAATAATGATATGTGATTTCTCCTTCACTTCTTTTAAAACTGCAAAAAATTGAATACATTTAGAAATTGCCACAGAAGAAACACAGGAATCATGCTCTAATCCATAGATCTCTTTCAATCCTTCCACTTCGAATAACTTCACTTCACCCTTCCATCGATCGCCACTACCAACAATTAAAAAACGGGAATTTGCTGAAATCTCTAATGAGTTGATCGCACGGGTACTTTTATATACTAACTCTTTTTCAGGATTGTTTACCTGAAACAATTTTAATTCATAATTTGTGTATGATACAATTACTCGATCATCTGGACTGATAATTGCACTTTGGATATAATGTGTATGTTTACTCGATAATACGCTAATCTTCTTCTCATAATCAAACAAGCGAAGCTCGTTCTCTTTCTTACCGATGATTAGATTGCCTTTGTGATTAAACGAAATTAATTCAAAATCAGTCTTTCGCTTAAATGATTCCTCTACTTCAAAAGAGGTGAGATTAAAAAACTTGATTAAATAATCTTTACTCTCCGAACACAATGCCCGTGAGTCTGGTGTAAAACTAAGCTGTATAATTTCGGTATTGTGATAGTATTTGTATTGAGTATCTGTGCTTAAATCCAAGACAAACACTGTCTTCTCTTTGCCAACTGATGCCACAAATCTCGAATCATTAGAAACTGCAATTAAACTGCACTCCTGAAGATGTTTCATATTTCTGACAAGACTGATGTCAATTTCATAGCTTAAGGCTTTTAATATATTAAAAATCAGTAAATGATTCGTTTGGCTATGGATTAAATAGTTAAAATAATAAGCGACCTGAGCATCATTCATGTCTAACTTATCACTTGTTAATAAATCTGCCCAGTAATGTTTATCAAAAAGCAATGCTCTTTTCATGACAGCTTTCTGTAAAAATGTGTCATTACTTTTACAAACCAGTGACATAAGCGAATCTACAAGTTTACTGTCATCTTTTCCTTCAATATTTAAAGCATGCAAACTAAAAAGAAAATCATTCAAATCAATCAGATGCCCAATCTTCTTACTCACAATCTCTTTCATTTTTTGAATCGTCTTCTGATCGCCCATTTTAGATATCATCTTTTCCTGATGTTGTATCAGATTATTCTTCTCTAACTCCACATCCTTCACCACTTTGCTATCATCGTTGATAATCGTTAAGTCAATCTTCTTGCCAACAACAGGTCCTTCTTCAAAAAATAACTTTCTGAAAACAACTTGCTCATAGATTTGATTAGGGTATTGGGCGATATCTTTGAGTTTCTCAAAATTCTTTTGAAAAATTAATACATTGATTTCTTCTTCAATAAATGAATAATCATCATTTGATTTTGTCTGATCATAGGCATTATCTATCATCTCTTCGATAAAGATCTCGGCATCTTCTAAACAAAAACGAAATTTCTCTTTATCCAATAAATAGGCAAGAATACCTAATTTATAATTAATTGATCCAACAACATCCTGAAACACGCGGTCAAACAAAGAGGAAAGATGCTTCAACTCGTAAAAAATACAATCCTGAACTGCATAATAATACTCTTCAAATACATCAATATTATACTTTAAACTTGGAATTTTTATATAGTTTTCTATCCCATAGTGCCACAATAGCATATAAAGTTTTTGGCGATCATTGAGGATATAAAAGAAATACTTGAGCAAGGATTCATTCATACTCAATATGGGGATAAAGGGTTCCCAAAATAATAAAAATTCATTGATATCACAATCATGTGTCTTTAATATGGCAATCTGAAGATAATCAATGCTAATGAGTGATTTACCGCCTTGGATCTTCTGTTTTAGCAGACGCTGGATAATCTCTTCTCTGATCGTTTTCTCCTGTGAAAGCAATAGCTCATCATTCATCGAATTTAACGACATGAGATTTTTTGTCATCGCTTCTAACAATTTCTCTTTATAGTCAGATTGATACAACTTCTTGATATAGATCGCGTTCTTCAATGAAACAATGTAATTGAGTATTGTTATTTGACTTTCAGATGATACCTGCTTCAATAAATCAATCAACTCATTAATGTCATTTTGAGTATTAGCTAAGAAATAATCAACGGCTAATGATTCAAAATCAGTTCTTAACAATTTCCTGATCAGTAATTCTGCATTGAGATCAATTAATCGATAAGCTATCTTGCTTTGAGCATCATTATTTACAAAAGAAAAATACTCAAATAGCTTCTTAGGATTGTTATAATTCTTTTGAAACAAATAGTTAAATGCAGATTCATAATAAGTTCTTCCAAGTATTTTCTCAATAAATTCTTCCGCATTTAATTCAATTAACCTTGCTACGATTTTCGTCCGGGTCTCTTGATCTGAATTTTCAGAATAGGCTTCCATTAGCTTATCAGGACTATTTTTATTAAACATAAATGATAACATATGATGCGCTACTCCTGCTGAAACATTTTTTACATTGTAAATTTATAAACGCTTTGAATTGTTGTCAATTGTTTTTTAAAATATTTTATGCTTTAAGAAAAAAAAGCGCAGACACGAGTCTGCGCTTGAGTTATGTTTTATAACTTGTAACTGATTCCGATATTTCCTGAAAGTGAATTGGCATTATAAATACCATTCTTGTTATTATTCGTATAATTCTGAACATCGATCTCTCTTTCCATAAAGATAATATATTGAACATTGACATCAAATGTCCAGGAACCAATCTGCTTTCCATAACCAATGTTTGAACTGATCTTATCATTGATATCTGGGAAAGTCGGTGAAAATGTTTCATCAGGAATTGGAGATTGATCCCAGAAAAATCCGCAACGATATGCGTTATTATTCACAGTATACTCTGTACCAACACTGATACGATGAGTGTCTTCCCATTTAAAATTGATTGTACTTTGACTGATTGATGTTGTTGGTGTGAGTACAATCGGTTCATCCATTTCAATTTTCACTTTCTCAAGTGTATTCCACATCGTGTATGAATAATCAAAATTTACGGCCCAGTTGGGCTGAACCTTATAGGACAAACCAATACCAATATCACCAGGAAGATTTAAATCTGCTGTGATATCTGACTTGCCACCTAATTTATTTGCGGTTACTGTTGCGTAGCCAGGAGTCCATAATAAGACTTCGGCATCACCTTCTAAACTGATTTTCCCTGGTGTTTTCCCTGATAAACCTAATGATAACTGATCATTCATCTTATAAAGTACACCAAAATTCGCACCATAGCCCATACCACTGCCTTCAAGATTTGTGGTAATTGGCGCATACTGATAAGATTGATCCGTTGGGTTTGCTGCATTTGGCTTAAAATCATCTTTTTTAAGTTGTATAGTACTGTAATAGACACTCAATCCTAATCCTGCAGATAACTTAGGCGTGATTTGATAAGCAAATGTTGGATGAATATCTACTATCGCTAATGAACTCATCAATTCTTCTTCGGGAAAACCATCGACGTATGTTAATGGTAAGGTTGTATTAGCATATGGCATTGTTGCAGGGGATTTATAGGCATCCCATGTCGCACCAAGACCATAAGGCACAAACACACCTATACCATATTTAAATGTAGGGTGTTTTGCATTGGTATATGCAATTGATGGAAACGCGCGAAGAATACTCTTTGACTCATACTCTTTGTGTTCATAACCAGCTATCACTGTTCCACCTGTGGTTAATGTTCCTTTATTATCCCATTTACTGCCAGGTAAGATAAATGTCCCACCTAAATCAATACTTGAATCATTCATAAATCCTAAACCCGCTGGATTCCAATACATCGCAGATCCATCATCTGACATTCCGCGCATTGCCCCACCCATTGATGTGGCTCTTGAACCAACACCCGTTAATGCAAAGCCTCCGGCAAATAAACTGTAAGTGCATAGTATTAATGTGATCACTACAAAAGTCTTACGAATCATATCATATCTCCTTGTTTTGAATTCGATTCAATTAATCCTTTATATAAAAAAGAGTCAAGATAAAAAATAAATTTCATTCATTTTTGAAGATCATTCATTTATAAATTTCATATGCTCAAAAATATCTCTCTCTTTTTCTCAGATCTTCTTCTATAAACTATCTCTTGTTTTTTCTCTTTTTATTAATGAAATATCAATAAAATGGCTGAACCGGGACGGAACCGGGACGGTACCGGGACGGAACTAACTCTAAATATTAATAAATCCTTAAACTATTTAATTGATATTCATTGCTTCTAGTGTTTAGTATATTCACAACTTAGCTTGATCATTCTGCTCAATTCTCATAGCTTTCACCTTGACATCTTTCACTCGCTTTAATAATGATGACTCTTGAAAGAAGGATTATTATGAAATTAAGTGCTGAAGAAAAATCAACCTTCATCTTGCTATTCTTGTCAACATGCTTTGGGGGCTTAGTCACAAGTTTATCTTCCATTCAGGATATTATCGCAAAAAAAGCGCTCCATAGTTTTGACTGGCAATTAACTCTTCTCACGATGATCTGGCCTGTCTCCAATTTCTTCTCCATTTGGTGGGGAAAAATCTTGGAAAATACAAAAAAGAAAGCGATTTTCTTCATTATTGTCGCCTTCTTAGGTAGGTTAGTCCTACTCTTAGGTTTTTGGGTCAACAACATGAATGAATTCCTCCTTTTACTAACGATAGTGTATTTCTTTAGCTCTTTACTAATTCCTGCAACCAACTCTATTTACCAAAACAATATAAAAAAGGAAAACAGAGGTAGATTATTTGGCTATACAGTAAGTATTGGAACACTATTAAGTATGATGATCACCTATATCTCTGGCAAAATCCTTGATATCGATGAATCTCAGTATCGCCATATCTTTCTCTTCGCAGGTATTAGCGGGTGCATCAGTTCATTAATTCTCTCTCTCGTAAAAATAAAAGTAACAGAGCCTTTCGTTCAAACAAAACTATCCTTTAATGAATTACTCATCAAACCGATAGAAAGAACATTTCAGCTGCTCAAAAAAAATAAAGATTTTGCAATCTTCGAAAGAAATTTCTCTTTGTATGGAATGGGTTTTCTTATGGTCATTCCTGTTATTCCTATTTACCTGATCGAAAACCTGAATATGAATTATACAAGTACATTTCTCTCAAAAGGTATTTTGGCACAGGTAGGTGTTCTGCTTCTTTCTCCTCTTTTCGGCAAACTTCATGATAAAAAAAATATCTTTCATTTTGGCTCTATTGTATTCGCACTTCTTGCATTATATCCTCTTGGTTTTATCCTTTCTATTTTCTTTCAACACCACCTGGCAGGTATCATAATCGTATTTATTACGTATCTCTTTTATGGGATAGCAATGGCTGGAGTAAATATTACATGGACTATGGGTTCGATTAGCTTTGCCGGAGATGAAGACGCAGCAATGTATCAGAGTGTTCATATTAGCATCACTGGTATTCGTGGCTTGATTGCCCCTGTTTTTGGTCTAATTGTATATAAATTATTAGGAATTACGGCTGTCTTTATCATTTCTTTCTTCTTTGAATTAACCGCTTCTTTCTGCAGTTATCGTTATTATAAAATTAAAGAATATGAATCCTATGGTCTTGAAATTGTGGGAAGAAGATTTTGGGGACTTTGGAATAGTTAATTATTTGTAATATTCACTGAAAGGCTTACCAGGATTTTTCTATACAGCAAACTCAGTTTAGCAGTATATATCGATAAATAAAACACATCTTTTCAGTTAATACAATGCTCTTATATCTAAATAAAAGAAGGAGACGCATTTGCGTCTCCTCTGAGTTTGAGTGAGGTTTTATCACTACTTCTTATCTTTTGTAGTGATATAATATAATGCTGGGATGACCAGTAATGTTAAAAGAGTCGATGCGACTAGTCCACCAATACTGACAACACCCATGGATTGTCTGAATTCTTTTCCTGCGGATCCGATACCCATCGCCATAGGCATCATACCAAGGATAATTGAAAGATTTGACATGATAATGGCTTTCAACTTTGTTGGGCATGCTTCAATTAATGCATCATGAACAGTTCTTCCTTGTTTCCTCAATTGATTAGCATAATCCAATATTAGAATAGCATTATTTACCACAATACCAATCAACATAATAATCGACATCATTGAGAAAATATTCATCGTCAAACCAACAAAGAATTGGATGTAGAAGACACCGATTAACGCCAATGGAACTGTTGATAAAATCAACAATGGTTGTATGTAACTCTCCAATATTGCAGCGAGAAGCATATAGGTCAGTAATATTGCCAGAAATGCAGCTCTTGCCATATCTGTAACTGCCTCTTTCATCATCTTAGTGTCTCCACCCCATTTTGTTGAGTAACCCTCTGGAAGTTTTATACTCTCTAATCTCTTCTCAATAACTTTTGTAACATCACCGATTGGGATACCTACCGCAGGAGATCCGGTAATCTCTATAGTTTTGACCTTATCTCTATGTATAATTTTATTCAAACCCTCTGCAAAACTGACATCCGCTAATTGGTTCAAACGATATGTGCCTTTCGAAGTGACGATACTGATATTATTGATCTTTTCTATTGAATCATAAGATTGCTCATCAACAGTCACTTTGATGTCATACTCATTTCCAGACTCTTTAAACTGTGTATTTACAGCCCCCTCCATCACGGTTCTTAAGGTTAATGCTAATTCTATTACGTTAGTACCGCACAATTGTAAATCATACAATCTGGGTTTAATGATGACTTCTGTTTTTCCTGAACGTGAGCTGGTATCAAGATTTATAAGTCCAGGAACATCCTTGATTTTATTTACTACTTGTAATTTTAAATCTTCAAGCACTTTATTATCCTGCCCTGATAAATACAATGTAATTGGTTCTCCTAAATTATCACCAGCTGATGATTTTACCATCACCTTGATCTTACAATTAGGAATTGTGGATAAATCCTTGATAATCTTATCTGATAATTCCTGGGTGCTGATTTTTCTCTCTTTCACATCAACTAATTTGATATTGGAATATGCTAGATTTAAACCGGCATCCATAGATCCTTTACTGCCCAATGTCGTTAAAATATGCTTAACTTCTGGATATTTACTAATTCTGTTTTCAATCTCAGTAAGGGCACTTGATGTTTCTGTCAATGTATAACCCTGAGGTAATTCCACATCAACCTTGATATTTCCTTCATCCATCAATGGGATAAACTCAAAACCAACCTTAGTAGCAATAAAGAAACTCGATATCAGCAATAATACACTAATGACAATTAATGAAGTACTTCTCGATTTCTTCTTCATTATTCGTTTTAAAATATTCTGATAAAAAGTTTCCCATCTCTTAAACATTGCCTCAAGTGTTAATGCAAATTTGTTTGTACTCTTTTTATCTGGAAGTATTATAGAAGCAAGCATTGGCGTTAATGTAAAAGATATAATGATTGAGAATAATGTAGCAAAGGTTACCGTTAATGCAAATTCTTTAAAGAACTGACCTACAATTGAAGTCATAGATCCGATGGGAAGAAAAACAACAACATTGGTCAATGTAGATGCTAAAACGGCGATCGCAATTTCTGAAGTACCTATTTGCGCGGCATCCTTTTTCGTATTGCCTAACTGCTTGTGCCTGAAAATATTCTCTAATACCACAACTGAGTTGGTCACCAATGTACCCACCGACGTCGATAGCCCCAGCAAACTCATGATGTTTAATGAAAAGCCTGCCATCTTCATCATCCAGAATGTGGCGATAATTGACACAGGCATTGATATAGCCACGATTATCGTTGAGCGTAAATCATATAAAAAGAATAGCAACACCATCCCAGTAAGTATAATACCTATATATATATTAGATAGTGTATCGGATACAGAACTTTCCACAAAAATAGAACTGTCATCAACAATATCAAGTTTCATCCCTTGAGGTAAAGAAGCTACGATTTCTGGTAATATTTTGCGAATCGCTTTGGAAACTGCAACTGGATTACCATCTGAACTTTTGATAATGTTAATTCTAATTACATTATCAAGTTTTTCCTTATCACTGACATTGTAAAAAGTGGATCTCTTACGGACTTCTTCTCCACTATCCTCAACAGATGCAATTTGATTGAGTTTTTTCAAGCCTGAGGCAGTTGGAACATCCATCTGTGCAATCTGATCGACTGTCTCAAACTGACCTTTCACTTTAACACTCAATTCTTGATTTTTGGATTTAAACTGTCCTGCAGGAAGATCAAAATTATACGCAGATAATATTTGTGATAACTGACTGACTGAGATAGAATTCTGATAGATAACCGCATCTTTAAGCTTCACTTGGATTTCTCTCTGCTGTCCACCTTCCAAATCTACCTGTCCAACACCTTGTACCTGTGACAATCTGTCTTTTAGCACTTTATCTGCATAATCATTCAACTCCATAGGAGATTGTTTCCCACTGAGCACAAGATTCATCACAGGTTCAGCACCCATATCAAACTTTGATACAGTTGGCTTTTCAGAATCATCTGGTAAATTGTTGAGAATGACATCTATTTTATCTTTAATCTCTTGATTCGCAATATCGACATCTTTTCCTAAATCAAATTTAACAATGACATACGAAACATTCTCCATCGAATAGGATTGAATGTAGTCAATATTACTAACGGTTGCTATCGCATCCTCTATTTTCTTGGTGATTAAAGTTTCGATTTCTTCAGGACCGGCACCTGGATAAACGGTCTGTATTGAAACAACTGGTATTTTAACTTCTGGCATTAAATTATAAGAGAGACCAAAATAGGCAAGTGCACCAAAAACAACAAATACCATAATCATCATTACGATTGTAACTGGTCTTTCTACTGATAATTTGGATAAAAACATCTTAACCTCTTACTCGATCACTTTGATCTTTTGATTGTCATTTAAAATATTGAACCCTTCAACGATTAATGCTTCCTGCGCTTTCAATCCATTGATGACTTCTATATCTAAATTATTAGTCAATCCTGTCTCAATAACTCGTTTTGATGCTTTTCCATTCTCAGCAACATAAACATAAAACTCATTACTCTCGCCTTTTTGTATGACATTTCTAGGTATAACGATTGTGCCATCTTTCTTGATCATGTTCAATTTTACTATCCCATTAATACCACTCTTTAGCTCATTGTTTTGATTATCGATAATAATATCTACTCCAAAAGCTTTCTGATCAGGATTCATGGACATAGCCACATCTGAGATGCGTGATCGGTACTCTTTATCGTTCCAGATAAATACCGCACTGCCACCTTTTTTAGCATAAGCAATTTCTGTGTCTGTCAACCATACTCTTGCTCTTAATTGATTAATTTGCGCTACCGTACATAATAAATCTCCAGGATTAACCTTTTGCGATGGTCTTACCATTACATCTGTGACAAGTCCATCAATCGGTGCTCGTACTTTTACTGCTTGCTGAACTGCATCCCAGTTTGCCAGACTCACTTTGTATTGAGTTTCAGCACCATCAAGATCCTGTTTGGAAATACCTCCTGATTGATATAAGTTCTTCATACGATCAAAAGTTTGCTTTGCCAATAGATACGCTGCTTCAGCCTGTTTATAGCTTGCTGCTGGATTATTCACAGGAAACTCCATAATCACCTGATCTTTTTTAACATAATCTCCAATTTTTACATGAAGTTGATGGATTTGATCTGATAAAGAAGCATAAACATTTGTTTCAACATTTCCAGAAATGATCGTATTAAACGAAAGATCCTTTGAAAATGTCTGTAACTCTATTGTTTTTAGTTTCACAGGAACACCTTGTTCATTATATAATTCTTCCATACTTGATGCTTTCTGAACATCTTTTTTTGTACAGCCAATCAGTAATATACTGACTGAAATTAGAATGATGAGTATTTTCTTCATTTTATACCTCACTAAAATAGTTTTTGACCTAATGATTTTTTATATAGATTATGATGATAATGGAGTTGATACAACGCTTGAGCATAACTTACCTTTGCTCCATTTAATTGAACTTGAGCATCTAACAGCTCAAGCTGAATCCCTACCTGATTATCATATCTGGATTGAGCAATTCGATAAGCTTTCTCAGCTGTATCTAAATTTTTCTTTTGTACTGAAAGATTATGATATGCGGTTTGTGTATTTTGCCAGTTTTGAGTGATTTCAAGACGGATTAATTCTTCTGCATCTTTTTTTCCTAACTCCGCTTGCTTCAGTTCATGTTTTGCTTGATGAATCTTTGCGTTGTTACTCAAACCTGTAAATAATGGGATCTGAAAAACAACCCCTGCTTGGAGTTGAGTGCCAAATTTGTCCTGATTAAGCGTAAATTCTGAAGCATCATTAAACTTCCCAGCTTGAGCAGTTAGCATTACTACAGGCAAATAATTTCCCTTTTCCGCATTGTATTTCACTTGCATCATCTCTACATTTAAAGATGACAGATACAGTTCTATTCTCTTACTTTGGGCTAACTTTATGGATTCTTCTAAATCATCATTACTTAACTCAACTTCACTTAACTCTCCAGATATCTCTATATCTGCATTCTGATCCATACCGATAATTCTCTTAAAGTTATTCATCGCTAATTTTAGCATATTTTCTGCTTCAAGCACTTCTGGCTCTAATTTAGATACTTCAAGTTCAGCTCTTATCATATCATATTCAGACACAAAACCATTCTCATTCATCTTTTGAACTCTTATGAGATGATTTTTTGCTAAATCAAATGCTTCTCTTTTCACATTGACTACTTTTTTCACAAGCAGGATTTGATTATATGAATCGATTACTTTTAATACTAACGATTCTTCTTCTAATTCATACCTTTTTTTCTGTAAATTTCGATACTTGTTGGCAACTCTGATACCATTGATCAGCTTACCTCCCGAAAACACAAGCTGTTCCATTTTTATCATCGCTGCTATGCTGTTCTCTTCTATTGTTTTTGATGGCAATAAAAACCGATCCAACGTATTCGCTAAATCATTGTTGTCCTCAATAACATCATTAAAACTAAAAGAACCGGGTAAAACTGATTTTGGCATTGTCGTCTTTGTTTTTTGTACTGAACCATTCAAATATATCTGAGGTAACAATGATCCTCTGACTTCTCTGTAAAGATATTCAGCTTTCTGTATCTCTTCTGCCTCTGATTGCAACTCAAGATTATTCTTTTTTGCCAGTTCAATCGACTCATTCAGACTTATAGAATAGCAAGTTCCTGACATTAAAAGCAATAATATCACAAAGATAATTGTGTGGTTAATTTTCATACTAACTCCTAATTTTGATACCATTGAGTATGATATCAATAAATAATTTGTAATCTTTTATAAATTTCTTAAAACCATCCTGTGTTAAATTGATTTGGACATCATCATCACCAACAAAAAACCAGCGAACTAACACTTCGGCAAGCTCTACAATACTGATATCTTCTCTGATCTGATGATTCTTTTTTGCTTCATCAATTAAGGAGATTATTCTCTCTTTGAGTACTGTTCGGGAATGCATCTTAAATTGATTTATTTTTTTGAGTAAAGATTTTGAAGGTGTACTTAAGGCTTCGAAATATACAGGGTATTTATTGACTGCATACATCATTGGTAACTCGATCAAAACCTGAAATTTCTCTTTAAAACTATTTTTCTTCTCCATTTCCTCATTTACTTTTTTCTTCAATAATTCATGATAATAATTCACCAACTCAAGCAGAATGTCTTCTTTGGATTTATAATAATAGTATATGGTTCCTTTACCAATTCCCGCTTCTTTTGCAATATCATCCATTGAAGTCTTATGATATCCAAATCGGGTAAAGATGGTCTCTGCTGAGTTCATAATTAATACCTTTTTATCTATTTCTTCATTCATAATAACTCCCTTGACCTTCTTTCGTTTCGACTATTTTTATATTCTGGTCGAATCTTTCTTAAAAGAAAGGAGCTCGATTGAGCTCCTATCTTAAAAGTAAATATTTATTGAGTAATTTGTTGTAACAATGTTTGAATTTGAGTTGGAGATTGTCCATTCTGAGGCATTGCATTCATCAAACTTAATGGGAAACCAAATAAATATGCTTTACCTTTTGTACCAGGCAATGTTCCGTTTTCTTTCATTGTTGCTATCGCTTTGTTGTTAAATGAATTATATAAAGCATTTCCTTCTTCATTATCTTGTGGGGCATACGGATCATTATTATTTGGTGTTTTCAGAACAGATTTGTAAATGATATTAGACTCATTGACATTGTCAAATACAGTAAATGTTGATAACCCTTTACGAGAATTAACTAAAGCAACAATATTGTTGGTTGTTTCAACATCGATTACGGGATAAGTATTAGAGGTTGGATTAGCAGAGGTCATCCAAGATTTAAACTGATATTGTGGAGTCAAATTCAATGTTCTTACTTGATCTGGATTGGTAGTTAAACCAAAGTATCTGCTGAAGAAATTTTCATCAACACTAAGCATACGTTTATGAGTGCTGGCAATATTATCAGCACCTGATATAATTACATTACCATTTAAATTCATGTATGTTCTTAGAGCGTCTGCCTGTAAATCAAAATCAGATGAACTTGGATTAAAATCATGATACATCACAATAGTTTTGAAGTTTTGGATATAGCTTGGTGCAAGAATATAATTACTAAGGCCTTTCATACTGTTTGGTAATGAATTAATCGCATTTTTCCAATCAGTTCTAAATATAAAAGTATGATTCGGAATTGATTGCTTATATGTTTTATATATATAATACCTTGCTACAGGCAAAGCAGGAGTAGTTTTTACTTCATCACAGAGAATCAAAGTACCTGATCTTTCAGCTATTGGTTTAGGAGAAACTACTTCAAACTGAATTTCAGCTGGTGTAGGATCTGTCTTATCTTGTAAATCTATTGTACGGATTTTTAAAGAATGAATACGATTAGTTTCTAAGTTTCCAAGATTGATTTTTTGGGCAATTTCATGATCAAATGGTATTCTCAACCAGTTAGGATCTTCATTACCGATTGATCTTTGGTAAGCATCATCTTTTAAAGCGCCAAACATATAACGTTGTCCATTTAACTGAATTTCAAAATACTTGATTTCTGTTTGATAGTCTGTACCTGTAGAATCTCTTGGCAGGAATTTCTTAATGTCATCTGGATCATCGTCTGTGAATTCTCCTTGATAACCCCATTTTAACCAAACTTTTAAATTATTGTTGTTTGTGTTTCCTAATGCAGTCATTTTGAATGCGGTTGGTATTAAAATTGAGTCATTTGTAGCAAATTGAGTAGGATGAAGATAGAAAGGTCTTGCGATTTTTGTTCCTGTAGGAGTTTTAATAAAAGGTAATACTTCTGTTACACCTGGATCTACTCTTTCAACAAAATGGTTATCACCTAAAGCATGACATTTATGAAGATACGCAAGTGTTTGTGGGAAATATTTTCCATTAACAAAGAAACGATATGATCTGTAATCATAGTATCTGATTGATCCATCTTCTTGTTCAACGGCAGTTCTTGATTTTAAACCAGAAAGATCGAAAGCTCTCACTCTTAATACTGTGATTGTCTTTCTTACTGGATATTCGATATTGTTTAACATATAATTACTTAAAAGTGGAACTTCACTAAATTGTGTCAGAATCACTTCATTCACTTTTTCCTGACCACGTGTCGATTTCCATCCTGATACCCAATCTAAAGTTGCAGTGGTGGTATCTACCGTTGTATCAGTTGGATTATTGAGAACATAACGAGCAATCTGATATTCAAAATACCATGGAGTCGATCCAACATAAGGATCATGATCTTTCATTGTTAAAACGAGTTTTACACCTTGTCCAATTTCGCTTGGGACAATAGTTCCATTATCTAACTGTTTTTCAAAGACACCTTTGGATGATGAAGCAAATACTTCAGGAGCTTCTGATTTTGATCTGAAATACTTTGTTTTAATTTCACTGATCTTTCCTCTGTTGTCAATTGCAACAACCTGGAAAGTTGACTTTGGATAAACCTGTTGCCCTAATGAATCGAGCTTTGCAGGGAAATTAATTGTTGCAAATACATCTGATGTCCAAATGGTTCTTTGATTTGGATCAGTAGAACTTGCTGGAGTATGAAGAACCCAGCCATATTTACTGTCAACCGCTTTAAGTTCAGCAGGGGTGAATTCTCCCATAAGATCAATAGTTTCATTTCCTGGAGTTACGATGGGAGTACCTAAACTATCCAAAACACGATATGCATAACCTTTTACAACTCCATCAGGATCATAAGCATTCCAAAAAATCTTTTGTTGGAACAATACTGTTTCCTGATACGAGATATTCGGATCAACTGGTGCACTAGGATCAATTCCTGCATAAGACGTAATTTCTAATACTGGCGCTTCATTAAATTTCAGCTTTCCAGAATCACACGCACTTGTTAAAAGTGCAATAATAAGTAAAAAACTAGCTGTTACAAGCAATATTGCCCGTTGTTTAAACATAGTTCCTCCTATATTTTATATCATTTTAATACACTCTATATATATTTTAAAACATAATTCCACAAATAAATTAAATTAGTCAACATTTTTATTTATTTTTTTCATTTTTTTTGCTGAAGAGACAATATGACTGAGTAAAACGCTTGTAGTAACAGATCCAACACCTCCAGGAACTGGAGTTATTGCACTGGCTTTTGTTTGGCATTTATTAAAATCAACATCTCCAACATACACTTTTTTCCCATTATTATCAAGAATTTCATTAATTCCTGCATCAAGAATTACAGCACCTGCTTTTATCATCTCATCACTGATAAAGTTTGCCTTTCCGATCGCTAAGACCAACACATCTGCTTGTCGGGTAAAATACGATAAATCTTTAGTTTTTGAATGACATACAGTCACTGTTGCATTACCTGTGTTGTTTTTATGAAACATAAGATTTGCTATTGGTTTTCCAACTATATTACTTCTACCAACAACTACAACATGCTTAGATTCTATATCAATTTGATAATACTTTATAATCTCTAAAATTGATTCTGCGGTACATGGAATAAAACAATCCTGTTCTAAATACAACAATCCAGCATTAATTGTATGAAAACCATCAACATCTTTTTTCGGATCGATCAAACTTTGAATATAATCATCATTGATATCTTTGGGTAATGGTTTTTGAATCATTATCCCGTGAATATCATCATTATTGTTTAAGGAGAGGATTAATTCTCCTAAGGCTAATTCTGTGATGTGTTCATATTGGTAAAAATCAACCTCTATCTTATTCTTCTTTGCATTTTTTATTATACTTTGTACATAATATTCTGATGCAGGATCATTACCGACCATGATTAATGCTAGTTTTGGCATCAACTGATATTCTGAAATGTCAGCCATTATTTTATTTAAAATCTCCTCGGCAACGGGTTTTCCCTTTAAAACTAAAGTATCCATATCTTTTCCTTATTTATTTTAGTCAAAAATTTTCTGTCTGATACGCTGAATATCTTCTGCTTTACCATCTGAGTTCAGTGTAATTAAAACAGCATTCACATATACTTTTTTATCTGATGTCTGATGTCGAACAGGTAATCCAGTTTTTACCCGCTCTAAAGCAATTTCCTTTTTAACACCAATCACGGAATCAACTGAACCAGTCATCCCCACATCAGTAATATATGCAGTACCTTCATCCAGGATTTCTTCATCAGCAGTTTGAATGTGTGTATGTGTCCCTAATATCGCAGAAACTTTCCCATCGAAGTAATGACCAAAGGTTCTCTTTTCTGCTGTAGATTCTGCATGAAAATCGATTAATATATTCCTGCTTATAGAATAAAGTTCTGGCAATAAACGATCAAGAGCAAAAAAGGGGGAGTCAATTGGGTTCATAAAAGACTGACCGCAAAGACAAGCCACTACAAGATCAAATTGTCGATTCTTTAAATAGGTGTAATTAAATCCTGGGGCATCCGATGGAAAATTTAATGGCTTCACGATTCTCTTCTCTGTAGAGATTAATGTAATACCATCTTTTTTATCCCACAAGTGATTACCACTGGTAAATGCATGAACTCCAGCATCAAACAACTCTTTTGCAGATTTTTCTGTAATCCCTTTACCATCCGAGGCATTTTCACAATTGGCAATTACAAAATCAATATGATGATTAGATAAGAATTCTGGCAGAAAGCTTTGAATTGCCTTTCTGCCAGGATTTCCAAAAACATCGCCAAAAAACAATATTTTCATTTTATTTCGCAATAGCGGTTTGTCTTGTTTCTCGTAATACAGTCACCTTAATCTGACCAGGGTACTGTATTTCTTTCTCAATTTGTTTTGCGATATCCATTGCGATAAACATCGTTTGATTATCATCAATATTTACAGGATCTACGATAATGCGTAATTCGCGACCTGCTTGAATCGCAAATGATTTGTTAACACCTTCAAATGAGTTTGCAATTTCTTCCAGTTTTTCAAGACGTTGCATATAAGTTTCAAGCATTTCACGACGAGCACCAGGACGAGCACCAGAAATTGCATCTGAAGCTTGTGCAAGTACAGCATAAACGCTTTCAGCTTCAACTTCTTCGTGATGAGATTCGATAGCATTGACTACAATTTTACTTTCACCGTTCTTACGCGCAAAATTAGCACCTAAAGCAGCATGTGAACCTTCAAACTCATGATCAATTGCTTTACCAATATCATGTAAGAAACCGCATCGACGAGCAATTTCCTGATCAAGACCTAATTCTTTAGCCATAATACCGCAAATCCAAGCTGCTTCGATACTATGATTCAGTACATTTTGACCGTAGGAAGTACGATAATGTAAACGTCCAATGAGTTTGATAAGATTTGGTGATATATTATGAATGTTTGTTTCAAGACATGCTTTCTCACCAATACTAACAAGATTTGTTTCCATTTCCTTGCGAGTTTTTTCGATCAATTCTTCGATACGTCCTGGATGAATTCGACCATCAGCAATTAATTTTTCAAGTGATAAACGGGCAATTTCGCGTCTGACCGGGTCAAAACATGAAAGCACCACTGCTTCTGGAGTATCATCGATAATTAAATCGACACCAGATGCTTTTTCAAAAGCACGAATATTTCGGCCTTCACGACCGATAATACGTCCTTTCATTTCGTCAGATGGTAATGATACAACGGCTACGGTTGATTCAGAAATATGATCGACGGCCATTCTTTGGACTGCAGTTGAAATAATTTCTGCTGCTTTTTTATTTGCATCCATTTTGAGTAATTCTATTTCCTGGCGAATCTCATTTGCAGTTAAATTTCTTGCATCATTCTTCAGTTCATCTCGTAAAATCTGAAGCGCTTGTTCGCGATTTAAACCAGCAATTTCTTCAAGTTTCTTTTTCTGGGTTTGAATGAGTTGATCAATTTCTTCTGATTTTTTTGCCAGTTGTTCTTCTCTTTGTTTCAATTTCTTGTCAGTTTCAGTAAGCGTTAATTCTTTTTTATCAAGAACTTCAAGACGCTTATCAAAACTATTGACGCGTTCATTAAACTTGTTTTCTAAATTTCTTACTTCTTTTTGACGTTCTTTAATTTCATTTTCATAGGTTTTTTGAAGCTTGAACCATTCGTCTTTGGCATCAAGCACCACTTTCTTTTTCAAATCTTCAGAGTCCACTTTAGCTTTTTCAATCAAATCTTTGGAGATTTGTTCTGCATGAGTGATTTGCTTAAAAGCTGTATCTTTCTTAATCCAGTAAAAGGCAAAAGAAACAGCTGCGCCAAGGGCTAGACCAACAAGAGTTGTGATAATGTATATTATCATAAATTAATCCTCCGGGTTATTATAAGACCTGCTTATACCGTATTTTAACTGACCTCGAAACCTAAGTTACAAGGTGGGCATCTACCTTATTAAGTTTCCTTAATCTTGCCTGAGCAAGCACGCAGTACACTAATGGCTCGATTCCCGTTTGATCATTGGTTCCTCTACAAATCTAAAACACGAATACAGCAGGCCTTGATTTATAAATTCTGAAGTAAAGTACTTACTTTGTTTAGTTCTTTACTCAGCTCTTTATTTTTTTCTTCAAGTTCAAAAATCTTTTCCACAAGATTTAGTCCTGTTAGTATAAACATTGTTTTCTGATCCAAACAATTATATTGGGCACTAATTTCACGCAAATAATTATCTAAGTATTCAGCATATTGTTGAACATGTTGGGAATTTTCACCCATCACTTTCACTCTATGGCCAATCACATTTATCTCTATTTGCTTCATGCTGATTTACCTTTATGCGTCAATTAATTGCGAAAGGACCACATCAATTTTTGAAGCAGCGACTTTGGTTATATTTTCTAAATTTTCATTATTTGTCTTCAACTGAATGATTTCCTGAGTTTGTCGATTAAGTTGTTCAGTCAATTGTAAATTAATTTTAGCTTGTTCTGATAGTTGATTTGAGATATCTTTAAATGAATCATCCAATTCAAGAAAGTCCATCTCAAGTTTATTCTTTTCTTCTGATAATTGGGCATATTTTTCTTTCAATGAAGAATAATTATCAATTAAAATCTGTATTTTTTCGTGAAGGGGAATTGACTTTGGTTGAGCGGCCAATTCTTCTTCTGCTGCATTTATTGTTAACTGTTCCATACATTTACCTCATTTCTATCTGGTATTTCTGTTTCAGTTTTTCTATTACAGAGTTAATTAATCCCAAAATATAGTCATCAGTCAAGTTTTTTGTTTCAGGAACGATCAAAATATTTAAAGATAAGCTTCTGAAGCCCGCTTGTATCTGCTTTCCGGTATATTCATCAAAAGGAATGACTTCTTTGATTAGTTTTGGATTACACTGAAGAATATCTTCGATAATACTTTGTATCTGATGTTGCTTTGAAATCACAAATGAGATATCTCTTGAAACAGAATGCAGTTTTGGGATTTCGGTATATACGATTTCTTTCTTATCCATATACTCAAGACAAGATGAAAAATCAATTTCAAATGAGTACATCGCTTTATCAAAATCAAAGAGTGTTAATACTTTTGGATCAAGTTTACCAAATGTACCAATCACTTTCTTCCCAACAACAATGGATGCAGATAATTTATCCTGATAATAAGGGTCATCAGACATCTCAATCTTATATTTCTTGAGTGGGAATAAACTCAACAAGGTTTGAACAATCCCTTTTAAATAGAAGAAATCACTTTCTTCATTTTTATTCTTCCAGTAAACAGGATGAACAAAACCAGAAATTACTCCAGCCACAGTCCATCGTTCATTTGCAAGCTTCTGATCAGTTTTGAAGAAGACCTTGTTCAATTCAAACAATTTAATATTTTCCTGACCATGATTATAATTGTATCCTGCATTTTTTATCAAAGCAGGGATCAAAGTTGTTCTCATCAGTGAGGATGCCTGTCCTTGAGGATTCATAATCGGTACTGCATTTCTTCGGTAATCATCATCAGCTAATTTCATCATATCAAGATAGTTCGGGTCAAAAAATGATAAGTTCAAAGCTTCATAAAAACCCTGAGTCACTAAGTAATCCTGAACTTTTCTCCTTAATGAAAGAGATACTTTATTGGTGATCTGTGGTTTCTCTGGTTTTGATTCGATAGAATTATATCCATGTAAGCGAATAATCTCTTCAATCAAATCTATTTCTCTTTCAAGATCTCTTCTCCATGATGGAATTTTAAATGACAATGCATCTTCTGTTCTGTTAATCAGTTCTAATCCTAATGCTGATAAATACTGAATAATGGTCTCTTCTTCTAAACTAAGCGTAAGAAGTTTTTTCACCCTTGAAGGTCTCAATGTAATCAAAAGATCTTCTTTGGGATTTGGATATACATCAATCATCGCCTGAGTCAAAGTTCCGCCACAAATTGAGAGGATCAATTCAATAGCTCTTTTTGCAACAAACTCTGCAACGATATCAGAAGTTCCACGTTCAAATCGATAAGATGAATCGGTGAAGATTTTGTTTTTGTAAGAAGTGCGTCTGATCTGGCTTGGATTAAAACATGCCGATTCAAGGACGATAGACTTAGTCTGTTCAGTGATATGTGAGTTTTCACCGCCAATAATACCTGCTAAAGCAATCGGTTTATTGGCATCAGCGATCATCAGTTCTTCTCCTGTCAGCTCATATTCATTATGATCTAATGCAGGAAGCTTTTCACCTTTAACAGATTTTCTGACAATGATCTTCTGACCTTCAAGTTTATCTTTGTCAAAGGCATGAAGCGGATGAGCATATTCCATCATGACATAGTTCGTTATATCAACAAGATTATTAATTGGTTTTATTCCGCATGCAGTCAAACATTCTTTAATCCAGTCCGGACTTTCAGAAATTGTGACATTCTCAATAATATTGGCAATATATCGGGTGCACAATTCTGGTTCTTGTATCTCAACAAAAAACTCATTATTTGTTGTAGCCGGATATTCTTTAAGAAAAGGTAAAGTCAGATCAAGGTCAAGTTGCGCTGATAAATCCTGAGCAACACCAATCATACCTAATAAATCAGGTCTGTTCGGTGTGATCTCAACTTCATAAACAGTATCTGCGATATCGAGATAATCAGAAAGTGTACTACCTATGGGGGCATCTTCATTAAGAACAAGAATACCGTCATGATTATCAGATATCCCTAATTCTTTTTCTGAACAAATCATCCCAAAAGATTCTTCCCCTCTGAGTTTTGTACGCTTGATCAATAAATCACCGATTTGCGTTCCTACTGGTGCGAAAGCAATTTTTTGACCCTTTGCGCAGTTAGAAGCGCCACACACCACTTGTACGGTCTCTTTTCCATCAAAAACCTGACAGACAGAGAGATGATCAGAATTGGGATGGGCTTGTTTTTCAGCGATCTGGGCAACAAAAATGTGATTAAGCAGCTCATGACTTTGATGAACTGCTTCAACTTCGATACCGGAAAATGTTAATTTATCTTTTAAATCATCCGGGCTTAAATCTATATCAAGATATTGTTTGAGCCATTTATAGCTAATATTCATTTAATCCTCTTTGTTGGAGAGATAAATATCCTCCGCAATTCCACTTTATTTACACAGATTAAATCTGTTCATTATAATCAAATTAATACTTTCTGCTTGGACTAAATTGTTTTAGAAAACGAATATCATTTTCGTACAGAGGTCTTAATCCAGGGATATTATATTTCAGAATTGTGATTCGATCAATACCTAAACCAAATGCAAAACCACTGTATTTTTCAGAATCAATGCCTAACATCTTAAAGACATTAGGATCAACCATTCCTGCTCCGCCCATTTCAAGCCAGCCAGAGCCTTTGCAAATCGAACAGCCTTTTCCGCCACAGTTCACGCAAGAAATATCAATTTCAGCAGAAGGTTCTGTAAATGGGAAAAAGTGAGGTCTGAATCTTGATTTCATTTGTGAACCAAACATTTTTCTTACAAAGGTATTCAAGGTATCTCTTAAATCCTGAAAGGTTACATTTTCGTCAACCACAAGCGCTTCGACCTGATGAAAAGCAGGTGAATGAGAAGCATCTGGCTTGTCATTGCGATAACAGCGTCCAGGAGAGATAATCTTTATCGGTGGAGTATAGTTTTCCATGACGCGGATTTGAACAGTTGAAGTCTGTGTTCTTAATAAAACATCATCCTGAACATAAAAAGTGTCAGCCAGATTTCTTGATGGATGATCTTTTGGTGTATTCAGCGCATCAAAATTATGAAATTCATCTTCAATATCATAACCCTCTGCGATATCAAAACCCATTGAAATAAAGGTATCTTCAATTTCTCTCCAGATTATTGTCATCGGATGAAGACTGCCGTATTGAATCGTATAACCAGGCATACTGATATCGACACGGCTTTCAAGTAAGGTTTTCTGGTATTCGTTTTCACGAACAAACTCTTCCTGATCATTGAGGAAGAGTTCTATTTTCTCTTTGGCAATATTTATCACTTTGCCAACAAGCGGTCTTTCTTCAGGGCTTAAAGAGCCCAGAGTTTTCATAAGATCATTAATATCGCTTTTTTTCCCTAAGTATTTAGATTTTAAAAGCATTAATTCATGAAGACTCTGAGCACCCTTTATTTCATTATGAGCATTTTCAATAATGAGATTAAGTTTTTCTTCCACGATTAAATACTTCCTTTTGCGGATTTAGCAGCATCGCATAAAGCCGTAAAAGCAGCAGGTTCGTGCCAAGCAAGGTGAGCAAGTGTCTTGCGATTCACATTGATATTGGCAACATGTAAGCCATTGATTAAATTGCTGTATGACATTCCATTAATTCTGGCAGCAGCATTGATACGAACAATCCATAATTGTCTGAGTTGGCGTTTTTTCTGCTTTCTGTCACGATATGCATATCCCAAACCTTTTTCTACGGCTTGGCGTGCGGTACGGTAAAGTTTACTTTTAGCACCGTAATAACCTTTTGCGGCTTTTAAAAATTTTTTATGTCTTTTATGACTTGCAACATTATTCGTCGATCTTGGCATAGTAGGTCTCCTTCTTTCTCTTCCTTATTACATTCCTAATAATCTGCTAATTCTTGGATAATCAGCTGCTGATACTAAAGCGCCTTTAGCAAGGTTCTTTTTTCTCTTATGACTTTTTGAAGTCAATATGTGTGAATGACCAGCATGGTGTCTTTTAATCTTTTTTGTACCTGTAATACTGAAGCGTTTTGCTGCGGCACGGTGTGTTTTAATTTTCGGCATTTTTCCTCCTTATGAATCAACCGATTTATTCTTCATTTTCTAAATTTTCATCTATTTCTTCATCAATTTCATCTTCTGGTAAATCATCTGAAACTATAAGTCCCATTTTGATCAGGATTTTATCGATATCTTTTTTAGGAGATACGATCATCGTTAAAAGATTTTTTTCTGATGATGGTTTTGAATCGACATCTACAAACTCTTTGAGATCTTCAACCAAACGTTCAAGTACATTATAACCCAATTCTTTATGCGCCATTTGGCGACCTTTAAACTTCACGGTAAACTTCACTTTATTGTGTTGTTTGAGAAATTTCAAGGCATTATTTTTCTTGAAATTATAATCATGATCATCGGTGTTTGGACCGAACTTTATTTCTTTAATCTGCACTATGTGCTGTTTTTTCTTGAGTTCACGGGTTTTTCTTTCTTTCTGATAATAGTATTTACTAAAATCTAAGATTCTGCATACTGGTGGTTCTGCGTTGGGGGAAATTTCCACCAAATCGAGTTCTGCTTCTTCAGCAAGCTGAAGAGCTTTTTGTAATGAAACCACACCCACCTGGGCACCTTCAGCGTCGATCAGGCGAACTTCCGGAGCATCGATCTCCATGTTTGTTCTTTCTTTTGGTACGACAGCTTTAGTCTTTGCTTTACCTTTGCGAATGCGTATTATAAGCGCCTCCTATTCTGACTTTTATTTATTAATAAAAAAAAGCGGGACGAACCCGCTTACTTCTATACAATCATCTTTTATGATCTTTTTCAGTATCACCTTACCGATACCTTTAAATCGTAAGGTAGAAGCTCGGGCTTCTTTTTACTATTCCAATAAATTCTCAATGCCTTATCACGTCAAGCAGTTTTTTCTGTTTCATGACAATGAGTTAGAAAATATGCCTCTGATTTAGAATAATCCTGTGATATTTCCTTCGGCATCTACATCAATATTCATTGCAGATGGATTTTTAGACAATCCCGGCATACGCATGATTTCTCCTGTGATCGGAATCACAAAACCAGCACCTGATGCAATTTTAATTTCGCGAACTGTTACTAAAAAATCTTTGGGTCTTCCTAATAATTCTGGATTGTCAGATAGTGATTTTTGAGTTTTTGCCATACAAATTGGCAAATGATCAAATCCAAACTTCTTGATCAATTTCAGGTCTTGTTTCGCACTGGCAGTGTAATCTATCGCTTCGGCACCATAGATCTCTTTGGCTATTTTTTCTATCTTATCTTCAATAGGTGTTTTCCAGTCGTATAAAAACTTTTGAGTACAGACATGCTGATCAATCATATCGACCACTTTTCGCGCCAAATCCAATCCGCCATCACCTCCTTTTGCCCAAAAATCGACGATGAAGGCATCAAATCCTTTGGACTCACAAAAAGACTTGATGATTTCTAATTCTTCATCTGAATCCGTAACAAAACGATTGATGGAGACTACAGATTTCATACCAAACTTTCTGATATTTTCAAGATGTTTTTCCAGATTTTCCAAGCCTGCTTTTACTGCTTCTGGATTGGGGATAGTGAGATCTTTAAGTTTTCCGCCACCATGAAATTTGATCGCCCGAACGGTTGCCACAAGGACTACGGCTGAAGTACAAAACTCTCCATAACGACTCACAATATCAAAAAATTTCTCAGCGCCAAGATCAAAGCCAAATCCCGCTTCAGTTACCGCATAATCTGCCAGTCTTAAAGCAGTCTTAGTCGCTAAGATACTGTTTGCGCCTTGTGCAATGTTTGCAAATGGACCCCCATGCACAAATGCAGGAGTATGCTCTAATGTTTGCACTAAATTAGGTTTCAATGCATCTTTTAAAAGTGCTGTGATCGCTCCTTCAAAATGCAAATCACGAACGCGAACCAAATCACCCTTATAAGTATAGCCCACAGCGATGTTTCCGATTCTATCCTTTAATTCTGTGATGTCATTCGAAAGACAAAGGATCGCCATAATTTCTGAAGCTGGAGTAATATCAAATCCCTCTTCACGAGGAAATCCTTGTTTGTTTCCTCCCAAACCAATCACACAATCACGAAGCATTCGGTCATTTACATCAAGGACTCGTTTCCACATGATTCTGCGTGGATCAAGGTTGAGTTCATTATCATAATAAATATAGTTATCAATCAATGCAGCTAAGGTATTATTCGCAGAAGTAATCGCATGAAAGTCGCCCGTGAAGTGTAAGTTGATGTCTTCCATTGGTACAACCTGCGAATATCCACCACCTGCAGCACCGCCTTTTACACCGAAAACCGGGCCTATAGATGGTTCTCGAATAGCAGCAATTGCTTTTTTACCGATTTTATTTAAAGCCTGAGCTAAACCTATTGTATTAGTCGTTTTCCCTTCTCCAGCAGGAGTTGGTGTGATCGCAGAGACTAAAATCAATTGCCCCATAGGCTTTGACTCGAGTTCTTTCAATGTTTTATAAGATATTTTTGCCTTAAATTTCCCATAATATTCAAGATCGTCTTCTTTTAAACCTATCGATTGTGCAATTTCTAAGATTGGTTTCATCTCAATTGAACGTGCAATGTCCTGATCATTAGCCATTTGAGCCTCCGCTATATATTTAGAGTTATGAATGATTTAAGCAAGAAGATTTTTCTTGTATTCTGTAAGATGGAATACGTGTGTGATTTCTTCCTGAATGATTTCCTGAACGATTTGCTTGGTCTTATCTCCATTGATTTTTTCTTTTAAAGTGTGGAAAAACAATAATGTGTCTTTTTCAAAAGTAATCGCATAATTAACCAGTTCGAGATCTGATTCTGCTTTATCCACTAATTTGATGGCAGAGCTTTCATCATTAAACAATCGCGCATCGGTAATCATTCGGATATATGAAGAGATCATATCCCAATCCTGAGTTTCGTCTAAACTAAATAAATCTTTCTGATCACGGAGACTGAGAAAGAACTGCTCATGTTTAATCTCCTGATCACGTAAAAGAGTAAGTAATTCACGGGTTGAGTCTTTTAATTGTTCTTTTTTTAATGCTCGATCATAAAAAGTATAACCGCTTTTTTCAATTTGTACTGCCATTTCAATCACTTCATTTGCTGAGAATAAATTCATAAAACCCTCCATTTGATCTTCTTTTTAATAGTATAATATATTTTTATAAAAAACAAAACAATTAATTACACTTCGTCACTTCTCACATTCTATAATTTCCTGATACTCAATCCCATTTTCAAGCAAGATCGTCTTTATCTGAGCTTCATCATGATGTTCCACTTCAATACAATAACCACAATCAGAACTTAAATGTCTTGGTACTGCTTTCATATAACACAGAATTCCATGATCTGTCAAACATTGTTTTGTCCAAATTGCAAAATGGTTGGAGTAAAAAAGAATCAAATAGTTCATTGTTGCTTCTCCAAATCTTCTAATGCTGAGATTGAATATTCAATTTCATCAAAA
Source organism: uncultured Candidatus Cloacimonadota bacterium (assembly GCA_964573665.1). Taxonomy (GTDB): domain Bacteria; phylum Cloacimonadota; class Cloacimonadia; order Cloacimonadales; family WRIO01; genus JAGOCT01. Next base: position 4,179 of record CAZNKI010000006.1, on the reverse strand, counting down.
GTATTAAAATTACTGAAACTAAATCTAACTGTACCATTCGGGAAAGTATTCAAAGCCTGATGTGTCCAGGGTGCGCAATGAAGACCAGTCCTGCAACAAATCTTATAAAATTGAGAAAGGAAATCCGAAACAATCGAACAATCGATACCCTCAAGATTAAAGGCAATAATTCCTGAATTTACCACTGAAAAATCATTATAACATAGATATCGCTTCAATCGTTGAGTTGCTTGTCGATGAAAATAATTCACAAGCCTCTTTTTATTCTCAATTGTAGTATTCATTTCGTTTTGTTCTTTGATCCATTTGATTCCTTCAGTCAATCCGCATATTGCGGGCAAATTGGGAGTTCCTGACTCGAAGCGATCTGGCAGGAAATCAGGTTGCATTACCGATTCTGAAAGACTGCCTGTACCACCATATTTAAAGGGTTTCATTCTGCTATGATCAAAATCATCAGAAAGAACCATTATCCCAAGCCCCATAGGTCCATATAAACTCTTATGTGCGCTGCTGCATAGTACAGAGACACCAAGTGCGTTAATATCTATATCAATAATCCCTGCTGATTGTGACGCATCAAGGATCAAAAGTGTATGATATTTTTTACATAAATCTGAAATCGCTTGTAGGTCTTGAACCAGACCATTCACATTTGAGGAATGGTTAATCACACAACAGCGTGGATTTTGTTTTAACAGTTCTTCTAAATGATTCAGATCAATCTGTCCAAAATGATTTGCTTTGATTTTTTGTAATTTTATTTTCGCTTTATCTTCTAAAAAATGAAGCGGACGGGCAACGCTGTTATGCTCTGCAGAACTGCATAATACCAGATCATTTTCCTGTATTATCCCAAATAATGTGGTGTTAAGCGCTTCTGTAGCGCTGGATGTAAAAATCACTTTCATGATATTTCTAATCCCAAATAAAGAAGCGACTTCTTTTCTGCATTCGAGCATTTTCAAAAGCGCTTCTTCACTAAGAAAATGCCCTGATCGGCCTGGATTAGCACCGATCAGAGACATAAATTCGATCATGAACTGTAATACAGCCGGAGGTTTTGGAAAACTTGTGGCTGCATTGTCAAAATAGACGAGTTTATCTTTGAACATTGAATTTTATTTCATTGTTTTCATAAGTGATCTGATATTTCAGTTTAAACTGATTTAATGTTCGTTCTAAATTTTCTTTAGTTACTTCACTATCCACTAAAATTTCAAAATTTTCTTTAGAATTTCTAATTTCCTTTGTGACAAGAATAATCGGCTGTGGGCATGACAATCCGCGTGTATCGATCTGTTTCATTCTTCCTCCCTTACTTTGCTTTTACTTTTGATTCTACCATTACAAAAGCAATGATTAAACAGAAGACAAGACCAATAATTGTTGCAAAAGCGCCATACTCTCCGATACCTTTGGGTGAACTTGCTAAAGCAAAATTATGTGAAACTGCTGCGCCAACAAACATACCTAATACAAAAATACCTGCATCAGTATCACCTTCACCGCTCAGTATTAATTGTCTTCCTGGACAACCACCTGCAAGTGTAAAAGCTAATCCGGCAAGTGTCATTCCTAAGAAATTCCATAAGGACATTGTATGAGCAATCGGTTGGTCTGCAAAACCAAACTTAAACTGACCTAAAAATATATTCATCAGTAATGCAGAAAGCATCATTGCAAGCACACCAGATAATAAATGAAAATCACGAATCAAAATCAGGTTTCTAAATGAACCCATCGTACAGAACCGGCTTCTTTGAGCCAGTATCCCAATTACGAGTCCAGCGATGATACTGATGATCATTGGCGCATATTTTGATCCTGGTCCCTCTGTACTTAGCTGTAATTTTGAAAAACTCGTAAATGCATAAATGGCAAACATTATCATTAATGCAGGCATTAAAAATCCTGCTGTTTTATTTTTCATTTCATAAGCGCGTCCTAAACTATATCCTCTTTTTAAGAACTGAACGCCAATGAAAATACCAAAAATCAATCCTAATAAACCGACAACGCCATTCATATCCCCACCAGCGATACGCAAAATCGTTCTCCATGGACATCCAAGAAATACTAAAGCCCCAATCATCGCAAATACGCCTAAAAAGAAACGGATAATGCTTGAAGATCCACCTCTTGGTTTAAACTCTTTGCTGAATATTGAAATGAAAAAGGCACCTAAAAGAATTCCGATAATCTCTGGTCTGAGATACTGAACTGTTTTTGCCATGTGAAATCCTAATGAACCAACGATGTCACGTTCAAAACAAGCCACACAAATTCCCATGTTAGGCGGATTACCTAAATACTGAAGAATAATAGCAACAATCCCAATAATCACCCCAACGATGATAATACCAGACCTGGTACTTAAATAGTTTTTCATGCAAAGCACTCCTTAACAAATTATTTTGGTGTTATTTTGATAACAATGCAGATAACTGTCAATTGTTTTTATGAGTGCTGAGAAAAGTAGAAAATGATGATTAAATAACATTGATCTTATCTCTTTAAGTAAAATAAATGATTAGCATACATATTCAGAAGAATAAGGCATCTTTGACGATATGGGTAGATTTTACACCAGCCCATTATGAGTATCTACCAGATCACCAACGTTGTGCAAACATCCCTGTTTGCACCTTTCAGATATACCCTTCAACGCTTAATGGAAAATTCCGGCAAAACTTCAAATACGATCATCTGTCACCCAGAGCGGAACATCGTGAAGCGTGGGGTCTCCTTGATGTGGTACTTGCATCATATTTTCGTTGTGCAAACATCCTTGTTTGCACCTTTCTTCGATACAGGAAGACAAAAAATACTTGATATCAAATATGATGGGATGCGAATTTTGAGTCAAAAACCATACTTTTTTGCCAATTTACCTCAGCCTTACGCTCAGTTCCGTCTCAGTTCACCCTCGGTTCAGCTATTTGCTTTACAGAAAAAAGATAGTGTTTTTATCTTTTGCTAAAAATAAAGGTTAAATATTTATGTTTTTCGTAAGTTCATTTGTAGGGTAATCTACTAGATTGCCAACGTTGTGCAAACATCCCTGTTTGCACCTTTTTCGTAGGGGTAGGTTTTACGCCTACCCATTATGGGCAACTGCAAGAGTTGCCCATACAGCAAATCGTAAAGTAATCTTCTTGATAAACAATATTGAGTGGGTGGACGTCCTCGTCCACATATAAGGTAATCATTCACCGATTTCATCATTAACGGCATTTGTGTTTTAACAAAAACCTGTCACTCAGAGCGAAACATCGTGAAGCGTGGGGTCTTAAAAATATTATTTCAAAAATCCAATTGAATTCATAATTTATACTTTACAATTTACCATTATATTACGCTTCTTGCATCATATTTTCGTTGTGCAAACATCCCTGTTTGCACTTTTCAGATATACCACATTTTACATGTACAATCCCTACAAACCATGAAATTGCGTTACCAGCTTGGTAATATGCCGTAAATCTCAATTCCCCTCTGTGGAGGGGTGGACGCTTTAGCGGACGGGGTGGTCATTGTGTATCTCGTTAATCAACAATATTTTAACGATAATATTCTTTCGTATGCATGAGACTTCGACAGATGAATTATTCTGGCAAAACTACAAATACGATCATCTGTCACTCAGAGCGAAACATCGTGAAGCGGGGGGTCTCCTTGATGCGCTTCTTGCATCATATTTTCGTTGTGCAAACATCCCTGTTTGCACCTATCAGATGTAGGGATTCTGCGAAATGAAGCTTGCGCAATGCCGTAAATCCGCAAAAAAAAACATGATGCGAGGAGTTTTACATTTGAGACGCGATAAATCGACGTCTCTACGAGATGATAAGATGATCGTATGATTTGTTTTTTCTCATGACCACCCCGTCAGCAAAGCTGCCCCCCTCCAGATAGGGGAATAAAGCTGCTCGTATAAATCTTTGTGTCGGATGGGTTGAAGATGGTCGTATAAATAAGACTGCAAGCAAGGATGCGTGCAGAACGATGATGAATATCGCAAGCCGGTAGCTCGCGATACGATTTGAGACGCGATTAATCGCCGTCTCTACGAGAAAACATGATGCATGATGTCTTACAGGAGATTCCACGCGTTGCTCTGAATGTACTATGTTTAAGTCAAGCGATTTTTATAATATTCTGGTTGATATCTTCTAT